>NZ_DATDBG010000088.1:0-3646 GCF_036524955.1 Streptomyces sp.
CGGCGGTGCCGAGCGCGAGCCCGGCACCGCCCCAGCCGAGGAGCTTCCGCCGCGACGGGGTGGCCGCCGGGGCGCCGGCGGATTCGGCAGACCCGTCCGCTGCTTCTCCGGATCTTCCGGACATCGTCATGTCCCCCAGCCTTCTACTTCACCACTGCGGCGGCGAGCTTGGACAGCGGCTCAGCGAGCGCGTTCACACCGTCCGACAGTTCCTTGCGATCCGTCTTGCCGACCTTGTCATAGGAGGTGAACGTGTAGGAACCCGGGTCCGTGCGGTACTTGTCGAGCAGCGTGTTCAGCGCCGCGAACTGCTTGTCCAGTTCGGCGACGAGCCCGGGGTCGTTCTTGGAGGCGACCGGCTTCAGCAGTTCGAAGGACTTCTGCGCGCCCTCGACGTTCGCCTTGAAGTCGACCAGGTCGGTGTGGGAGTAACGCTCCTCCTCACCCGTCACCTTGCCGGTGGCGACCTCGTCGAGAAGCTCCTTGGCTCCGTTCGCCATCGACGTCGGCGTGATCTCGGCCTTGCCGACCCGGTTCACCCAGTCCGCCAGGTCCTTGTCGAGGGTGTCGGCGAACGCCTTCTCCTCGGCACCGAGCTTCTTGTCCTGCCACAGCGCCTTCTCCAGGCGGTGCCAGCCCGTCCACTGCTGACCCTCCGCCAGATCGGCCACGCCGTCCTCGCGGAGGTCGACCTTGGGGTCGATGTCGCCGAACGACTCGGCGACCGGCTCGGTGCGCTCCCAGCCGATACGGGAGTCCGCGTACGCCTTCTTCGCGGCCTCGATGTCGCCGGCGCGGACCGCGTCCGTGAACACCTTGACCTTCGGCAGGGTCTCGTCGGCCTGCTGCTGTACGTACGTGCGGTACTCGGCGACCGCCTTGTCCATCTCCGGCGAGCGCTTGGCCGCCGCGCCGGCGCCGGTCGCGCTGACCTTCTGGCGGATGCCGTCGCCCTTCATGCCGGGCTTGCAGGCGATCTCGTAGTCGCCCGCCTTCACTTCGGCGGTTATGTTCGCCTTGGTGCCGGGGCCGATGTTCTCGCGCTCGGTGACGATGCGGTCGTCCGGGAAGAGCACGTAGACCTCGGTGACCTTGGAGCCCTTGTTCTCGACCGCGAACTCGACGTGGCCGGCCGGGAATTCCTTCTTCGACACCTCGCACGCCGTGTCGGAGGCGGTCACCAGGATGGCGTCGCCGTCGCTCTTCTCGGCACAGCCCGAGACGGCGGTCATGACCGCCGCGGCGGCTAGGACGGCGGGGAGACGGACGGCTCGCATGGTGACTCCAGGCTGGTGGGAACAGACGATCAAAGATAAGGCAGACCTAAGTTAGGCTCGCATAACCTAACTTAGGTTCAGCCAGAAATCCACGGGCCGGTCTGCCAACTCGCCGCACGCCCCCTCCACGTGATGGCGTTCGTCCCGGTGCGTCCTGACCCCGGGGCGCCGCCACCACGCCCGTTGGGGTCGTGGGCACAGGCCCTGGAGGCGCGAAGGTCGCGGCCCGCGGGGTGATTTCGGCCACGTCGGCCCTTCCACTCCTCGTCGATCTCCCGCTCCTCGAGCGAACGGAGGAAGCGGCTGATGAGCGGATTGATGGCGCCATGATCGCTCCGGATGGCCATGAGGCGATCCTGTGACGTCAGGTGCGCTTGAGGTCAAGCGGGGGTTGAGTGCCGGGGCCGGGATCGGCGAGGGCGGGGTCGACGTGGTCCCCCGCCGGTTCAGGGCCGGCCGCGCGCTCGCCGCCGGGCCGCCGGCGAGGTGTGCGGCTGAGCCACGGTGTTCCCTTCGTCGGCCCGATCGGCGGGCAGGCGAGGGGCCCGCGCACCTCGCAGCCGGCGGAGGCCCGGCCGACGGAGGCCCGGCCGGTCAGTGGGCGATGCCGTCGATCAGTTCGCGCGCGCCCTGGCGCAGCAGGGCCACGGCGACCGACGTGCCCAGGATCGCGGGGTCGAGGCGGCCCGCCCACTCGTGGGCGTTCAGCACCGACTTGCCGTCCGGGGTGAAGACCGAAGCCCGCAGCGACAGGTCGCCGCCGCGCTCGGCCCGGGCGTATCCGGCGATCGGCGAGTTGCAGTGCCCCTGCAGGACGTGCAGGAACATCCGCTCCGCGGTCGCCTCGCGGTGCGTCGCGGGGTCTCCGAGACCGCTGACGGTCTCGATGACGCCGGTGTCGCCCTCGCGGCACTGGAGGGCCAGAATCCCCGCCCCGATCGGTGGCATCATCACGTCCGCCGGCAGCACCTCGGTGACCGCGTCCGTACGGCCGATCCGCTCCAGCCCGGACACCGCCAGCAGCAGGGCGTCCGCCTCACCCGCCGCCAGCTTCTCCAGCCGGCGGTTGGCGTTCCCCCGGAACGGCACGCACTCCAGGTGCGGATACGAGGCGGCGAGCTGGGCGGTCCGGCGTACCGAGGACGTACCCACCCGGGTTCCCGGCGGAAGCCGATCGAGGGTGAGCCCGCCCGGATGCACCAGGGCGTCCCGGATGTCGTCCCGCTTGAGGTACGCGGCGAACATCGTCCCGGCCGGCAGCGGCCGGTCGGCGGGCACGTCCTTCAGACAGTGCACCGCGAGATCCGCTTCCCCGGCCAGCAGCGCGGCGTCCACCTCCTTGGTGAACGCCCCCTTCCCCTCGACCTTGGCCAGGTCGCCCATCCACCGGTCACCGGTCGTCTTCACGGCGACGACCTCGGTCCGCGACCCGGGGTGCAGTGCGGACAGTTCAGCCCGGACACGCTCCACCTGGGCCAGGGCCATGGGCGAGTCACGGGACACGATTCGGATCAACTCGGGGGCCGACATGACGCCCACCATAGCCCGCGACCCCCGCAGGCCGCCCCCGTACCAGCAGCCCCACCCTGAACTCGTGACGCCGGTCCGCCCCGGTGACGCCGCTCCGTCCTGGCCATGCCGTCCTGGTCATGCCGTTCGGTCCGCCACGGCCCCCGGCGCGCGGACAGCGGCCTGCTCGCCCTGGTCCCGGTGTCCGAGTACCCGGGCGACCTGACCGCTGCCCTGCGCCGACGAGGTCCCGGAAGGCGCGACGCGTCGTTGTAACGGGTGATCAGCAGTCGGGGATGGTCACGCCGTTGTTGTCCTTGGCCACGTCGTTACCCCAACGGGACAGGTAGTAGGCGGACACCCACTGCCCACCCGGCCCGACGTCCGGGTCCGTCTTCAACCACCAGTGATTGAAGCTGCTCCCGCTCGAGATCTGCCGGCCCCACGCCTTGCAGAACACGTAGTTGGTGCCCGCGTAGAGCGTGCCCGTGCTCGCCGTACTGGTCGGCGAACCGTAGACCGACGCGCTGGCGAAGGTGTCCACCCAGTACTGGCCGGTCGTCGGCGGCTGGCCACCGCCCGCGCAGTCGGGGATGGTCACGCCGTTGTTGTCCTTGGCCTCGTCATTGCCCCAGCGCGAGAGGTAGTAGGCGGACACCCACTGCCCACCCGGCCCGACGTCCGGGTCCGTCTTCAACCACCAGTGATTGAAGCTGCTCCCACTGGAGATCTGCCGGCCCCACGCCTTGCAGAACACGTAGTTGGTGCCCGCGTAGAGCGTGCCCGTGCTCGCCGTACTGGTCGGCGAACCGTAGACCGACGCGCTGGCGAAGGTGTCCACCCAGTACTGGCCGCTGCTC
>NZ_DATDBG010000089.1:0-25846 GCF_036524955.1 Streptomyces sp.
AGCATCACTGGATGTTCGAGGCCGAGAACGCATAGTGAGGTCAGGGCCGTGAGCGTCGTCTGACCTGCGCGTTCGGGTGTCGCTGTTGCCGGTCGCGTCGGATGCGTGGGGTGCCGTGACGCACCTGGAACACAGACGCACCTGGAACACATGGGAGGGCTCCCGGACTGTTGGCCGGAAGCCCTCCCGTTTGGTCACTTACGGTGAACAATATGGCGAGGCGCGGACAGTCGGGTGGCTGTCCGAGGCTGAGAACGTCTGACGCGTGCGGCATGGCTCTCCGTGACGACGGGCGTTCTCGACATCGCCGGTCGTCGCCGGGTGCGGCTGTCCGGCGATTGCCGACTGCTCCTTTCGGGTGAACGTCGGTCGGCCGCGCCGGGGCGAAGGCTAGTGATCATGGGATGAGGGCATCGCTGCTGAGTACGGGAAATCGCGTCCGGCTCGATCGGCTGTGGTTTCCCGCCGTGACCTCGGGGTCCGAAGGAGGCGGCCATGTGTGCACCCCGGGTACTCCGGGAAGTCCGTCCCTGGTCCCGCGGGACGGTGAGCCGCGGGATCGCGGTGGTGGGCGGAACGCTGTGGTGGTGGGCGGCGCTGCAGCTCGCGGTGCGGCCCGACGCCGTCGGCCCGTGGGAGGGGGCGATGGCCGCGGGCGGATGGAGCCTGGGCCTCATACCCCTGCACGCGGTGCCGCGCCGGGACGGCCCCGACACCGGGTCGTACTCCCGCCCCGGCCCCGATCCGGACGCGCGTGATGCCTCGGTCGCGCGTGATGCCTCGGTAAGGCGCCAGGGCGTACGGCCCAGCGCTGTACGCCCTGACCCGGCCCTCGCTCCCGGCGTCCGCCCGCTCCCCGGGCAGCGCGTCCGGTCCGCCTACGCTCCCGGGCCCGCGGGGGCCCAGCCCGCCGTGGCGGCCGGACCACGCTGACAGCGCGGGCACCAGTAGGCCACTCGGCGCTGCCCTCCTGGACCGTGCTGCCCGGCCCTGATGGGCGTACCGCACCGCAGGCACGGCTGGTGCTCCCGGCCGTACACCCAGTTCGTACGGCCGCGCCGCGTGTCTCCGGTCGTCACGTGGCCGACGCGGGTCTTGTGCGCCTCCAGCAACCGTTTCGCCAGCACGACCAGCTTCTCCGGCGCCTGCACCTCCCCGACCGGCGTCCACGGCGTCACCCCGCGCAGGAAGCACAGCTCGGCCACATACACATTGCCGATCCCGGCAAGATTGCGCTGGTCCAGCAACGCCTCCCCGAGCGGCCGGTCCGGATCGGCCGCCAGCCGTTCCAGCGTCCGCACCGGGTCCCAGCCCGGGCCGAGCAGGTCAGGACCGAGGTGTCCGACCACCTCGTCCTCCTCGGCCGTCGCCAGCAGCGCCAGCACCGGCAACCGGTACCCCACAGCCGTCCGCGCATCCGTCTCCAGCACGGCCCGCACCTGATGTCCGGGACCCCCGCGCCACCGCTCCCCGGGCGCGTAGAGGTGCCAGTCACCGTCCATCTGCAGGTGTGAGTGGAGCGTGACCTCCCCTTCGAGCCGTGCCATCAGGTGCTTGCCCCGCGACACCACCTCCAGCAGCCGCCGCCCCACCAGATCCACCGTGGCCAGCCGCGGCACCCGCAAGTCGGCCCGCACCAGAGGCCTCCCGGCCAGCGCCGCGTGCAGCCGGTGCGCGGTCAGCCAGACCGTATCTCCCTCGGGCACCCCTCCATGATGCCGGGTGCGGCACAGAGGGCGTCCCGCGGCCGAGGGGGGCCGTACTCCGGTGGTCCTGCTCGGGGCCGTCCGGACCCCTGGCCCTGTTCGGGGCCGCCCGGCCGTTGGCGTCAGCCGGTGTTGCGCAGTCGCAGGCCGCGGGGGGTGGCGTGGAAGCCGGCCGCTTCGAGGGCCTGGCCCATGGGGGAGGTGAGGGCGGGCTCGCCGTTGGTGCGCTCCACAGTGAGGCGGCCAAGGGCGCCCTCCCGGACGGCGAGAGCGAGCGCGTCCGCGGCGGCCTGGAGACGTATGTCCTCCATGGGCCAGGACAGCAGGGTCTTGCCGCCACGTTCGACGTAGAGGGCGAGGTCGCCGTCGGTGAGAACGACCAGGGCGCCGGCCTTGCGGCCGGGTTTGTGGGTGACGCCGACGGGCTGGTCGGGCCAGGGGAGGGCGGCGCCGTAGGGGTTGGCGGGGTCGGCGGCGGCGAGGACCACCGTGCGGGTGCGGAAGGCGCGCTCCTCCAGCCGTTCGCGGGTGGTGCTCAGGGCGCGCAGCCGGTCCACGGCGCCGTCCATCGCGAACTGCGCCGCGCCAAGGCCCTCCACGACGTAGCCGCGTCTGGCCTGGCCGGTCTCCTCGAAGGCGGACAGCACTCGGTACGCCGCGGCGAAGCCGCCCGGCACGCCCTCGGCGGCCACCGCCCCCCGGGTGACCACGCCGTGCCGGTCGAGCAGGGTGTGGGTGAGCGCGTGCGCGCGCAGCGTGGGGTCGGGTTCGGCGGTGGGCACCAGGGACCAGCGGCCCGCGGTCGTGGGCGGGCCGGTGCGCGAGGCGGTGGCGCGCGGGGCCCGGGCGGCGAGCGAGCTGTAGCGGCCGCGCGGGACCGAGCGGGGCGCCCGGTGCGCGGTGGACCCCGCGGTGCGGCCGGAACCGAGCAGCGCCCGCAGCGGGGCGAGCGTGTCATTGGTGAGCCGGCCCGACCAGGCCAGGTCCCAGACCACGTCGGCGATCTGCGGGTCGGTGGCGTCCAGCCCCGCGGCCCGTACCTGATCGGCGATCTGCCGGAAGAACAGCCCGTAGCCCCCGGAGAGCGCGGTCAGCACCGCTTCGTGCAGCGGCGTCGGTTCCATCGGCTGCGGCGCGGGCAGCAGCAGGGGCGCGCTGTCGGCGAGATAGAGCGAGACCCAGCCGTCCTTGCCCGGCAGGGCACCGGCGCCGGCCCACAGGATCTCGCCCGAGGCGGTCAGCTCGTCCAGCATCGCCGAGGTGTAGCCGGTCACCCGGGACGGCAGGACCAGCTTCTCCAGGGCCGAGGCGGGAACGACCGCGCCCTGCAACTGCTCGACGGCCCGTGCCAGTCCGTCCACCCCGCGCAGGCTGTGCGTGCCCACGTGCTGCCACTGGGGAAGGAACACGCCGAGTGTCGCCGGCGGCACCGGCTCCAGCTCCTGCCGCAGCGCCGCCAGCGAACGGCGCCGCAGCCGCCGCAGCACCGCCGTGTCGCACCACTCCTGCCCGGCCCCGCCCGGCCGGAACTCGCCCTGCACCATCCGACCCGCCGCCGTCAGCCGGTGCAGGGTGCCGTCGGCCACGGCCGCGCCCAGGCCGAACCGGGCCGCCGCGTCGCCGGTGGTGAACGGGCCGTGCGTCCGCCCGTACCGCGCCAGCAGATCTCCGAGCGGGTCCTTCACCGGCTCGGTGAACGCCACCGGCACCCCCACCGGCAGCGCCGTACCCAGCGCGTCCCGCAACCGCGCCGAGTCCTCGACGGCCGCCCAGTGCTCCGCCCCCGCGATCCGCACCCGGATCGCCCGCCGGGCCGACTCCAGTTCCGCCGCCCACGCCGGGTCCGCGCCCCGGGCCACCAGCTCCGCGCCGGTCAGCGGCCCCAGCATCCGCAGCAGGTCCGCGACCCCCTCGGCGTCCTTGACGCGGCGGTCCTCGGTGAGCCACTGCAGTTCCCGGTCCAGCTCGGCCAGTACCTCCGGGTCCAGCAGCTCCCGCAGTTCCGCCTGGCCCAGCAGCTCGGCCAGCAGCCGCGAGTCCAGGGAGAGAGCCGCCGCCCGCCGCTCGGCCAGCGGCGAGTCGCCCTCGTAGAGGAACTGTGCCACGTAGCCGAAGAGCAGTGAGCGGGCGAAGGGCGACGGCTCGGGCGTGGTGACCTCGACCAGCCGGACCCGGCGCGCCTCGATGTCGCCCATCAGCTCCACCAGGCCCGGCACGTCGAACACGTCCTGCAGGCACTCCCGGACCGCCTCCAGGACGATCGGGAACGAGCCGAACTCCGAGGCCACCTGGAGCAGGTGCGAGGCCCGCTGGCGCTGCTGCCACAGCGGGGTGCGCTTGCCCGGACTGCGACGCGGCAGCAGCAGGGCGCGGGCGGCGCACTCCCGGAACCGCGATGCGAACAGGGCCGAGCCGCCGACCTGGTCGGTGACGATCTGCTCCACCTCGGCCTTGTCGAAGGCGACGTCCGCGGCGCCGACCGGTGGCTGCTCGGGGTCGAACTCCGCGCCGCGCAGCCCGGGGTCGGAGTCCAGCAGGTCCAGGCCCATCAGGTCGGCGTCGGGCAGACGCAGCACGATCCCGTCGTCGGCGTGCATCGCCTGCGCGTCCAGACCGAACCGCTCCTGCAGCCGGGCGCCGAGCGCGAGTGCCCACGGGGCGTGCACCTGGGCGCCGAAGGGGGAGTGGATGATCACCCGCCAGTCGCCCAGTTCGTCGCGGAAGCGCTCGACCACGATCGTGCGGTCGTCCGGCACGTGGCCGCACGCCTGCCGCTGCTCGGTCAGATAGGCCAGCACGTTGTCGGCGGCCCAGGTGTCCAGGCCGGCCGCGGTCAGGCGCTCCCTGGCCGGCTCGGGGGCGAGCGCGCCCACCTCGCGCAGCCACGTGCCGAGCGCCCGGCCCAGCTCCAGCGGCCGGCCGAGCTGGTCGCCCTTCCAGAACGGCAGCCGCCCCGGCACCCCGGGCGCCGGGGAGACCAGTACGCGGTCGCGGGTGATGTCCTCGATCCGCCAGGAGGTGGTGCCCAGGGTGAAGACGTCGCCGACCCGGGACTCGTAGACCATCTCCTCGTCCAGCTCGCCGACCCGGCCGCCGCCCTTCTTCGGGT
Source organism: Streptomyces sp. (assembly GCF_036524955.1). Lineage (GTDB taxonomy): Bacteria > Actinomycetota > Actinomycetes > Streptomycetales > Streptomycetaceae > Actinacidiphila. The sequence continues at coordinate 4,816 of NZ_DATDBG010000089.1, forward strand.
CGGCCCCTGCCAGGAAGACGCCGAACAGGCCGCGGTCCGGGATCGTGCCGCCGGAGGTGACCGCCAGCCGCTGGGCGCCGGGCCGGCCCGTCAGCGTGTTCGCCACCCGGTCCCACACCAGGCGCGGGCGCAGCTCGGCGAAGGCGTCCGACGGGTAGCGGCCCGCCAGCATGTCCAGCACCGCGGTGTACGCGGAGTGCGGCAGCGAGGCGAAGGGCGCCGCCCGGCGCACCACGGCCAGCAGTTCGTCGACGTCCCAGGCGTCCATCGCGGTCATCGCGACGATCTGCTGGGCCAGCACGTCCAGCGGGTTCGCCGGTACCCGCAGCGACTCGATCGCGCCCTGCCGCATCCGCTCGGTGACCACTGCGGACTGCACCAGATCGCCGCGGTACTTGGGGAACACCACCCCGGTGGAGACCGCTCCCACCTGGTGCCCGGCGCGGCCGACCCGTTGCAGCCCGGAGGCGACCGACGGCGGCGACTCGACCTGGACGACCAGGTCGACCGCCCCCATGTCGATACCGAGCTCCAGGCTGGACGTGGCGACCACCGCGGGCAGCCGTCCCGCCTTGAGGTCCTCCTCGACCAGAGCCCGCTGCTCCTTGGAGACCGAGCCGTGATGGGCGCGGGCCAGCAGCGGCGGGGCGCCCCGGGCCGCGCCCGACTCGGCCATGATCTCGGCGGGGGAGTGCGCATCGGGCAGCGGTTCGCCCTCGGCCCGCTCGTACCCGATCTCGTTGAGCCGGTTGCACAGCCGCTCGGCCAGGCGGCGGGAGTTGGCGAAGACGATCGTGGAACGGTGTGCCTGCACCAGGTCGGCGATCCGCTCCTCGACGTGCGGCCAGATCGACGGGCGCTCGGCCGGGCCCGCCGCGGGCCCGGTGTGCTCGGCCACCGGTGAGCCGCCCAGCTCGCCCAGATCCTCCACGGGCACGACCACCGACAGGTCGAAGTGCTTCTCGGACGGCGGCTGCACGACGGTCACCCGGCGCTGCGGCGACAGATAGCGGGCGATCTCGTCCACCGGGCGGACCGTGGCGGACAGGCCGATCCGGCGGGCCGGCCGGTCCAGCAGCCGGTCGAGGCGTTCCAGGGAGACGGTCAGATGCGCGCCGCGCTTGGTGCCCGCCACGGCGTGCACCTCGTCCAGGATCACCGTCTCCACACCGCTCAGGGCATCGCGGGCAGCCGAGGTGAGCATCAGGAAGAGCGATTCGGGTGTGGTGATCAGGATGTCCGGCGGCCGGGTGACCAGGGCACGGCGCTCTGCGGGCGGCGTGTCCCCGGACCGGATGCCGACCCGCACCTCCGGCTCCGGCAGCCCCAGCCGCACCGACTCCTGCCGCAAGCCGGCGAGCGGGCTGCGCAGATTTCGCTCCACGTCCACCGCGAGAGCCTTCAGCGGCGACACGTACAGCACCCGGCAGCGGCGGCGGGCCTCGGCCGGCGGTGGGGAGGCGGCCAGCCGGTCCAGCGCGGCCAGGAAAGCCGCCAGTGTCTTGCCCGAACCGGTCGGCGCCACGACCAGCACGTCGGAGCCCCCCGCGATGGCCGTCCACGCGCCGGCCTGGGCGGCGGTGGGCTCGCGGAACGCCCCCGTGAACCACGCGCGGGTGGCGGGGGAGAAGGCTTCGAGACTGCTGTGATCGGACATGGCATCCATCCTGCCTCGCCCCACCGACACCGCGCTGTCCTCACCCCCGCGGCCTGTGGATAACTTTCTCGCCCCGACCACGCCCTTCCCGGAACGGCGGCGCCGCTCGAAGGTCGGGGTGGCTCGGACCACCCCGCGACTCCGCTCGGACCCTCCGCGCGCGGGATACTTGCAGCCATGCGGTTGACGATCTTCTGGGAGCGGATGCGCGCGCACTTCGGCGAGACCTACGCCGACTCCTTCGCGCGTGACCATGTGATGTCCGAGCTGGGCGGCCGTACGGTCATGCAGGCGCTGGAGGACGGCTGGGAGGCCAAGGACGTGTGGCGGGCGGTGTGCGCCGCCATGGACGTACCGGCCGCCCGGCGCTGAGCCCTCTCCGAGGCGGGCGCGTGCGAGGGCGGCGTCCGGCAGTTCCCAGACCACCCCGAAAATGTCGCAAACGGGTCGGTACCAGTACTTCACGCCGTACAAGGCCAGACTTGGCCCGTGGCAGGAACCGACGAGACCCCTGACCGGGCGGTCGCGCCGCCGCGACCGCCCACGGGGCCCGGTACGGATCCGCCGCCCGCAGGCACGCCGCCCGGGGGGCCGGGCGCGGGGTCGCCACCTGCGAGCCCCCCGCCCCCCGGTGCCGGCGGGCCGCCCGACCAGCCTGGCCGTTCCCGAATGCCGCGCTGGCTGCCCCGCGCGCTCGTCCTCGCGCTCGCCCTCGTGGCCTGCTACCAGTTCGCGCACTGGGCCTTCAGCCGGCTGGTCGGCCTGCTCGTCAACGTACTGATCTCGTTCTTCTGCGCCCTGGCGATCGAGCCCGCCGTGGACTGGCTGGCCAGGCGCGGCTGGCGCCGCGGAGCCGCCACCGGTCTGGTGCTGATCGTGGTGCTGCTTGCCGCGGCGGGCTTCCTGCTGGCGCTCGGCTCACTGGTGGCGGACCAGATCGGCACCATCGTGCGGAACCTGCCGGACTACGTCCACGACGTGGTCGTCTGGATCAACAAGACCTTCCACGCCGACCTCGACACCAGCAGGCTCCAGGACCGGGTCCTGCACTCGGACTGGGTCCGCACCTATCTCAGAAGCGGCGCGAGCAGCGTCTGGGGCATCTCGGCCACCGTCATCGGCACGGTGTTCCAACTCTTCACGGTGCTGCTGTTCACGTACTACCTTGCCGCCGACGGACCGCGGCTGCGCCGCACGCTGTGCTCGATGCTGCCGCCCGCCCACCAGGCGGAGGTGCTGCGCGCCTGGGACATCGCGGTCGCCAAGACCGGCGGCTACCTCTACTCCCGCGCGCTGATGGCCCTGATCTCCGGCGTCGCGCACTACATCCTGCTCCAGGTGCTCGCCGTGCCGTACGCGCCGGCCCTCGCGGTCTGGGTGGGCCTGGTGTCGCAGTTCATCCCGACGGTCGGCACCTACCTGGCGGGCGCGCTGCCGGTCCTCATCGCTTTCACCGAGGCGCCGTGGGACGCCCTGTGGGTGCTCTGCTTCGTCGTGGTCTACCAGCAGTTCGAGAACTACCTGCTCCAGCCGCGGATCACCGCGCGCACCGTGGACATCCACCCGGCGGTCGCCTTCGGCTCGGTAGTCGCCGGAACCGCCCTGCTGGGAGCGGTCGGCGCGCTCATCGCCGTCCCGGTGACCGCCACGCTGCAAGGTTTCCTCGCCGCCTATGTGCGGCGTTACGAGGTCACCGACCCGCGCGCCAGGTAGATGGTTGCTTGACATAAAATTCGAACATCCATTCTTATGGGGGCACTGAGTTATCCACAGCCCGGGGCGATGTCCGGGCCCATTGTCAGTGGCAGGCGCTAGCGTCGTGGACGTGAAGCGATCGAACCAGACATCCCGGGTGGAACCCATGGCAGGAAACGACCGTGAGAAGGCGCTCGACGCCGCGCTCGCACAGATTGAACGGCAGTTCGGCAAGGGCGCGGTCATGCGCCTCGGCGACAGGCCGAATGAGCCCATCGAGGTCATCCCCACCGGGTCGACCGCCCTGGACGTGGCACTCGGCGTCGGTGGGCTGCCGCGCGGCCGGGTGGTGGAGGTGTACGGGCCGGAGTCCTCCGGCAAGACCACTCTCACCCTGCACGCGGTGGCCAACGCCCAGCGGGCCGGCGGCACGGTGGCGTTCGTGGACGCCGAGCACGCACTCGACCCGGAGTACGCCAAGGCCCTCGGTGTCGACACCGACAACCTCATTCTGTCCCAGCCGGACACCGGTGAGCAGGCCCTGGAGATCGTGGACATGCTGGTCCGCTCCGGCGCCCTCGACCTGATCGTGATCGACTCCGTGGCAGCCCTCGTGCCGCGGGCCGAGATCGAGGGCGAGATGGGCGACTCGCACGTGGGTCTGCAGGCCCGGCTGATGAGCCAGGCGCTCCGCAAGATCACCAGCGCGCTCAACCAGTCGAAGACCACCGCCATCTTCATCAACCAGCTCCGCGAGAAGATCGGCGTGATGTTCGGCTCGCCGGAGACCACCACCGGCGGCCGCGCGCTGAAGTTCTACGCCTCTGTCCGCCTCGACATCCGCCGGATCGAGACCCTCAAGGACGGCACCGACGCGGTCGGCAACCGCACCCGCGTCAAGGTCGTGAAGAACAAGGTCGCGCCTCCCTTCAAGCAGGCCGAGTTCGACATCCTCTACGGCCAGGGCATCAGCCGCGAGGGCGGCCTGATCGACATGGGCGTCGAGCACGGCTTCATCCGCAAGTCCGGTGCCTGGTACACCTATGAGGGCGACCAGCTCGGCCAGGGCAAGGAGAACGTCCGCAACTTCCTCAAGGACAACCCCGATCTGGCGGACGAGATCGAGAAGCGGATCAAGGAGAAGCTCGGCGTCGGGGTCGCGAAGACGGAGGCCCCGGGCGCGCAGCCGGGCGCCGACGCCTCCGGTCCCGTCGAGGCAGTCGCCAAGGCCGAGGTCCCGGCTCCCAAGAAGGCGACCAAGGCCACCGCCGCCAAGGCCTGACGCCATGCCTGACGCCATGGCGCGCGGGTCCCAGGAACGCGGCGGCTCTTCCGAGTCGAGGGCCTCGCGAGAGCCGCCGCTTGATCCCGAGGAGCAGGCGCGGGCGCTGTGCCTGCGCCTGCTCACCGGAACACCCCGCACCCGCAGGCAGCTCGCCGACGCCCTGCGGAAGAGAGAGATCCCCGATGAGGTCGCCGAGCACGTCCTGGAGCGCTTCCAGGACGTGGGGCTGATCGACGACCAGGCGTTCGCCAACGCCTGGGTGGAATCCCGGCACCGTGGCCGCGGCCTCGCACGCCGCGCCCTCGCACGGGAACTCCGCCACCGGGGTGTGGACGCGGAGTCGGTGACCGAGGCGGTCGGGCTCCTCGACTCCGAGCAGGAAGAGGAGACCGCCCGCGAGCTGGTACGCCGCCGGCTCCCGGGCACCCGCGGCCTCGACCGCGCCAAGCGCGTCCGACGCCTTGCGGGCATGCTCGCCCGCAAGGGGTACCCGGAGGGCCTGGCCCTGCGGGTGGTCCGCGACGCCCTCGCAGAAGAGGGCCACACCGGGGACACCCCGGACGCCGAGTACACCGGGGAAAGCCATGACACCCCGGAAGAGGAGGAGCTGTGGCCGCAGGCACCGTAGGGACGCGGACGGTGACTGTTCCGGGAACGGCCGGAAGGTGCATACGGGCCGACGGCCGCGCCGTCGCGCCGGAGCACCCGCTGAACGCCAGGGCGCAGCCGCACCGCACCGGTTCCGCCCGGCGACGCCGTAACGCCGCCGCCCGCTAAGGCGTACGCCCGCCCACTCGGGTGCCCGCCGGGCCGCTGGCGGGGCCGCCGCCGTCCTGGTCGTTCGGGTCGCCCGCAGCGCCGGCCTCGGCGTCGGACGGCACCGGGGGGCCGCCGCGGGCCAGGTCCGCGTAGGAGTAGAGCTCGGCGGGGCGGCAGCCGATCATGGCCGTCACCAGGTGGCCGTCGGGCCGGATGAGCAGCACGCTGTGGGCGGTCGCGCCCGGGTAGGTCTCGGCGACCACCAGTTCGGCAGCGGTGGGCAGCGCGGAGACCGCGGACGCGAGCCGCGGCATCAGCCCGGCGGTCAGCCAGTGGCGGCTCTCCCACACCCCGGTCCCCGGCGCGACCAGCACCACGAGCAGACCCCGTCCGAGCCGGTCCCGCAACCGTCCGACCGTGCCGTCGAGCGCGGTCACCGGCACATCGCCGACCATCCCGCCGGGCGGCGTGTCGCACCCCCCGACCAGCGCCGAAGGGCCGGACCTGCCTCCGCCGGACCGCGACGCCGGCAAGGTGAGCGGCGAGCGGGCGTACACCGAGGAGGCAGCCGCCGCGCCCCGCCCCAGATGGCTGTCGGTCAGCAACTCCGCCTGCCCGCGCACCGATCCGCTCAGCAGCGTCTGCCGTACCGTCTGCCACGCGCCGCTCGCCCGGAGCAGCGGAAGTGCCTGGTCGGTGGCTCGCAGCCGGGTGCCGACCGCGCCGCGCCGCTCCGCCTCGTAGCTGTCCAGCAGAAGGCGAGAAGCACCGTCGTGCCAGGCCAGCGAGAGCTTCCAGGAGAGGTTTTCCGCGTCCCGCAGCCCCTCCTCGACGCTCTGCGCCCCGAGCGCGCCCATCAGGTGCGCCGCGTCCCCGGCGAGGAAGGCCCGGCCGACCCGCCACCGCCGGGCCAGCCGCTGGTGCACCGCGTAGTCCGCGGAGCCGACGAGTTCGTACGGCACCACCTGGCCGCACCAGGCGGTGAGGGTGGCCCGGAGCCGTTCCACCAGGGCGTCGGAGGTGAGCTGCCGGCTCTGCGCGGGCAGCAACCAGTCCATCCGCCACAGGCCGTCCGGCAGCGGCCGGGCGGTGATCTCCTGTCCCGCCGGGGCACCCGGCGGGTCCCGGTGCAGCAGCGCCACCCCCGGCTCGGGCAGTTCGGTCCGCAGCACGGCCACCGCGTGCCGGTCCACGGCGGTGCGGCCGGGGAATCGTACACCCAGCAGCTTCCGTACCGTCGAGCGCGGACCGTCGCATCCCACCAGATAGCTCCCGCGCCACCAGGTCTCGTGCGCTCCCCGGGTGCGCACGCTGATCCCGCGTCCGTCCTGCTCGATCGCGTCCACCCGGCAACCGGTCACGAACCGCACGGAACCGCAGGTCAGCAAGGTAGCCCGGAGCCCGTGCTCCAGCCGGTGCTGGGCGAGGTGCAGGGGGGCGTCCGACGTGTCGGGCCAGAAGTCGACGCGCAGCACTTCCGCGCGGCGGCGTAACGTACGCCAGGCCACCCAGGTGGTGCCGTCCTGGCGGACCTCGCCGTAGCCGAGCCGTTCGAGCAGGGCGACGGTCGCCGGGCCGAGAACCGCGGTGTGTGGGCTCCGCAGTCCCTCGGCGTCGATCGGCGTCTCCGCCTCGTCGAGCACGATGACGGGGACTTCACGGCGGGCCAGCGCGAGAGCGAGGGTCAGGCCGACGGGGCCCGCCCCCGCTACGATCACGGGGTCCACGCAGCGGCCCCCGGAAGAGTTGCGGTCACAAAGCGTATGCAACTCATTGCGCCTGCCCACGTCAAGCGACGGTCGCCCCTCGGCGCGGTGCGCCGCGGTCATGCCCGGCGCACTCCCGGCGCGCCCGCCGTCGCCTGCGATGCGTACCGGCTCGGTAACGGTCCGCCCAGTGAGCCGGTACGCCCTTGACGCACCCCTGTCCGATCGGCGTGGATTCGGTCCACGGACAGCGTGCGACGAGAACCCCCAACCCAGAACCTGACGGACCGCAATCCACCACGGAGAACCGCAGACCGGGCTCCGGAAACCGGCACCGGGAAACCGGAACCGGCACCCCGCAACCGAGAACCGCGAACCGCGAACCCATCCGGAGGAGGTGACCATGCGCCTGTTGCTCGTGGAGGACGACGACCGGGTCGCCGCCGCCCTCTCCGCCGTCCTGGGCAAGCACGGCTTCGACGTCCGGCACGCCCGCAGCGGCGAGGAGGCGATCCAGGCCCTGTTGCCGACCGAGGGCCCGTACGACTGCGTGCTGCTCGACCTCGGCCTGCCCGACCAGGACGGTTTCGAGGTATGCAGCCGGATCAGGCGCCGCACCCCCACCCCCGTGATCATGGTCACGGCCCGCGCCGATGTCAGGTCCAGAATCCACGGCCTCAACCTGGGCGCGGACGACTACGTCGTGAAGCCGTACGACACCGGCGAACTGCTGGCCCGGATCCATGCCGTCGCCCGTCGCCCCCCGCTGCGTCCGGTCAGAGCCACCACCCCGGCCACCGCCTCCGCGGTCCAGGCCGCCGGCACCGCCCCCGTCGCTCCTCAGCCCGCCGCCCCCGACCCGGCCGACAAGCTGCTGCTCGGGCCGGTCGTCATCGACCTGCCCACCCGGCGCGTCACCGTGGAGGGCGACCTGATCGCGCTGACCCGCAAGGAGTTCGACCTGCTCGCGCTGCTCGCCCAACGTCCCGGCGTGGTCTTCCGCCGCGAGCAGATCATCAGCGAGGTGTGGCGTACCGCGTGGGAGGGCACGGGACGCACCCTTGAGGTGCATGTGGCGTCGCTGCGGTCCAAGCTGCGCACCCCGGCGATGATCGAGACCGTCCGCGGGGTCGGCTACCGCCTCGTCGTCCCGGCCGGCTGACGGCAGGCAGGACCGCAGGCAAGTGCGTTCGCGACTCCTCCCGCTGCTGATCATCCTGATGGCCGGCGTCCTGCTGGCCCTCGGCTTCCCGCTGGCCGCCAGCCAGGCCGCCGCCCAGCAGCAGCGTGTCGTGGTGGACCGGATCGACGACACCACGCGGTTCGCCGCGCTCGCCCAGTTCGTCACCACCCGCGACGAGCAGAGCGCGGCCAACCCGGTCGACGACGAGCGGCTGCACACCCTGCACTCCGAACTCGCCCGCTACCAGCAGCTCTACGGCATCGGCGCCGGTGTCTTCTACCGTGACCGCACCGCCATGGCCGCCGCCCCCGAGAACTGGAAGGTCCCGCCGAACGGCGAGCTCTACGACGCCTACCTCGCCGCTCTGCTCGGCCGCCGCGCCCACGATCCGCGGCAGGTGTGGCCGTGGCAGCACCGTGATCTCGCCGTCGCCTCGCCCATCGTGCGTGACGGCGACGTGGTCGCGGTGGTCGTCACCGACTCCCCGACCGGCGCGCTGCGCTCCCGGATCCTGCACGGCTGGCTGCTGCTGGCGGCGGGTGAGATGGCCGCGATGGCGATCGCGGTGCTGTTCGCGGTACGGCTCACCGCGTGGGTGCTGCTGCCGGTCGCCACGCTGGACCGGGTCACCCACGACATCGCCACCGGCCGGATGAAGTCCCGGGTGGCGGCGGCCGGCGGGCCACCGGAACTGCGGCGCCTGGTCCGCTCGTTCAACGAGATGGCCGACAACGTGGAAGCCGTCCTGGACCGGCAGCGCGCCTTCGTGGCCGACGCCTCCCATCAGTTGCGCAATCCGCTCTCCGCGCTGCTGCTGCGCATCGAGCTGCTCGGCCTGGAACTGCCCGCCGGCCACACCGAGGCGGAGTCGGTGAAGGAGGAGGGCCACCGGCTCGCTCAGGTGCTGGACGACCTGCTCGGCCTCGCGGTCGCCGAGCGCGGCGGCCGGCACCTGGCCGTGACCGACATCGCCGAGCTGACCCGTACCAGGACCGCCGCCTGGCGGCCGGTCGGAGACCGGGCCGGCGTCGCGGTGGAGTTCGCCGAGCCGTCGGCGGGGCAGGAGAAGGCGAAGCTGCCGGGTTGGGCCGACGCGGTCGCCCTGTCCAGCGCACTGGACGCCGTGCTGGACAACGCGATCAAGTTCACCGAACGCGGCGAGGCGGTGCGGGTACGGGTCGCGGCCCACGGTGACGAGGTGGCCATCACCGTGGCCGACAGCGGTCCCGGCCTCGCCGAGGACGAACTGGCCCGGATCGGCGACCGCTTCTGGCGCAGCAACCGCCACCAGAACGTCCAGGGTTCCGGCCTCGGCCTGTCCATCGCCCACGCCCTGCTCAGCCAGGGTGGCGGTGCGATCGGTTACGCCCGCCGCGAGCCGCACGGCCTGGAGGTCACCCTCACGGTGCCGCGCACGGCGCCGGCGGGAGCGGGGTGACGGGGCGGGGTGACGGGGCGGCGGTCCCGCGGCTTGCCCGGTGGGTGGTGCGGTTCCGTGTCCGGGGGTGCGGCTTGCCCGGCGGTCGGTACGGTCCCGCGCCGGCCGCACCCGCAGGCAGTGGGTGCGCGCGCTACGGCTTCACCGACCGGTAGTACCGTTCCGCGCCCACATGCAGCGGCAGCGGATCGGTGAAAACGGCCGTGCGCAGGTCCACGAGCTGCGCCGCGTGCACCTCCGTGCCGATCTCGTCACGGCTGTCGATAACCGCCCGGGTGAGCCGTTCCACCAGTCCGGCGTGCAGATGATCCGTGGTGACCAGCAGGTTCGCCACCGCGATGGTGGCGACGGCCTGGCCGCCCTGTGCCATGGGGTACGCGTCGGCCGGCATCACCGCCTGTCGGTAGTACTGCATTCCCGGCCCCATCGCGTGCAACCTCGCCACCAGATCGCCGAGCTGCACCAGCCTGATCCTGGCCGCCGGAGAGGCCATCGCGGTCACCGCGGCGGTCGGCAGCCCGCCGGACCAGAAGAACGCGTCGAGCTTGCCGGCGAGCAGCATCGTGGGCGCCTGGTCGATGCCGACCGGCACCGGCGTCACGTCCGTGGCGATGTCCAGGCCCGCCGCGGCGAGCAGCCGCCTGGTGATCAGATGGACGCCGGAGTCCATCTGCCCGACGCCGACCCGCAGTCCGCGCAGCTCGTGGGCGGAGCGCACCGAGGAGTTCCGCGGCACGACGAGCTGCATGTAGTCGTCGTACAGCCGGGCACAGGCCCGTAGATCGGTCCTTCCGGGACCGTGGTAGTCGGCCACCGCGTCCGCCGCGGCGATGGTGAAGTCCGCCCGTCCGGAGACCACGCGCTTGATGTTGTCGACCGAGCCCTCCGTGTGGATGAGGTTCACCTCGACGCCCGGGAGCGCGGTGCGCAGGTCGGTTTTGAGCAGCACCCCGTACTTCTCGTACACACCGTTGGCCACGCCCGTCGCGAACGAGACCGGCGCACGGGGGTACGACGGCCCGCTCGACGGCAGGAGCCACCACAGCAGCAGCGCGAACACCGAGGTCGCGGCGAGTGCCGCCTGCACGGAGCGCCGCCGCCGGGCCCGGCCCGCCCGCTCGGGACTGTCGCCGGGACCGCCGGGATCCCCGAGCCCCTCGGGCCCCTCGGCGGCGCGCTCGCGCCCGGGGCCGGTCCGCTCGGGCCCACCGCTGTCGATTCTGCCGTGGTGGGGGAGGTCCATGCTCCGCGATCCTGCCAGCCGCGGGCGATCCACGGAAGGCGGGGCGGCGAGCCCCGGTGACCACGTAGTCTGGGTGATTGTTATGAGTACGCGTACTTACCAGGTCCGCACCTACGGGTGCCAGATGAACGTCCACGACTCCGAGCGGCTGTCCGGGCTGCTGGAGGACGCGGGCTACGTCCGGGCGCCCGAGGGCGCCGACGGAGCCGACGTCGTCGTCTTCAACACCTGCGCGGTGCGGGAGAACGCGGACAACCGGCTCTACGGCAACCTCGGCCAGCTCGTGCCGAAGAAGGCCGCCCGGCCCGGGATGCAGATCGCGGTCGGCGGCTGCCTCGCACAGAAGGACCGCGACACCATCGTCAAGCGGGCCCCCTGGGTCGACGTCGTCTTCGGCACCCACAACATCGGGCAGTTGCCGGTGCTGCTGGAGCGGGCGAGGATCGCCGACGAGGCGCAGGTGGAGATCGTCGAGTCGCTGGAGACGTTCCCCTCGACGTTGCCCTCGCGACGCGAGTCCGCGTACGCCGCATGGGTCGCGATCTCCGTGGGCTGCAACAACACCTGCACCTTCTGCATCGTGCCCGCGCTGCGCGGCAAGGAGAAGGACCGACGCCCCGGCGACATCCTCGCCGAGGTGGAGGCGCTGGTCGCCGAGGGGGTCATCGAGGTCACCCTGCTCGGCCAGAACGTCAACGCGTACGGCTCGGACATCGGCGACCGCGAGGCGTTCGGCGAACTGCTGCGCGCCACCGGCGCGGTGGCGGGTCTGGAGCGGGTCCGGTTCACCTCGCCGCACCCGCGTGACTTCACCGACGACGTGATCGCCGCCATGGCCGAGACGCCGAACGTGATGCACCAGCTCCACATGCCGCTGCAGTCCGGCTCCGACCGGGTGCTGAAGGCGATGCGGCGCTCGTACCGGCAGGATCGTTACCTCGGCATCATCGAGAAGGTGCGGGCTGCGATGCCGGACGCCGCGATCACCACCGACATCATCGTGGGCTTCCCCGGGGAGACCGAGGCGGACTTCGAGCAGACGCTGCACGTGGTGCGGGAGGCGCGCTTCGCGCAGGCGTTCACCTTCCAGTACAGCAAGCGGCCCGGGACGCCCGCCGCCGAGATGGACGGCCAGATCCCGAAGGCCGTCGTGCAGGAGCGGTACGAGCGGCTGGTCGCGCTCCAGGAGGAGATCTCCTGGCAGGAGAACAAGAAGCAGGTCGGCCGGACCCTCGAGGTGCTGGTCGCCGAGGGCGAGGGCCGCAAGGACGACGCGACCCGACGGCTGTCCGGGCGGGCGCCCGACAACCGCCTGGTGCACTTCGAGCGCCCCGCCGAGCCGGTCAGGCCGGGCGACATGGTGACCGTCGAGGTCACCTACGCCGCCCCGCACCACCTGCTCGCCGAGCGGCCCGCGCTCGCGGTACGCCGTACGAGGGCGGGCGACGCCTGGGAGCGGCGGAACGCGACTCCGGCGCAGCGGCCGGCCGGCGTGATGCTGGGCCTGCCGACGATCGGGGCGCCCGCGCCGGCTCCTGCGGTGGACGGGTGCGGCGTCTGCTGACGCGGCTGGTCGACGCGGTGGGACGCGCCGGTTGGCACGGTGGGACGACGGCGTCTGCTCACGCGGTGGACTGACGCCACGGGTTTGACGTCTCGGGTCGACGTCGCCGGTTGAGGGCTTCGGCCGGTCGCTCCGCGGTCCGGGCCGCCGGTAGGGTGCGACCATGCTGGTCGCCGCTGCCGTATGCCCCTGTCCGCCCGTGCTGGTGCCCGAGGTCGCGGCGGGTGCCGCGCCCGAACTCGACGCGCTGCGGGCGGCGTGCGCGGACGCCGTGGGAGTGCTGGCCGCCTCGCGCCCCGACCGGCTGGTGGTGATCGGCCACCTGACCCGGCCGGGCCCCGGCGTCTTCCCGCAGGGGTCGCCCGGGACCTTCCGGGAGTTCGGGGTCCCGGTCGACGTGGCGCTGGGGGTGCCCCCGGAGGAGTCCGCCGACGCGGATCCACCGCCTCTGCCGCTGTCGCTCGCGGTCGCCGCGTGGCTGCTGCGCGGCTGGCGCGCGGCGCCGGTGGAGGGCGTCGCGGTGGAGGAGCTGCTCGAACCGGCGTGGTGCGCCGCTGCCGGCCGGACCGTCGCGCAGGCCGCGGGGCGGGTCGCCCTGCTGGTCATGGGGGACGGCAGCGCCTGTCGTACCGTCAAGGCGCCCGGCTATCTCGACGACCGCGCGGAACCCTTCGACGCCACCGTCGCCGCGGCCCTCGCCGCAGCGGACCTCGGCGCCCTGGCCGCCCTCGACCCGGTGCTCGCCCAGAGCCTGAAGGCCGCGGGTCGCGCCCCCTGGCAGGTGCTCGCCGGGGCCGCGGAGGACGCCGGCCTCACGGGTGAGCTGCTGCACGCATCGGCTCCCTACGGCGTGGGCTACTTCGTGGCGGCGTGGACGTAGGAACACTCCCTGCGGCGAGTCGCACCGCGAGCCGCAGGGCTGTCGGCGCCGGGCCGTACCAGCGCCCCTACCAGGCGGCGGCGCCCGCACATGGACAGGCCGCGGATGGTGGAAATCCGCGGCCGTCCGGTCTGGGGGATCGAGCGAGGGCTCCGGTCAGGCCGAGCCCGTACCGCCCTTGTCTCCGAGGTCGTCCACGGCGCCCTTCGCCCGGTCCGCGCCGGAGTCGATCCGGCCGCTGTGCCGGCCACCGGTCTTGTCGTCGATCGTCCGGCCGGCCTTGTCGAGTCCTGTGTCGATCTTGTCCCCGTGCTTCTGCGCGAGGTCGGCGGCCTTCTGCTTCGACATGCCCAGCTTGCCCTTGAGCGTGTCCATGAAGCTCATCTGGCACCTTCCCTGGAATGGCGGTCAAGGGGCGGGCGTAATTCACATATCACTGCAAAACGCCCTTCTCTGTTCATGACCATACCCGCGCTCGCGGCGGTCCGCGCCCGCAGCTCATGCGTCGGCGCGCGCCCCGGCCCGGGACCGCGCCCGCCCGCCCTCGCCCTGCGTCCCCGGCGATCACTCGATCGGGACAAGCCTCCGATGTTTGGGAGACTGACGTCGTGAAGAACCGTGTCATCGCCGTCGTCGGCCCCACCGCGGCCGGCAAATCCGATCTGGGCGTCACCCTGGCCCGGACCCTGGGCGGCGAGGTGATCAACGCCGACTCCATGCAGCTCTACCGTGGTATGGACATCGGCACCGCCAAGCTCACCCCCGAGGAGCGCCGGGGCGTACCGCACCACCTGCTGGACATCTGGGACGTCACCGAGGCCGCCAACGTGGCCGACTACCAGCGCCTGGCCCGGGCCGAGATCGACCGGCTGCACGCGGCGGGCCGCGTCCCCGTCCTCGTCGGCGGCTCGGGGCTGTATGTGCGCGCCGCCATCGACGTCCTGGAGTTCCCCGGCACGGACGCCTCGGTACGGGCCCGGCTCGAAGCCGAACTCGACATGCGCGGCCCCGGCGCCCTGCACGCCCGACTGGCCGCCGTGGACCCGCAGGCCGCCCGCGCGATCCTGCCGAGCAACGGCCGCCGCATCGTCCGCGCCCTGGAAGTGGTCGAGATCACCGGCCGTCCCTTCACCGCCAACCTCCCCGGGCACGAGGCCTTCTACGACACCGTGCAGATCGGCGTCGACGTCCCCCGCCCCGTACTCGACGAACGCATCACCCTGCGGGTGGACCGTATGTGGGAGGCGGGCCTGCTCGCCGAGGTGCGCGCGCTGGAAGCGGTCGGGCTGCGTGAGGGGCTTACGGCGTCCCGCGCGCTCGGCTATCAGCAGGTGCTCGCCGCGCTGGCCGGGGAGTGCACCGAGGAGCAGGCGCGCGCCGGGACCGTACGCGCCACCAAACGCTTCGCGCGCCGCCAGGACTCGTGGTTCCGGCGCGATCCGCGGGTGCACTGGCTGACCGCCCAGGGCGCGGAGCTCGAGGACCACGCGATGGCCTTGCTCCGGGAAGCGGTCACAGCCTGATCACGTGATGGCATCGGGACGCTCCGGGGCCCCGGAGCTGCCCTTCCGCCGTGCCATCATCAAACAACCAGCTACGGTGTCGGAGATCGGGAGGGCGCGTGGCGATGGCAGCCGGCCCACGCGACACCCCGCACGGGCGCGACACGGGGGCGGACTCGGGTGTGTCCCACGAGTCCCACCCGGCGCGGGAGCTTCCAGTCGCCCCGGAGCCGCCGCTGCCCTTCGAACCGCTGGAGGCGCTGGGCTCCCGCCGTCCCCGGGCCTCCCTGGACGCGCCGGACGACCGCGACCTTCTCGACCCCCCGTACCTCCTCGGCCCGCTCGACGCCGGCGAAGAGCCCGCCGAGCACCTGCCCCCGATGGAGAACGGCCAGTCCTTCCGTGCGCTGCGCCCCCAGCGGCGGCTGCGCGTCTGGCAGCTGGCGCCGATCACCGCCCTGGCCGTCGGCGGGTCCCTGATGTTCGCGTTCCCGCTCGCCTTCGAGTCCGGCGAGGCCGGTCCCGTCGTCGCCATGCTCGGGCTGCTGCTGTTCTGCTGCGCGGCCGGCTGGGCACTGACCGCCGCCCGCCGGATCGGCCACACCTGGCCGGGCCTGCCGCCCCGCGGCTCCGGCGCCCGCGCCGACTGGCGTTTCGTCGCCGCTTACACCGCGACGATCGCGCTGTTGGCCGTCCTCGCCGTCTGGCGCGTGGCCCGGCTGCGCTGACACACCGGGAGGGCCGACCACCGCGGGTGCCTGCCCGTCGGTCCCGGCCCCGCCCCGACCGGGCCGCCGCGCGCCCGGCCCGGGCGGTCCCCGCGTACGATCGGACACGTGACTGACGTGCGCCGTGGCGCCGCCCCCCTGGCCTTCCTCAAGGGGCACGGCACCGAGAACGACTTCGTGATCGTCCCCGACCCGGACGGCCTGCTCGACCTGACCGCGGCCGACGTGGCGCGGCTGTGCGACCGCCGGGCCGGGATCGGCGGTGACGGGCTGCTGCGGGTCGTGCGGTCCGCCGCGCACCCCGAGGCCGCCCACGTCACGGGCGAGGCCGAGTGGTTCATGGACTACCGCAACGCCGACGGCAGCATCGCCGAGATGTGCGGAAACGGCGTACGGGTCTTCGCCCGCTACCTCCAGCGCGCGGGCCTGGCCGGCGCCGGGGACCTGGCCGTCGCCACCCGCGCCGGAGTACGCGCCGTGCACGTCGCCAAGGACGCCGACGACGGCACGCCCGGCGACATCACCGTCCGGATGGGGCGCGCGGTCCTCCCCGAGGGGGCCGTCACCGTCGCTGTGGACGCCCGCAGCTGGCCCGCGGTGCACGTGAACATGGGCAACCCGCACGCCGTCGCCTTCGTCGCCGAACTCGACGACGCCGGCGACCTGCTCCGCACCCCCGCCGTCAGCCCCGCCGAGGCGTACCCCACTGGCACCAATGTCGAGTTCGTCGTGGACCGCGGCCCGCGCCACGTGGCCCTGCGGGTCCATGAACGCGGCTCCGGCGAGACCCGCTCCTGCGGTACGGGCGCCTGCGCGGTGATGGTCGCCGCCGCCCGCCGTGACGGCCTCGACCCGGCGGCCACCGGCCACCCGGTCACGTACACCGTGGACGTGCCCGGCGGGCGGCTGGTGATCACCGAGGGAACCGACGGGGAGATCGAGATGACCGGACCCGCGGTGATCCTCGCCGAGGGCACCGTCGATCCCGCCTGGCTGACCGGGCCGGGTGCGCGGCCATAGGACCGGCCCAGGACCGTAGCACCACCCAGGACCGCGGGGGCGGGCAGGACCGTGCGCCCCCACGGTCGTGGAACCGGCGAGTCGTTGGCCGTAGCAGCTTTGTCCGTAACCGGACGTATCCGGTCAGTTTTCCCGTACGCCATCCCTCGAACGGGTGACGGGGATCACTCTCGGCGAGAGCGTGACTGCCGCACGTGGTGGGCTCGGTAGCATCAATCACCGGCGCGGCCCCCACGGGTCGTGGAGGCTTTCCGCAGCCGGTTCACGCTGCCGGAGGTGCCCCGATGAGCGCAGACAACGCGGTGGACACCGGACGCAACGGGGAGGTCCGCCCACGCGGACTGCGCCGGCTCGACCTACGACGTCTCGACCCGCGGCGGATCGGCCTGGGCCGCATCGATCCACGCCGTCTGGGCCTGCGGCACCTCGATCCGCGCCGCATCGACCTGCGTCGGCTCAGCCGCGCCGCACTCTTCGGTTCCGGCGGCCGGGACAGCCTGCCGGACGCCATCGAACACCTCATCAAGGTGCACCGCGCCCGCCACCCCGCGGCCGGCCCCGAGGCGGTCGAGACGCTGCGCCGCGCCTACCTGCTCGCCGAGTCCTCGCACCGCGGCCAGACCCGCAAGAGCGGCGAGCCGTACATCACGCACCCGCTGGCGGTCACCCTCATCCTGGCCGAGCTCGGCGCCGGGACCACCACCCTGACCGCCTCGCTGCTGCACGACACCGTCGAGGACACCGAGGTGACGCTGGACCAGGTCCGCCGGGAGTTCGGCGACGAGGTCGGCTACCTGGTGGACGGTGTCACCAAACTGGAGAAGGTCGACTACGGCGCCGCCGCCGAGCCCGAGACGTTCCGCAAGATGCTGCTCGCCACCGGCAACGACGTCCGCGTGATGTCGATCAAACTCGCCGACCGGCTGCACAACATGCGCACGCTCGGCGTCATGCGCCCCGACAAACAGGCCCGGATCGCCAAGGTCACCCGGGACGTGCTCATCCCGCTCGCCGAGCGCCTCGGCGTCCAGGCGCTCAAGAGCGAACTGGAAGACCTGGTCTTCGCGATCCTCCACCCCGAGGAGCACGCCCGCACCCGCGCCATGATCGAGGCCGACGCCGCGCTGCCCGACCCGCTGGCCGCCGTCGCCGAGGAGGTGCGTACGGTGCTGCGCGACGCCGGGATCGCCGCCGAGGTCGCCATCCGGCCCCGGCACGCCGTCTCCGTCCACCGCCTGCAGCTCAAACGCGGCGGCGCGCGACTCGGCGGCTGCGACTTCGGCCGCCTGCTCGTCCTGGTCGCCGAGGACGCCGACTGCTACGCCGTCCTCGGGGAACTGCACACCTGCTTCACGCCGGTGATCGCCGAGTTCAAGGACTTCATCGCCGCGCCCAAGTTCAACCTGTACCAGTCACTGCACACCGCTGTCGCCGACGAACAGGGCCGGATCGCCGAGGTCCTGGTCCGCACCCGGCAGATGCACCGCGTCGCGGAGGCCGGCGTGATCGCCCTCGGTGACCCGCTCCCCACCCCCGGCCGGGGAGAGCCCCGGGACTCCCAGGCCGGGGCCGAACCGCAGGCCGACTCGACCCCCGCGGCCGAAGGGTGGGGCAGGGTCGACCCCACCCGGCCGGGCTGGCTCGCCCGGCTGCTGGAATGGCAGCGCTCGGCGCCCGATCCCGACACCTTCTGGACCGCGCTGCGCGACGACCTCGCCCAGGACCGCGAGATCACCGTCTTCACCCAGCAGGGCGGCGACGCCTCCGGCACCTTCCGGCTCCCCGCGGGCGCGAGCTGT
This sequence comes from Streptomyces sp., assembly GCF_036524955.1. Lineage (GTDB taxonomy): Bacteria > Actinomycetota > Actinomycetes > Streptomycetales > Streptomycetaceae > Actinacidiphila. The sequence continues at coordinate 23,275 of NZ_DATDBG010000089.1, forward strand.
GTGGACGCCGCCTACGCGGTGCACGGCGAGGCCGGCCACGCGTGCGTGGGAGTACGGGTCAACGGTCGGCTGGCACCGCTCGGCACCCGGCTGCGCGACGGGGACACCCTCCAGCTGCTCATGGACGACACCGCCTCGTCCGGCCCCGATCCCGACTGGCTGGAGCACGCCACCACCCCCGCGGCCCGGATCGCCATCACCCGCTGGCTGACCCAGCACCCCCCCGGGACCGGGGAGGACCAGCCCGCGACGGCCCGCACAGAACGGCCGACCCCCGCCGCGGACCACCCGCCCACAGCGGAACCGGTCGCCGTCGCCGACCTGCCGGGCGCCTCCGTACGACTGGCCCGCTGCTGTACGCCCGTGCCGCCGGACTGCGTGACCGGCTTCGTCATCCGCGGCGGCACGGTGGCCGTCCACCGCGTCGAATGCCCGACCGCCACCCGGATGACCGCGGCCGGCCGCACCCCTTTACCTGTGCGCTGGCGTGACGACACCCCGCCGAGCGGTTACCGCGTGACCGTGCTCGCCGAGGCGCTGAGCCGCCCGCGGCTGCTCGCCGACCTCACCGAGGTGATCGCCGCGCAGGGCGTCGGCATCGTGTCCGCGGCCGTGGAGCCGCCGCAGGAGCACCGTGTCCGGCACACGTACACCGTGGAGCTGCCCGACCCGCAGGCGCTGACCGCCCTGATGCGCGCGATGCGCTCGGTGCCGGGGGTCTACGACGTCTACCGGGCGCAACCAGCCGTCGCGGGGATTCGGCACTGAGGGATGTGCGGGCGGGCGCTGAAAAACGGTGCCAACCCTCATGAAAGTGGACGACTCCGGGTGAATCGACGGTTCCGGGAATGGTTCGGACTCCGAAACCGTTGGGATGGGTGTCGTGGGGCGTCGCCTGACCGTGCGCACGATGAAACCCAGGTGACCGCGGCCCTCGCGCGTGCGACCATCGTGGGAACGGCGCGAGACCGAGTCGCCGACCTCTGACCGGTACGAACAAAGGACCCAATGACCTCCTCCACTTCCTCCTCTTCGAACGACCGCCAGCGCCTCCCCGAGAGCCTTCGGGCCAACGCCCTGATGGAAGAGGACGTCGCCTGGAGCATGGAGATCGACGGGGACCGTGACGGCGACCAGCTCGACCGTTCCGACCGCGCCTCGCTGCGCCGGGTCGCGGGCCTTTCCACCGAGCTCCAGGACATCACCGAGGTCGAGTACCGGCAGCTCCGCCTGGAGCGCGTGGTGCTCGTCGGCGTCTGGACCTCCGGCACCGTGGACGACGCCGAGAACTCGCTGGCCGAGCTGGCCGCCCTCGCCGAGACCGCGGGTGCCCTGGTGCTGGACGGCGTGATCCAGCGCCGCGACAAGCCGGACCCGGCCACGTACATCGGCTCGGGCAAGGCACAGGAGCTCCGGGACATCGTGCTGGAAACAGGCGCCGACACCGTGGTCTGCGACGGTGAGCTGAGCCCCGGCCAGCTCATCCATCTGGAGGACGTCGTCAAGGTCAAGGTGGTCGACCGGACCGCGCTGATCCTCGACATCTTCGCGCAGCATGCCAAGTCCCGGGAGGGCAAGGCGCAGGTGTCGCTGGCGCAGATGCAGTACATGCTGCCGAGGCTGCGCGGCTGGGGCCAGTCGCTGTCCCGGCAGATGGGTGGCGGTGGCTCGGGCTCCTCGGGCGGCGGTATGGCCACCCGTGGTCCCGGTGAGACCAAGATCGAGACCGACCGCCGGCGGATCCGCGAGAAGATGGCCAGGATGCGCCGGGAGATCGCGGAGATGAAGACCAGCCGCGACCTCAAGCGGCAGGAGCGCAAGCGGCACAAGGTGCCGTCGGTGGCCATCGCCGGCTACACCAACGCGGGCAAGTCCTCGCTGCTCAACCGGCTGACCGGCGCCGGAGTCCTGGTGGAGAACGCACTGTTCGCCACCCTGGACCCGACCGTGCGCCGGTCGGAGACCCCCAGCGGACGGCTCTACACGCTGGCCGACACCGTCGGGTTCGTCCGGCACCTGCCGCACCACCTGGTCGAGGCGTTCCGCTCCACCATGGAGGAGGTCGGCGAGGCCGATCTGATCCTGCACGTGGTGGACGGCTCGCACCCGGTGCCTGAGGAGCAGCTCGCGGCGGTCCGCGAGGTGTTCCGCGACGTCGGCGCGCTGGACGTGCCCGAGATCGTGGTGATCAACAAGGCGGATGCGGCCGACCCGCTGGTCCTCCAGCGGCTGCTGCGCAACGAGAAGCACGCCGTCGCGGTCTCCGCCCGCAGTGGTCAGAACATCGACGAGCTGCTGCGGATGATCGACGAGGAACTGCCCCGGCCGGACGTGGAGGTCGAGGCTCTGGTGCCGTACACCCACGGCGGCCTGGTCTCCCGGGTGCATGGCAGCGGTGAGGTGCTGTCCGAGGAGCACACGGCGGAGGGCACGCTGCTCAGGGTGCGGGTTCACGAAGAGCTGGCCGCGGAACTGACGCCGTTCACCCTGGCGGCGCGGCACTAGGGGCTCGCCGCGCGACGGTGGTGCTGTACGCCGGGTAGCGCTGTGGAAAACGGGTGGGGACCGCCTC
>NZ_DATDBG010000090.1:0-11409 GCF_036524955.1 Streptomyces sp.
CCGCCGTTGTCGTATGGGGTGGGTGCGGATGTCGATGCAGCCGAAGGGGCCGGGCGAGGTTCCAGCGGAGACGGTGCGAGTGGCGCGGGCCGCGTTCCCGAAGGGGAGTCTGACGATCCGGCTCCGGGACGAGCTGGGACCGTTGTTCACGGACGAGGAGTTCGCGGACCTGTTCCCGGCCCGGGGCAAGCCCGCCTGGTCGCCGGGGCGGCTCGCGCTGGTGCTGGTGTTGCAGTTCGTCGAGGGACTGACCGATCGGCAGGCCGCGGAGGCGGTGCGGGCGCGGATCGACTTCAAGTACGCCCTCGGCTTAGAGCTGGACGATCCGGGCTTTGACTTCTCGGTGCTGTCGGAGTTCCGGGATCGGCTGGTGGAGGCGGATGCCGGGTGTCGGGTGCTGGACGGAATCCTGGCCGCCGCCTGGGACAAGGGACTGCTCACCGGCGGCGGAAAGGCCCGGACCGACTCCACGCACGTGCTGTCATCGGCGCGGGAGCTGTGCTGGCTGGAGTTGGTCGCCGAGACGTTACGCGCCGCGCTGAATGCGCTCGCCGTCGCCGCTCCCGACTGGGTGGTCCAGGTCGCTGGACCGGACTGGTTCAGGCACTACGCCACCCGCGCCGAGGACTCCCGGTTCCCCAAGGCCCGCACCAAGCGGGCCGAGGTCGGCCAGCGGATTGGAACGGACGGGATGCGGCTGCTCGAAGCCGTGTTCTCGTCCGGCGCTCCTGCCGAGCTGCACGAGCAGCGCCGCATCATCGCGGTCAACCTCTACGAGGTCCCGCCGTTCGACACCGCCCGGCTCCGCGCCCGCGGCCTGGTCACCGCAGACGACGCCGCGCCCGTCCGCCTCACCCTCACCGCCCGGCTCGGCCTTCTCGCCCAGACGCACACCCCCGGCCCCGACAACTCGTGCTCCTGCGGCTTCACCACCCCGGCCGGCGACACCGAGCAGGACGCAATCCGGATCCGCCGCCACCGCGAAGACGCCACCGCCCGCCTGGTCGACGGCCTCGCTACCGCCTTCACCACAGCGGTCGCCGCCGCCCGCTGAACCGACCCCCACCACACCCGGAGGAAACCCATGGACACCTCTCTGTTCGACCGCATCGCTCAAGACGGCCCGTCCCTCGGGTTCCCCCAGGCCGGAGCGGCCGCCGAGGGGTGCCTGCACACGTCGCGCGAGCCGGTCAGGCGGGTGACGGCGCTCCCAGCAGGGCTGCGGCCGTCTGGAGCCTGGTGAGGACCGGGGCAGTGCTGAGGCCGGGAACGGGTCGGCAGGTGAAGCCGAGACGGCTCATCGCCCGCGTGACTTCGCCGGCGGAGAAGTCACGGCGATCCTGCTTGGTGAGCACCTCGCCGACCTGCTTGACGGGGTAGGTACGGCGGCCGATGATCACGGACTCACCGGTCACGGCTTCGGGTTTGATGCCCTTCATCGATTCCAGTACTTCGCTCTTGACGAGGTTGAAGGCGAAACGGGCGATGACACAGCGCCTGATGCCTCACAGGTTGACGTAAAGCAATGGCGGCATGGGTGACCGAGCCGGACGTGGCGCGGCGGGCCTGCTCCTCAGACGGCTGTGCCGGCGAAGGACTTCGTTCCGGAGCCGCCGGGCACCGTGCGGGGCGAGGCGGCGGCGCGTCGGGCCTGGGCGGTGCCGCTGCGTCGGCCGCGTGACGAGGTTGCCTTGCGCTTGGCGCGTTCGACGACCGGTGCGGTGATGGTGACGGGAACGCCCGACGGCGCCTGGGCGCCGGTGATGCGGCTCAGTTCGGCCTCACCGGAGCGCACCTGTGTGGTCTGCGGGCTGATGCCGGCGTCGGCCATCAGCCGGGTCATGTCGCGGCGCTGGTTGGGCATGACCAGGGTGACGACGCTGCCGGACTCGCCGGCCCGGGCGGTACGGCCGCCGCGGTGCAGGTAGTCCTTGGGGTCGGTCGGCGGGTCGACGTTGACCACCAGGTCGAGGTTGTCGACGTGGATGCCGCGGGCTGCGACGTTGGTGGCCACCAGCACGGTGACATGCCCGTTCTTGAACTGCTCCAGGGTGCGGGTGCGCTGGGGCTGGGACTTGCCGCCGTGCAGCGCCGCGGCGCGCACCCCGCTGTGCAGCAGGTCCTTGGTCAGGCGGTCGACGGCTTGCTTGGTGTCCAGGAACATCATCACGCTGCCGTCGCGTGCGCCGATCTCGATGGTGGCGGCGTGCTTGTCGGCGGCGTGGATGTGCAGCACGTGGTGCTCCATCGTGGTGACCGCCCCGGCCGAGGGGTCGACCGAGTGGACCACCGGGTCGGACAGGTAGCGGCGCACCAGCAGGTCGACGTTACGGTCCAGGGTGGCGGAGAACAGCATGCGCTGGCCGCCGGGGCGTACCTGGTCGAGGAGTTCGGTGACCTGGGGCATGAAGCCCATGTCGGCCATCTGGTCAGCCTCGTCCAGTACGGTGACGGCGACCTGGCCCAGGCGGCAGTCCCCGCGTTCGATGAGGTCCTTGAGCCGTCCCGGGGTTGCAACGACGACCTCGGCTCCACTGCGCAGGTCGCCGGCCTGCCGGCCGATCGACATCCCGCCGACCACGGTGGCCATCCGCAGCCTCAGCGGCCGAGCGTACGGGGTCAGCGCGTCGGTGATTTGCTGAGCCAACTCCCGCGTGGGAACGAGGACAAGCGCCAGGGGCTGCCGGGGCTGAGCACGCCGGCCGGCCGTGCGCGCCAGCAGCGCCAGGCCGAAGGCCAGCGTCTTGCCCGAGCCGGTGCGGCCCCGGCCCAGGACGTCACGTCCGGCCAGCGTGTTCGGCAGGGTCGCCGCCTGGATCGGGAACGGGACGGTCACGCCCTCGGCGCCGAGCGCCGCCAGCAGCGGAGCGGGCATGTCCAGATCAGCGAACGCCGCGACTGTGGGAAGCGCCGGCGTGATGGTCACCGGCAGCGCGAACTCCCCCTGCAGTGTGGGGCGCCGCCCAGGGCCACCGGAGCGGCCGGAGGTACCGGAACGGCCCGCGCCCGAGGGCCGCGAACGGAAGCCGCCGCCCCTGGAGGAGCCGGCAGAGCCGCTGGTGCGGGAGTAACGGTCGTTCGTGCGAGTTGTGCGGTTCATGCAGAACCTTCCTCGATGCGGCGCGTATCGAGGAATTCCCGGCGGAGGTGAACCGCGTGAAGAATCGCAAGTACGAGCCGAAGAAAATAACAACGAAACAGGGAAGAGCACGTCTTCCCATCGCGTCGGCGGATTGCGGGCATCCGTCGAAAGAAAACGGAATTCTGGGATCAAAAACCAGGGATGACCTTTGTCCTGTCGCAGCCCGCCGGTGGTTCCCCACCAAAGTGGGCGGCTACCGCTGCCCGTGAAGCCCTTGCCGCCACGCGGTGAGTTCGATAAACAAACGAGCTGGGGCCCGCACCCCTTCAGGTGCGGGCCCCAGCTCGGTGTAACACGTCAGCGTCAGGCGGGAACGATGTTCTCCGCCTGCGGGCCCTTCTGGCCCTGAGTGACGTCGAAGTTCACCTTCTGGCCTTCCTGCAGCTCGCGGAAGCCCTGGGCGGCGATGTTCGAGTAGTGGGCGAACACGTCAGCGCCGCCACCATCCTGCTCGATGAAGCCGAAGCCCTTTTCCGCATTGAACCACTTCACGGTGCCAGTAGCCATGTCATATCTCCTTCGGGGCGGTGCCCTGGGCCCACGCTGTGCGAGCTCAGCGTCGCCGTGATGATTACCCCATCCGGAAAGCACCGGAAAACAAAAGCGCTCTCGCCGCTCAGCGGAGGCGCTAGAAGCTCTTGGGAACCACAACCGCAACTGGCAATCACAGTAGCACAGGGTGGGCGACCATACGCAAAGGCAGCTTCGATTTTCGCCGCCCCCCGCGAATGCATCAACCAAGGAGGCTACTTTTTCTCCTGTCGCGGTACCAGATATGCACACCGGCACAAATGAAGTGCGGTGGGTTTCTGGCGACGGCTGCCTCGTAGCGGCTGACAGCGCCTGGCAACAAGCCGTGGTCGGCTGCGGCCCGGCCCGCCTACTGCCGACTCCGGTGACCAGGCTGCCTGGGGGCAGTAGCCGGCGGGTCAGGCGTCGGCTCGGCGGGACTCGGCGGCGGAGTACGGTAACTCGTCTTTGACGCGCTGGGCTTCCTCGGTCTGGTCTTCGAGGACGGCACTGCGGCAGGCGGCGTCGACGGCGTAGCGCCGAGTGGACCCTGATCGGACCGCTCCTGCCACCCCGGCCTGCGACACGCCAAAGGCGGCCGACCGGAGAAACTCGAATCCCGGCTACAGCACCAGCGCGCCGTCCGATCACCCAAAAGTGCCTTCAACGCGACACTGCGCGTTGCCCGGTCCTGTCTGCCCGGTGCTTGCGCCGGCCGGGCAGCCACCGGGGGAGAGGCAACGGCAGCGCCGGCGTGACAGCCAGGCTCCGGGCCCTGACCGGAGATCTGGTGAACGCAGCGGTCCCCGGGATGCTGAAGCGTTCCCGTGGCGCTGCGTAAGCGGCGGCGACGAAGCTGCCGGGAAAAACCGCAGGTCGCAGCCGTCTCCGGTCGTGGCTGTTGGATTCGGCGGCGCGGCGGTATTCGGCGTTGATGTGCTGGGCGTCCGGGCACCGCTTATCGGACTTCGCTGGCTGTGGCCCTCGGCAGAGCAGTGGCCCGCCCGGTCATGCGGCTGCCAGGAGGATGGCCGTGTAGTGCGCGGTGAAGGCGGCGATTGTAAGAGTGTGGAAGACCTCGTGGAAGCCGAACCAGCGCGGCCAGGGGTCGGGACGCTTGAGTCCGTAGACGAGCGCGCCCGCGGTGTAGAGCAGGCCGCCGGTGATGACGAGGACGACGACCGGGGTGCCGCCGGTGCGTGCGAAGTCGGGCAGGTAGAAGACCGCTGCCCAGCCCAGGGCGAGGTAGCACGCGGTGTAGAGCCAACGCGGCGCCCGATTCCACCAGACGCGGAACGCGATCCCGGCTGCGGCCCCGGCCCACACCAGGGACAGCAGGACCACCTGCGGGCGCACGGGCAGCAGTAGTACCGCCAGAGGCGTGTACGTGCCGGCGATGATCAGGAAGATGTTCGCGTGGTCCAGCCGACGCAGGACCGCCTCCCCGCGCGGGCCCCAGTCGCCACGGTGGTACAGCGCGCTGGTGCCGAACAGCAGGCAGGCCGACAGCGCGTACACCGAGCAGGCCGCCACTGCCGGCGTCGAGCGCGAGAGGGCGATCAGGACGATGCCGCCGGTCAGCGCGAGGGGGAACATCCCGGCGTGCAGCCAGCCGCGCATCCTCGGCTTCAGCGCAGCCGCCGCGCGCTCCACCCCGCCTTCGAGGCCGCCGGCTGTCCGCCCGGCAATCAGCCGACCGGTGGTGCCGGCAGGCGGATCGACCGCCGGTGCGCGGAAGGTGTCGGGTGTGGCGCCGGAGAGGTGCCGGGGCTCCCGTTCGTGTGCCGGCGGCTGGGCATCTTCAGCGATCATGCGCTCATATTATGAAATCGGCGGAAGGGTGCGGATTCCGGCGCGTTGCCGCGGACTGCGGGTCAGTCGCCTGCCGTGTGCCGGGATGCGGCGCGGCGGTATTCGGCGTTGATGCGCTGGGCTTCTTCCAGCTGGTCTTCGAGGATGACGATGCGGCAGGCGGCCTCGATCGGGGTGCCCTGGTCGACGAGTTCCCGGGCGCGGGCGGCGATGCGCAGCTGGTAGCGGGAGTAGCGGCGGTGTCCGCCCGCGGAGCGCAGCGGGGTGATCAGGCGGGCTTCGCCGATGGCGCGCAGGAAAGCCTGGGTGGTGCCGAGTATCTCGGCGGCCCGGCCCATGGTGTAGGCGGGGTAGTCGTCGTCATCGAGCCGGTTGAACGAGTCGTCTGCTGTCATTGCGCCTCTCTGTGGAACACGCTGGAGGGGCCCTGGTGCCGTACCGGCACCAGGGCCCCGAAGGAACTACAACACCATCTGCCGGTCCTAGTACTGCGCCGGCCTACTGTGTCCGCATCGCCGCAGGGGGGGTGGCGGCGTGTGCGGGGATCGCGGTTGCGTGACCGGAGACCACCTCACTATCGATGTCCTGCGGTACCCGGGCTCACAACGTCCGCCCGGGCGATCCTGATGGCGCTCGGCTCCTCCGTTCTTCCCTCTGGATGAACTACTTACCAATCGGGTACTGCGCACTGCTGGTACTGCTGGTGATGCGAACTGCTGGTGACCTCACGTAAGCGCCACTCTTCGGCAGCCAGCCCCGTCGCCCGTCTTGCGTCTGCTCTGGCTTCGAACCCCACTGCCGAACTTCCCGGCACGCGCGCCCGCAGCCGACGCCTTTACCGAGGTGCTGCTCACGTGACCTCACTGCTGGGTACTGCGAACTGCACTCACTGAACTGCGACTTCACGGCGGCCCCTGATCACTGCGGGCCACCCAGTCCGGCCGTCAGTCCCGTCGCCGTCAGGCAACCTCTCTGGCTTCGGAACTCCACCACCGCACCGTCCTGCGTACTGCACTTGCGGGTACTGCTGCCCGGCAGTTCGTCTCTGCCGGGCCTTGCTGATCTCGGCTACGAGAGAAACCATAACCACACCACCGCCCAATGTCTACTCCGGCCGTCATAGATTTCCGCGTGTCCGGCGGTGAGGTAATCGGGCCCTGCCGGGTTAAGGGGGCGCAGGGTGGGGCACAAGGGTCGGGTAGGCAGGACCGGGCGTTGACGAGCCGTACCAGGGGGAACCTGATGGACACGATGTGCGTCGACGCCACGACCGTCCGCTCCGCGACCGCCGTCGCCCACGCGCGCGAGACCACCCGGGCCTTCCTTGAAGCCCTCCGGCAGCCGGCCGTCGACTCGGAAACGGCCGACACCGCCGTCCTGGTCGTCTCCGAACCGGTCACCAACGCCCTACGCCACGGCGGCGGCGCCTACACCCTCCACCTGACCGCCCACCCCGACACCATCGAGGTAGCCGTCGACGACCCCAGCCCGCAGGCGCCGCGCCTGCGCACCCCCGACCTGAACGGCGGAACCAGAGGCTTCGGCTGGCCCGTGCTCAACCGCCTCGAGTCGTCGGGCTGCGACAACTGCTACGCCCTCACGCTGGCCAAGCGTTTGAAGGCGATGGGTGCCGCGAAGTACCAGAACGACGGCCGCGCTGGACCGCGGCGCCATTGAACGCGGTCCGCGGGCCCGGGGCAGGGTCAGGGTGCCGGGGTGTAGGTGATGGTCTGGTCGGGGCAGGTGTCGGCGAGTGCGGCGAGGGTGTCGTGTTCGGCGGGGTCGATGGCCAGGTTCCAGGTGAGTTTCACGCTGATCCAGTCGGCGGTGTACCGGCAGGTCGCGTCGGGGGCTGGGGGCATCCAGGTGGCGGGGTCCTGGTCCGATTTGGAGCGGTTGGAGCGGTTGGAGCGGTTGGAGCGGTTGGAGCGGGCGGTGACGGCGACCAGGTGGCGGGGGTCCTGCAAGTAGTTGGCGTAGGCGACTCGGCGGTTTTTCGTCCAGGCGGAGGCGCCGGAGTCCCAGGCTTCGGCGAGCGGGACCAGGTGGTCGACTGGCGTTGTCGACGGTGGTGTCGTCGTACCACGAGTACCAGGACCCGCCGCTCAGGGTGCATTTTCCGGTGCGGGTGGGTGCGGTGACGGCTTCGTCGATCAGGACCTCGTTGCGGGTGTTGCAGCCGTCGTGGTTTATCCGTACCCCTGCCTTCCGAATCCGCCCCGCATGAACGGTGCCGGGCCGCACGAGGATGAAGCACCCTGACATGGGGTTATCTGTAGTGTCCATCTAATATGCCGAACGTGAGTCCTTACCGAGCCCAGAGGGTCCGTGACGTCGACGGGAACCTAAGCGCAACCCTGCTTGAGCCCAACGGCGTCGTCGAGCCCGCTGAGGAATACCTCAGCTTCCTCCAGAACATCGGGCGCTCCTGGCACACCACTCGGGGCTACGCGAGCGACCTCGCCCTCTACTTCGACTTTCTCGACCGCAAGGGCATTGGCTGGCGCGAGGTCGGGATGCCGCAGATCGGCGCGTTCGCCGCGTACCTGCGCGGCACCAACCGCGCCAAGCCGAACACGGGCCTGGTACTGCTCCGTACCGCCGAGCCCTCCCGGGCGCCCGCGAGCATCCAGCGCGCCCTCACCGCAGTCTTCGGGTTCTACGACTTCCATGCCGACACCCCACTGGCCGACGCACTCACCCGCAGCCGGCAGCACCGACTCGACATACGCCGCTACGTCTCCAAGGACCCTCGCTCAGTCGTCGCCGTCAAGGTGCCAAAAAAGATCAAGCCTTGCCTGTCCGAGGAAGAACTCGTCACCGTCCTCGCCACCCCAGCCCGGCTACGGGACCGACTGCTTCTCGCCACGATGGGCCTCAACGGACTACGTGTCGGTGCCGCCCTCGGCCTGCGCCACGAGGACATCCGCGTGCGCAAGGGCGAACTCGCGGTCGTGCCTCGGGACGACAACGCCAACAACGCCCGCGCGAAGGTGGCCCGGCGGTCCGGGCTGGCCGGCCCCGGCGTGTGACGTCAAGTCGTCACACGCGCCGGTAGCGGCCGGTTTCGTGGTGGCTGTACGTCAGGTGTGCGCCGGGCCGTTCAGGCACGGCAGGCGCGGGAGCGGCGGCGGCTGGAGCAGTACACGGCGTCGAGGCGAGGTTGGCGCCGGCGAACGTGAGGTCGACCGCAGACCGGGCAGGCCAGTAGCCCGATCATCCTGTGTCGCCGGTCCACACGGACCGTGGTCCGCAGCTATGCGGGGCCGCCGCTGGTTACGCCCGGGGCTACCAGTCCTGGGACATAAGGCAGTCCGGTCGGCAGGGGTTGTCGGTCCGAAGACACCAGGGCGAACGGCGGGACACCGTGCGCGTCGCGGAAGTCGACTGTGCCGCAGGCGAAGCTGACCGCGCCGCCGCCGAACCACGCGCCGATGAAGCTGACCCTGCCGCTGTCGAACGCCATCTTCCAGATGCCCTTGTTCGCAGCGGTCAGCCGCAGCACCAGTTGGTCCAGCGAGGCCCAGCTGAGGTGCGCCCTTCCTGGCGGGCTGTCCCATGAGCGGCCGTGTGGTTCGCGGGGAATGGGTCAGTTTCTCGGCGTCTGCCAGCGACCGGCTACGTCGTCCCAGGCATAAGGGTGCCGGACGAGGGTCCGGAGATCGTCGGTCGCCCAGGCGCCTTTGGGATGGTGGTGGTTGACTGTCCAGGTAAGCGTGCGTCCCGCCAGATGCCGGTAGTCGAGGTCGAGCCGGCGGTACTGGGAGATCGCCTCCACCGGCAGACCGGGGCTGAACACGACCGTGATGTTGCGCCGGTGCTCCAGCCGGATCGCGTCTTCCTGGCCGGGCCGCGCATCGGCGATGCTCTGAACGGCCGAGAGGAATGCTTCGGCCTGCCGCCGTTCGGCGTCTGTGGCGTTCCGGCGCCACCAGCGGCGGCGCTTGGCGGCGTCCTGGAGGATCTGCGCGCTGTTGTCGCCGAGCTTGGCGCCCACGGCTTGGAGGAAAGAAGAGGCTACGACTCCGCCTGCGGCGCTCAAAGCGACTACGAGAGGGTTGCTGCCTTGCTCGATGGCCAGTTCCACTGTTCCCGCCGGCTCTGGTGAATTCTCATCGGGCCATTCGTGAGCCCCACCGGCATAACCACCTGGGTCAGCACTATGACCGCCACCGCCGTGACTACCGTGACCACGGTCGTCGTGATCGCTACCGTCGTAGCCGCCACCGCTATAGTCGCTGCTGTCGTAGTCGTAGTCGTCGCTCATCGATCGCCTCACCCACTCCCATCGTGGTCAAAGCAGGCGGATCCCCGTCTTACAGGCACATGCTTCGGCGTCGCTCTCGCCGCAGGCGGACAACTTCTGCACCGCGCTGCGCCACCAGCAGTACACCGCCTGAGCCGGGGTGACACCACCCCCGCTGCACTCCACGTCCTTCCCTGGCCCGGTTCACGACGCCCCGACCACGGACCCTACGGTCGACCCTCCGGCCCCGTTGCCGGTCACTGGCAGGTGGTGGTCGCGGCCCGCGCCGCCGAACAGTGCTGCCCGCCGGGTTGTAGGTGCTGGCGTGACGAGCGCTGCGCCGGCCATGGCCTGCGGCAGTTCTCCCGGGGTGCTGTACCCGCGAGGCGGCTGTCTCGAGGGACCCGGCCGTGTCCGGGGAGAGGAAGCGATGCGGCGGGGTGCGGGCGCAGGTGGCGTCAGCTCGTCGGGGCGGGCTTCGGGTTGGGACCGTGGGCTTGTCGTACGGCTTGCCTTTCCTGGCCAGGAAGATGAACAGGGTGATGGTGCCCGCGATCGGGATCAGCGCGATGAGCACCCACCAACCTGACCGGTCGGTGTCGTGGAGCCGGCGGACGCTCACTGCGATGCTGGGAAGCAGTACAGCGAGGCCGTACAGCAGTCCGATGAAGACCGTGCCGAAAGCGTCGTCGATGAACGTCAGCACGAAGCCGATGACAGTGTCGATCAGAAAGAACATCCAGTATTCCTGGCGGCATGCACGCCCGCTGAATACCGCGTATTTTTTGAGTACGTCCACGTACCAGTGCACTGCGTCCCCCCAAAGGATCGCGACGGGTTTTTGCTGTGGGTGCCGGACCGGGCGCTGACCTGATCGAGAGCCTCCGGTGCGGCTCGTTGTGTGCGGAATAGGGACTGCCCCGCCACGTGCTGCCAGATAAGAGCGGCCGGGGCACGGGAAGGTTTGCATTCCTCTTGTCCGGCGGTTTCGAACTGTACTTCTCGACCTCTGCGTCTGGATGGATGAGGCATTCACGCATAAACCCGGGTGTTGCTGCAGCACCACGCCGGGGTGGCTGTGTGCGGCTGGGCCTTGGGCCGTCTGCTGGCGGACTCGGCGCCGTTGGCGGGGCGGGTTCAGCGTCCGCAGCAGCTGTTCTGGCGCTGCCGGCTGGCGGGCTGCTTCGAGCCGCCCTTCTCGGCGCCCTGTCCGTCTTCAACGCTGCCGCCACAGGGTCCGTGCGCCGTGCTGCTGGGCGCTGGGACGGACGGCCACTGGCCAACGGCGGCGCGGGGACGAGCAGGAGAACAGCAGACCTGCCGGTGAACCACACAGGGGTACCCCCGGCCTTGCGGCTCTCGTCTGGTTTGGTGCCGGCCCGTCTGCCCCCGGTCCTGGGGGGCGGGCGGGCCGGGGTTTCCCGGCGGGGAGGCCGGTGGTGCGATCGGCTCAGGTGCTTTGGCTGTCGATGATGTAGAACTCTTCCCAGGTGCCGGCGATGTCCGTGGAGCGGGCGCGCAGGGCGTACTGCAGGTCGCCGGTGTAATTGTTCTCCATGGATACGAACAGACCGTTGGCCGCGGACTGGAGGGCGTACCGGTCGGTGGTTTCGTTGTAGTAGAGGTAGAACTTCTCCCAGGTGGCGATGGTCTGCGAGCGGGCGCGCAGCAGGCCGTTGGCGGCGGCCCCCGGTTCCCG
>NZ_DATDBG010000091.1:0-65966 GCF_036524955.1 Streptomyces sp.
TGGCGCCGGGCGGGATGCCCGGCGCCACCGGTACCACCTTCCTCGGGCGCCGAAGAGACAAGGGAGCAGATGACAGCGGGAGACGAACGGCTCCTGTATCGGCTGGCCGGCGTGCCCCTGGTACGCGCCACTACATACCCAGACGGGATGCCTTTGACCGAGGAGCCGGACCTGACCGGCGCTCCGGCAGTAGTGGTGGGCAAGGGGCTGGCCTGGCTGAAGCAGCAGTGGCAGCGAGAGGAGGTCCGGCGTGCCGTGGAGACTGCCAGCCCAGTCCTGACCCAACAGATCCACGAGGCGTTGAAGATCGATTCCTCCCCGGACGAGCGCCGCGTACGCCGACTCGTCCACTCGCTTGCCTCCTACCTGCTGCGCTGGCACGGGAGAGCCACGCCGTTTGGTTTGTTCGCGGGCGTCACGACGGCCCAAGTCCGTGGCGAGGTTGCCGTGCGATGGGGGGAACGCCACCGTGCGGTAGCCAGAGCGGACGCGCAGTGGTCGGCTGCCGTCGTCAAGATCCTGGAGCAACATCCCGGATTGCTGGAACGCCTGCCGGTGGTTGCAAACGGAGCCGCCTTCGTACGTGGCAGCAGGCTTGTTGTCGCTGGTCAGCCGCCCGGTGACCGCCCTGGCGTGCTCGCCCCGATGGAGATATCCGTACGCCATACCCAGCCGGTACGCACTGCGATGGAGGCGGCGCGCGAGCCCATTCGCTTTGGCGAACTCGTCAAGCTGCTGGCTGCTGACTACCCGACCGCACCACCGGATCGGGTCAGTTCCCTGCTGGCCGAACTCGTCTCTCAGTATTTCCTGATCACCAGCTTGCGAGCGCCGATGACCGTTCCCGATGCCCTGGGACACATTCGTGCTCAGCTTGCCGCAGCCCATGCCGAAGAATTACCCGACCTCGCGGACCTGGTGCAGGAACTGCGAGCCATTCACGATGATTTGTCACGTCACAACCACACCGTCCCGCCTGCCTCGGCGCAGGTGATTAGGGCGACGGTGGCCAACCGTATGAAGGCGATGAGCGATATCGCCCCCCAGCCGCTGATGGTCGACACAGCTCTGGACTGCGAGATAGCCTTTCCCAAGGCGGTCATCCGGGAGGCGGAGGCTGCCGCCTCTGCCTTGCTGCGCCTGACGCCCTACCCGTTCGGTTACCCCCGGTGGAAAGACTTCCACGTCCGGTTCCGCCAGCGTTACGGCGTGGGGGCCGTCGTCCCCGTCCGCGAGCTGGTCGCCGACGTCGGGCTCGGGTTTCCCGCCGGCTACCTGGGCTCGCCGGTGGCGAACATTGCGCGCACGTTGACCGAACGCGACGAGACACTGCTTGCCCTCGTCCAGCGGAACGTGATCAACGGCGGTGAGGAGATCGTCCTGACGGAGCCAGTGATCCGCACGCTGACGGTCGGCGACCCCGCCGAGGTGCTCCCGCAGCCGCGCGTCGAACTGGCATTTCAGATCCATGCCCCCTCCGCGAGCGCCATACAGGACGGCGCGTTCCAGCTCGTCGTCACCGCAGCCCCGCGTCCCGGCAGCAGCATGGCCGGACGGTTCGCCGACCTGCTGACCGAGGCGGACCGCAAGGCGTTGTCGGACGCCTACGCCTGCCTGAGCACGGACGCCCCCGATGCCGTCGCCGTGCAGTTGTCGTTCCCCCCGCGCCGTCGGCGGAGCGAGAACGTCGCACGTACGCCTTCTCTGCTTCCGCAGACGATCTCCCTGTCCGAGCACCACGATGCCAACCGTGGTCTCATCGACCTCCATGACATCGCGGTCACCGCCGACGCACGCCAGCTCTACCTGGTGCAACTCTCGACCGGCAGGCGCGTCGAACCGCGCGTCCTGCACGCGCTGGAGGCAGGGGCCCTCACTCCGCCGCTCGCTCGTTTCCTCGCCGAGGTCACCACCGGACGCTGTGCCGTCTACAAGGCGTTCGACTGGGGGGCCGCCGTGCGATTGCCCTACTTACCGCGCCTTCGGTACGGCCGAACCGTGCTCTCCCCGGCGCGCTGGCTCCTGAGCGCTTCTGACCTCCCGTGGCATACTGCGCCGTCGGCCGAATGGAATGCCGCGTTTGAGACATGGCGCAGTCAATTGCGCGCACCGACAGCCGTCGTACTGTGCGAAACCGATCTCCGCTTGCCCCTCGACCTTGACCGGCCCTTCCACCGGGCACTGCTGCGCGCCCGTCTCGACCGCGCCCACCAAGTCGAATTGCAGGAGGCTCCCGCCCCGGACAGCCTCGCCTGGTTCGGACGCGCGCATGAACTCCTTGTCCAGATGCGTCTTGCCCGGCCCCGGCTCGCAGAACAGCAGGCCCATGCCACGATGCCTTTGCGGACTGTCGAACGGGCCGCCGGGCATCTGCCCGGTCGCTCCCCTTGGCTGTATGCGCAGATCTACGGGCACCCGGACCGCCAGGACGAGATTCTGACCGAACACCTGCCAGACCTCTTCGACAACTGGGCCGACCTTCCGTTGTGGTGGTTTCGACGGCACCGCGACACCAGCCGCCCCGACACCGAGCAGTACCTCGCCCTGTACCTGCGCCTACCGACATCCGCCCACCACGGAGAAGCCGCTACCAGGGTCGGACACTGGGCCGCTGGTCTGCGTGACCGCGGGCTCCTACGGGAGATCCAACTCGGCACCTACCATCCCGAAGCCGGACGCTACGGCCACACAGAGGCGATGGCCGCAGCCGAGACGGTGTTCGGAGCGGACTCCATCGCGGCCATTGCCGAGTTCACGTTCGCCGCTCATTGCGGACTGCCGCCTGAGGCAGTGACGGCCGCCGGCCTGGTCGATCTGGCTACCTCCTACGCCGCAACACCTGCCGAGGGTCATCAGTGGCTGATCAGTCATCTCCCCTACGAGCGAGGGCCGTTGGGTCAGAAGCTGCGGGATACCACGCTGCGCCTGGCCGACCCCCGGCACCAGGGAGAGATGCTGCTCACCATGCCCGGAGGCGAGGCTGTAACACGGGCCTGGGACCGCCGCAGGACCGCACTCGCGGTCTACCGCGCCCAGCTCGCCCGGCAACGCGACCCCGACAGCGTGCTGCGGTCCCTGCTCCACATGCACCACGTCCGCACCATGGGCGTCGACCCGGACCGCGAACGCGTCACCCACCGCCTGGCCCGGGCCGCAGCGCTGCGCCAGACCGCCTTGGCGCAAAGGGAAGCGCGGTGAGCGCGCCACCCCATACAGCGGCCACCGCTGTGGAGGAGATCGCCCGGCAGCTCAGCGTCCCCGAATCGCTCGTTCACGATCACCACGTGCCTGCCCAGTCCCTGTCCAAGGGACCGGCCGGCATCGCGCTGCTGCACATCGAGCGCGCTCACACCGGCAAGGCCGACTGGCGGACGGCGCGCAGTTGGGTGCAGGCCGCGGCCTTGGACGGGATCAGCGGTGCAGACGACGCCTGCCTCCTGTTCGGCGTGCCCGCTCTGGCCTTTGTCCTCCACGCCGCCGAAGCCGATGGAGCGGAGCGGTACGCGTCGGCCCGGGATCGGTTGGACACGTACGTCACCGCACTCGCCCACCGCCGTATTGGCCTGGCGCATGCCCGGATCGACCGCGGTGAACCGCCGGCATTCGCCGAGTACGACCTCCTCCACGGCCTGAGCGGGATCGGCGCCCACCTCCTCCAGCACGCCCCAGGGGACCATGCGCTGGAGCGGACCCTCTCCTACCTCGTGCGTCTCACCGAGCCGCTGCGAGTCGACAGAGAACGCGTCCCAGGCTGGTGGGTCCACCACGATCCGCACGTCAAGCAATCCACCGAATTCCCCGGCGGACACTCCAACTTCGGTATCGCGCACGGCATCACCGGCCCGCTCGCACTCCTTGCTCAGGCCCTGCGCCGGGGGGTCGCCGTGGACGGGCAGAGCGAAGCCGTCCACACCATCTGCACCTGGCTGGACACCTGGAGACAGGAGTCCGACGCAGGACCGTGGTGGCCGCAGTGGATCACCCGGGACCAGCTTGGCACCGGCCGACCGGGTCAATCGAGCGCCTCGCGACCAAGCTGGTGCTACGGCACCCCTGGCATCGCCCGCGCCCAGCAACTCGTCGGCATTGCGCTCGCGGATAAGGCGCGCCAGCAGATGGCCGAACGCGCCCTTGCCTACTGCGTGTCCGACCGTGCCCAACTCCGTCAGATCACCGACACCAGCCTGTGCCACGGCTGGGCCGGTCTGTACCAGACCACCTGGAGGGCCGCCCAAGACGCGCTCACACCGGAAATCGGCCTGCTCCTGCCGCCCTTGGCCGACCTCCTTCTCCAGCACAGCCGCGCGGGGCGGCGGGAAGGCGGCGGGCTGCTGGAAGGGGAAGCGGGCCTCGCTCTCGCCCTGCACACCGCCGCGCACCCCACGCCGCCGATCTCGGGGTGGGACGCATGCCTGCTGATCAATTGAAGTTCCGGGAAGGAGCCTGGTGGACGCACCTGCGACACCGCAACAGGTAGCCAACAGCGTATTGGAGACTCTCTCCGGCATCGCCCTCGAAGAAGCTGCTGCCCGCGCGGGCATCAAGGCAGGCGAACTCGCCGACGCCATCGAGGTCTATCAAGCTGCTGGGCGCGCCGCCCTCGAAGACCAAGCTGAGGCTGCTCGTGGCTGGTACTCCGTCTCAGTCCAGTTCACCGACTGGAACTCCGCCGAACGCACCGCCACCGACTCGCTCGTTCCTCAACTCCAGCAGACCGAGAACACCGGAGCACTCGCCGGGTGGTGGTTCATACGCAAGCATCCCTGCTGGCGACTGCGCTGCCGCCCCGGCTCCGCGGCCACCCGTACGGACGTCGCACACGCCATGACCACCACCCTGGACACCCTTCGAGCCGGTGGCGCGATCGACCGGTGGTGGGAGACCGTCTACGAGCCCGAAGCCCTGGCGTTCGGCGGCCCCAAGGGCATGGACATCGCCCACGACCTGTTCCACGCCGACAGCCGTGGCGTCCTCGACTACGTATGCCGCCACACCCTCACCACGCAGGACGAGCACACCTTGGGCTGTCGTGAGCTCTCCATCCTGCTGTGCAGCACTCTGTTGTTCGGTGCCGGCCAGGAACCGCACGAGCAGGGGGACATCTGGCACCGAGTGGAAAAGCTGCGGCCTCTGCCGCCCGGTACGCCCGCCGACCGAGTGTCCACGATGAGCGTGGCGCTGCAACTCCTCATGAACCTCGACACCAGCCCCACCAGCGCCCTGTTCAACGGAGACAACCCCCTGGCCTTCATCGCGCCCTGGGCCGCCGCCTTCGAAGACGCAGGCCGGCGCCTCGGCGACGCGGCACGAGACGGCATCCTCGTCCGCGGCGTGCGGGACATCCTGGCGCACCACGTGATCTTCGCCTGGAACCGATTGGGTCTCGACGGGCAGACACAGGCCATCCTCGCGCGGGCGGCACGCGAGACCCTGATGAACCCGCCGGACACCGTGCCCGGTACTACCTCCTCAGCCGGGAGGAGTTGATGTCCACCGAACCCGACGACCCCCAGGTGATCGCGCGTATGCGCAACGCCCACAGCCGGGCTTGCACCGCCCTGGAAAGCCACCCAGAACCAGGATCCATCGAAGTGTGGGGTTGGCGCGGTAGAACCCTGAGTCAGCCTGTCACCGCCCGGGGCGGTCCGGCATGGCTCCGGATCGGCAGCGCCCCAACCGGCCAGGTCAACGCCACCTTCTGGGACGGTTCGATCGCCGCCGAGCACGCCCTCCCACGTTCGATCCCGCGCCCGCGGCTGCGCCTCGTCCATGACTGGAGCGATGAGCAGTGGGAGTATCGCGCGGAACTGTACGACCGAGAAGCGGCTCTGCCCATCTCGACTTCCCCTGCTCTGATCACCGCACCGGACCTGTCCTCTGACTGGTGGGCATCGGTCCGCGCCGCGCTTGACGACGTCGCCCAAGTCCCCACCAGCCGCATGTCCGTGCACCAGCCGTTCCTCGAACGCGCCATGCCTGAATATCTCGGTACACCGATCGACACCGCAGCGCCCTCATGGTCCACGGCGCACGGCGACTTCCACTGGGCGAACCTCAGCGCACCCGAACTCCGAGTCTTCGACTGGGAAGGCTGGGGACAGGCCCCCACGGGCTACGACGCCGCCGTGCTCCACAGCTACAGCCTGAAGTTCCCATCGATCGCCGCCCAGATCCGCCGTGAGCTGGATGTCCTCGATACTCCCGCAGGCTGGCACGCCGAACTCGCCGTCATCACCCAGCTCCTTCACAGCACGATCCGCGGGGACAACCTCGAATTGGCCGAGCCCCTTCGGCAGCGTGCCGAAGTTCTCCTGGGACGAGCCGTTCCCCGGCCAGGCGAATCCAGCGAAAGAAGTAGTCATGGAAGCGAGTGACAACACCGTGCCGTCCCCATAAAGGTCAGCGGCTCACACCGGCAGCTACAAGACCCCCGACGGAGTCAAGCTTGGCAGGGGCCGTCTTCCGCGGCGGCGACCACGCCGTGCGCGGGTGGCCGCCTCCGGCTCGGCCTGCACTCCGCCGGGTGCCGGGGCCGAGCCCCACGGACGGGGTCCCCACCCGGCCGTGGTGCCGTCCTCCTCAGACTTCGTCCAGCAACGCCGTCTGGATCTGGCGGTTCTTGCGGCGGGCGATGTGCGTCGCCCGGCCGGGGACCAGGCTGCGGCCTTTGATGTTGCCGAAGAGATAGCCCTCGGCCGGCGGGCAGGACAGCAGCAGC
Source organism: Streptomyces sp. (assembly GCF_036524955.1). Taxonomy (GTDB): domain Bacteria; phylum Actinomycetota; class Actinomycetes; order Streptomycetales; family Streptomycetaceae; genus Actinacidiphila. The sequence goes on from NZ_DATDBG010000091.1 coordinate 6,719, forward strand.
GCCGGGGTGTTGACCTCCTGCATCCGCCGCAGCAGCGAGTCGTTCAGCCCGCGCCCGGCGCCCGCGGCCGAGCGGGCGACGATCAGGTGCACGCCGAGTTCCCAGCCCAGGGCGAGATGGTCGAGCAGCGGCCCGAACGGCTGGTTCACCGGGTTGCTGCCGACCAGGTCGTAGTCGTCGACCAGGATGAACAGCCGGGGGCCGGTCCACCAGTCGGCCTGCCTCATCCGCGAGGGGGCCACGTCCGGTCCCGGAATCCGGGTCCTGACCGCCCGCCCGGCGCCGTCGATCAGGTCCCTGAGTGCATCGACGGAGATCGCGTGCCCGAGCCGGTACTCCTCGGGCACCGCCTCCACCAGCGTGCGGCGGTAGTCGACGACCATCACCCGGGCCTCCGCGGGCGTGTACCGCGCGGTGACGGCGCGGGCCACCAGGCGCAGCAGATTGGTCTTGCCGCTTTCGGTGTCCCCGACCACGATCAGGTGGGGGTGCTCGGCGAAGTCGTGCCACACCGTGGCCAGGCGCTCCTCCTCGACGCCGATCGGCACCCGGAAGTCGCCCTCGGGATCGGGCAGTTCGGCCGCGGCGAGGGTGGTGGGCAGCATCCGGACCGGCGGCGCCGGAGGCCCCGGCCAGCTCTCCCGGACCGCGGCGACCAGGGCGGCGATACCGTCGGCCAGGTCGTCGGCACCGCCCGCACCGTCGATACGGGGCAGCGCCGTCATGTAGTGCAGCTTGTCCGAGGTCAGGCCGCGCCCGGGGATACGCGGCACGGTGGCCGCGCGGCGGATGTCCACCTGGGAGTCCATGGCGTCACCCATGCGCAGCTCCAGGTGGGTGCCGGACTGGTCGCGCACCGCCGCCGACAGCTCCACCCAGCGGGCCGTGGTGACGATGAGGTGGATGCCGTAGTTCAGGCCGCGGGCGGCCAGCGCGTTGAAGGTGCTGACGTGCCGGTCGTAGTCCTGCCGGACCGTCGACCAGCCGTCGACGACGAGGAAGACGTCGCCGTACGGTTCGTCGGGGAACTCCCCGGCGGCCCGGCGGCGCCGGTAGGTGGGCATCGCGTCGATGCCGTGTTCCAGGAAGAACCGTTCACGCTGCGCCAGCAGCGCGTTGACCTCGGAGATGACCCGGCCCACCCGCTCGGTGTCGAGGCGGGCCGCCACCGCGCCCACGTGCGGCAGCCCGGACAGGCCCGCCAGGGTGCCGCCGCCGAAGTCCAGGCAGTAGAACTGCACTTCGCGCGGCGTGTGCGTCAGGGCCAGCGAGGCGATCAGGGTACGGACCAGTGTGCTCTTGCCGCTCTGCGGGCCGCCCGCGATGGCCACATGCCCGCCGGCGCCGGACAGGTCCACCGTCAGCACGTCGCGGATCTGCTCGAAGGGCCGGTCGATGATGCCCGCGGGCACGGTCAGTCTGCCGCGCCCGGCCCACTGTGTGGTGGTGAGCCCGAGCACCGGGTCCGCGGCCAGCGGCTCCAGGATCCGGTCCAGCGCGGGAGGCAGGTCCAGCGGCGGCAGCCACACCTGGTGGGCCGGCGGCCCGGAGCCGCGCAGCCGCTCCACGGCCACCGACAGCAGCGTCGGGCCGCCGTCGTCCTGCTGGGCCCCCTCGGCCTGCTCGGTCGGCTCGGTCGGCTCGGGCGTCTCGGGCAGCCGGCGGGGCACCACCCAGCTTGCCGTCCACGGCATCACCTGGCTGGCGGCCCGCTCCTGGTTCACCGACCCGCTCCGCTCCCGGTAGGTGCCCGAGGAGTAGGCGGCGCGGAACCGGGTCAGGGCCTCCACGCCGGTCTTGAGGAACCCGCTGCCCGGCTGCGGCGGCAGCTCGTAGGCGTCCGGCACGCCGAGCACGCCGCGGCTCTCCATCGCGGAGAACGTCCGCAGGCCGATGCGGTACGACAGGTGGCTCTCCAGCTGGTGCATCCGGCCCTCGTCCAGGCGCTGCGAGGCGAGCAGCAGATGCACGCCCAGCGACCGCCCGAGCCGCCCGATCATCACGAACAGCTCCATGAACTCCCGGTGCGCCGCGAGCAGTTCGCTGAACTCGTCGACCACCACGAACAAGCTCGGCAGCGCCGCGAGGGGGGCGCCGGCGGCGCGCGCTTTCTCGTACTCCAGCGCCGAGGTGTAGTTGCCCGCGGCGCGCAGCAGCTCCTGGCGGCGGATCAGCTCGCCGTGCAGCGCGTCCTGCATCCGCGAGACCAGCGCCACCTCGTCGGCGAGATTGGTGATGACCGCCGAGGTGTGCGGCAGTTCGTCGAGGCCGAGGAAGGTGGCGCCGCCCTTGAAGTCCACCAGCACGAAGTTGAGCGTCTCGGAGGAGTTGGTGAGCGCCAGCGCCAGCACCAGGGTGCGCAGCAGTTCGCTCTTGCCGGAACCGGTGGCACCGATGAGCATCCCGTGCGGCCCGGAGCCGCCTTGCGCGGACTCCTTGATGTCCAGCTCCACGGGGGCGCCGTCGGCGCTCACCGCGATCGGCACCCGCAGCCGCTCGGTGCCGCCGCGCCGCTGCCACAGGGTGGCCGGGTCGTGGCGGTGGAGGTCGGGGATGCCCAGCAGCGAGGTCAGCTCCAGGGTGGCGGCGAGCGGTTCCGACGCATCGCCGCCCACGCCCATCCGGAACGGAGCGATCTGCTTGGCCAGCGCGGTGGCGGCCACCGGGCCGAAGGAGTCCGGGCGGCCGAGTGGGGTGGTCTGCTCCTTGCGGTCGCGGTCGGTGCGCACCAGCTCGATGCCGTCCCCGTCGAGGCGCAGCCGCAGAGTGGTCCGTCCGGGACGCCAGGTCAGGGCGCCGGTGAGGTCGAGTACGACGGTGTTGCGGACGCCGGGTCCGTCCAGGCGGTGGCCGCCGGGCACAATCGTGCCGTCCACCACGATCACGGTGAACGGCTCTTCCCTGGTCACCGGTGCGTCCGGGTCGAACGGGAGCCGCTCCCAGAACTCGGCGCCGAGCAGGTCCTCCAGCTCGTTGAAGGCCGACGTGACCATCCGGACCGGACCGGCGCCGTCACTGTCCTGCGGATGCAGACAGTGCGGCAGCCACTTCACCCACTCCCAGCGCTCCCGCTGGTCGTCGGCCACACACAGCGTGATCCACAGGTCCTCGGGTGAGTGGAACACCGCCAGTTGCGCGATCAGCGCGCGGGCGGCGGCACGTACCCGCTCCTGGTCCCCCTGGAACAGCACCCGTGACCAGGACCGCAGGGAAATCGCGATCGGCTGGTCGGGAACGGTGGCGTAGGCGCGGATGAAGCTGCGCAGCGCGTGAGCGCTGAGCGGCTCCAGGTCCTCGACCGGCTGCGTCGACAGCGGGGTCAGCCGCAGCCCCAGTTTCTGCTCCCCGACCGCGAGCCGTACCTCGCCGAAGTCCGGGTCCGAGGCGCGGCGTTCCCACAGCCGGGTGGTGCCCACCAGGGACCACAGGGCGGCCGGTTCCGGATGCTGCCAGGCCAGTGCCTTCTGCTGCTGCCCCACGACGGCGCGGACCTTGCGCCGGGTCTGGGTGAGATACCGCAGGTAGTCCCGGCGTTCGCCCTTGAGCCGCTGCTTGCGCTCGCTGTTCTTGCGTACGAACTGGCCGAGGATCATGGCGCCCGACGCGACCGCCATCATCCCCAGGGCCAGATACATGAAACCGCTGCTGCCACCGCTGCCGGGCCGCATGAACATCAGCATCATGGACACCGACATCATGGCCATGGGCAGGTAGTTCCAGACGGCGGAGCTGTCCGGCACCGTCTCGGACAGCGTGGGCGGCTCCTGGAGACTGAGTTCCCCCTCGGGCAGCTCGGGTCCACGGCGCCGGGCGGGCCTGCGGAACATCACGACACTCAACGAACGCTCTCCTCAACGATGACGCGGCGGACGGCCGCCCGGCGGCGGGCGGGGTGTTCACGGGTTCGGGGACTCCGGCGCGCGGCCGGTCACGGGGTTGTCCGGGGTAGGGGACAGGCACGGCGTTGTCCGGGTCCGGGGACAGGCGCGCGGCGGGTCAGAACGGCGATACCGCGGCGTACAGCGACCGCCCGGAGCAGCGGGCGTGGGAGGGCGGCGGCAGGGCCGGGACCGGGGCGGGAGCGGATCGCCCGGGCAACGGGTCGCCAGAAGCCAGGCTTTGACCTTACGATCCCTGTCAACGGTTCGCCACCCTGGTCCTGCGGACCCGTCATGGGTACCCAGGGGCCGCGCGACCGATCCGCCTGCTGCGTTCCCACCGCTTCCCGCGTCCCACCGCCTCCTGCGCTCCGCGGTCGAGCCCGCCCCACGAGAGGGCCGGCATCCCACGGACGGCATCCGCCGTCGTGCCCGAACACCGGTGACGCACCGGCGTCCCGGAGAAGCGTGAGACATTTCCGATGACAGACAGCACCCTGGCAGGGCTGTGCCGCCTCACGGTACGCACGCCCGACACGTCCATCGACCTGGCGGTACCCGCCGACATCCCGGTGGCCGACCTGCTGCCCGCCCTGCTGGCCTACGGCGGGGAGGGCCTGGCGGAATCCGGTCTCGAACACGGAGGCTGGGTACTGCAGCGGCTCGGCGGCGAACCGCTGAACGAGGAAGGCACGCTGGAAGCCGAGGGGCTGCGCGACGGCGCCACCCTGTTCCTTCGGCCCCGCGCGGAAAGCCTGCCCGAAGTACGCCTCGACGATCTGGTGGACGGCATCTCGACCACCATGCAGGACCGTCCCTACGGCTGGAATCCGCAGATCAGCAGGCGGGTGCTGCTGGGCCTGTCGGTCGTGGCGCTCACCGCGGGGCTGGTGACGCTCGCGGTGCCCGGCCCGTCAGCGCCGCTGCGCGCGCTGGCCGCAGCGGTCGTCGGTGTGCTGCTCCTCGCGGGCGCCGGGTCGGCCAGCCGCGCGGTCGGCGACGCCGGGGCGGGCGCCGCCCTGGGCTTCATGGTCAGCCCCTATGTGGGGCTCGCCGGATGGCTGCTGCCCGGCGGGGAGACGGGTGGCGGACCCGAGCACGCGCTCCTCGGCTCCCGGCTGCTGGCGGCGAGCGCGGCGGCCACCGGAGGCGCGGTGCTCGCGGTCGCGGCGGTCGCGGCGTTCGCCTCTCTGTTCCTCGCGGTGGCCGCGGTGGGGGCGGTCGGCGCGCTGGCCGGGGCGCTGATCCTCGTCGGCGATCTGCCGCCGCAGCACACCGCCGGCCTGGTCGCCCTGGTGGCGGTCGTGTTCAGTGCTTTCGTTCCTTCGCTCTCGTTCCGGCTGTCGGGTTTGCGGATGCCGCCGCTGCCCACCAACGCCCAGCAGCTCCAGGAGGGCATCGAGCCGCAGTCCCCCCGTTCGGTCGCCGAGCGCGCCGTTCTCGCCGACGGCTGGATGACCGGCCTGTACGGGGCGGCGGGGGCGATCGCGGCCGTCTGCCAGACGGGGCTCGCGTACCGGGCCGACCTGCCCCAGGTCGTCACCATCGCCACGCTGTCGGTCCTGCTCTTGCTGCACGCGCGCGGCCTGGGTAACACCTTGCAGCGGTTGTGGCTGGTCGTCCCCGGCGGGTGGGGCGCCGTCCTGCTGGTCTGGCTCGGTGTCGGGGAGTTCGGCCCGGACTCCCGCCTGCTGCTGGTGGCGGCGCTGCTGGCGACCGCGGCGGGAATCGCCATCACCGCCTGGACTGTACCGGGACGACGTCTGGTGCCGTACTGGGGCCGGGCCGCCGAACTGCTGCACACCGCGGTCGCCGTCGCCCTGCTGCCGCTGGCGCTGTGGGTGCTGGGCGTCTACGGCGAGCTGCACTCCATCAAGGGCTGAGCAGGCAGGAAGGCAGGACCATGCAGTCCAAACGCGACCAGGTGCAGGCCCACATGTTCCTCATGGGACGGCTCACCTCCAGCATGCTGCGCGCCGATCCGGACGCACCGGAGAGCCCGCAGGGCCGTACCAACCGGGGTGTCGCCATCGGCGTGGTCATCGCGCTGATCGTCTCGGCCGGCGCATTCGTCATCGGTCTGATGTCGCCGGGCAAGAAGGACTCGTGGCAGTCCTCCGGGAGTCTGATCGTCGACCGGGACACCGGCTCCCGTTTCCTGTACCTGGACGGCCGGCTCCGCCCGGTGCGCAACTACGCCTCGGCGCGGCTGCTCGGCGGTGCCGAACTGAAGACCACCACCGTCGGCACCTCCTCACTCGGCGGTACGCCCCACGGTCCGCCGGTGGGGATCCCCGGCGCGCCCGATGTGCTGCCGAAGCGGGGAGACCTGGCCGACGGGCCCTGGCAGGTGTGTTCCAGCCGTGACGAGCCGGGCTCGCGGGTCAGCACCACCCTCGCGCTGGGCACCGCGGCCGACGGCGCGGGGCTGGGGCCGCAGGACGGCCTGCTGGTGTCCGGTCCCGACTCCTCGCTGCACCTGGTCTGGCGGGGGATCAGGCTCCGGCTGGACAGCAAGGGCGGGGCCGCCGAGGCGCTCGGGTACGGATCAACCGCCCCCGTGCCGGTCTCCGCCGCCTTCCTCAACTCCCTGCCCGCCGGGCCCGACCTGGCTCCGCCCGAGGTTCCGGGCCGGGGCGAGAACGGCCCGTCGCTGGGCGGGCGGGCCACCAGGATCGGGCAGGTCTTCCAGGTCACCGCCCCCGGCGCGCAGGCGCGGTACTACCTGCTGCGGCGCGACGGCCTGATCCCGCTGTCCGCCACCACGGCGGCCCTGGCGCTGGGTGACCCGGGCACCCGCCGGGAGGCGTACGCGGGGCGCCCGGCCACCGCGCTCGCCCTGGGCACGGCGGTGCTCAAGGGCCGTCTGGCCCCCACCGACGGCGGGCCGGAGGGCCCCGCGGAACTGCCCGCGTCCCCGCCCGAACCGGTGGGCCCGGACGACGGGACGGCCGTGTGCGTGCGGATTCAGCCTGACGCGCAAGGGCCGCGGCTGAGCGTGTCGCTGGTCGTACCGGGCTCGCTCGGCCCCGTCGCGCAGCCCCCGGCCGAGAACCTGACCCCGGCCTGCTCCCCGGCCGACCGGGTGACCGTCCCACCGGGCGGTGGAGCCCTGGTCCGGGTGCTCGGCGCGGGTGGGGGCCTGATGGGCGACACCGTCTACCTGGTCACGGACACCGGGGTGAAGTACCGAGTACCCGGAGCGGACGCCGCGAAGGCACTCGGGTACGAGTCGGTGATCCCCCAGGCACTGCCCTCCCCTTTGTTGTCCATGCTGCCGACCGGACCGGACCTGAGCCCGGCCACAGCGGCGTACGGCAAGGCCGTGACCACGGCCTTGCGCTGTGCTCCGGTGCCCGGGAGCCCGGCCGCGACAAGGCGATGACAAGGCATCGACAAATTCGCGCTCCTAGCCTCTGACCGCAGCCAACGACGCGCGGCCGGGCCGGCGCCATGAGCGCCGCGCCCCGCGACCCCAGGAGAAAGTAGGGCGCACCATGCCTCCCAGCGGAATGCGGCAATCAGAGGAAAACGCCACCCGCAACGGCATCCAGGCTCTTCAGATGGCCTTCAACGGCATCCTCAAGTCCCGCCAGGACGTGGAGTCCACCCGCCACGGCCTGTCCAGCTACTACAAGGGCAGTGACGGCGCCGCCTACCAGGAGCTCGTCATCAAGTGGGAAGAGCAGGCGGACGTCATCCTCAAGAACGTCGAGGACATGGTCGAGGCGCTCAACGAGACGCTGGCCGAGCAGGGCCGCCAGCAGGGATCCGCCAACACGGCGATCCAGCAGCAGTACAACCAGTCCGAGAGCGTATTCGACACGCTCACCGCCTGATCCGGATTCTCGACGGCAGCAGGACGAAGGAAAACCCATGAGCGACTTCAGCGACGGCTACATCTACGTCGACTACTCACAGGCGAACAACACGGCCGACGACCTGGTCCAGCAGACGAAGGCGATCGCCACGACCCTGTCCAACCTGGACATGGAGCTCAGCGAGCTCAAGAACATGTGGATCGGTGACGACCGCGAGCAGTACGACGTCAAGCAGAAAGCGTGGAACCACGCCGTTCAGGTCATGGAGCAGATGCTCACCAAGAGCTCGGCGCTGCTCACCGACGTGTCGGAAAGCTACCGGTACAGCGAGAACTCACTGAGTCAGATGTGGTCGTCGGTGCGGATCGGCCGCTGACCGGACCGCCGCCGGCATTGTTCCGGCCGCCGGCGCCGCGCAGCCGCGGCCGGAACCGCGGTGGGCCGCCCGAGGGGAAAGAGAGGACGTGTTGTGGCGGACAAGCCGCAAGAGATGAAGCTCGACAAAGAAGGAATCCGGCAGTTCGTCGAGAACGAGGTCAAACCGTTCCTCGCAGAGATCGTGAAGATGACCAAGCCCGACACTTTCGCCCCCTCGCTGGCGCAGATCATCGGCAAGGACCAGTACGACAATCCCGACTGGTTCGGGCTGGTCACTCCGCTGGCCATCGGTCTCATGGGCGCTGAGAACGGGCCCGGGGCGCCGCTGAACAAGAAGGTGGCGACCTCGGGGGAGTCGGTTGTCGAGACCCTGGAACTGCACCGCGAGCTCTTCACGGAGATCGAGCAGGCCCTGGAGGAGACGGTGGAGAAACTGTTCAAGGCCCAGGGCGACAACCTGGAAAAGGTTGACGGGGACAAGTTCATGGACTTCTTCACGGACGTGGACGACATCCTCGCCGACAGCGGTTCCAACGAAAGGGACAAGAGCTAGCGGTCCCGGGCGCCGGGAAGGGCGCCTGCCTTTCCTGTCGGCTTGTCCCCATCCCGTACGGAGCTGAGCGCATGCCTGTCTACCCCGCCCATTCCACCGACGACTACTGGGCCCAGGTCGTCAAACTTTTCACCGGATATCCGATACCGGACCGGGCGAACCTGTTCGACTCGCTCGTGGGCGGGGACGAGAAGATCCCACTGATGGAGGTGGAGATCTCGGACATGGACAGTGCGCCCGAGGACGACCTCTACACCATCGTGGACAACCTCTACTGGCGGGTGGAGAACTCCGGCACGTCCATCGAGACGAAGAACATCGTCATTCCCTTCTACGCGCCGAAGAGCGGATCGCAGGACCGGCACCCGGGACCGGGCACGGAGCTGAAGCTGCGGCAGGCGTCCATCAGGCTCCTGGGCAGCAACGCCACCTCGTCGCCTCCCACCGGCGGCGTCGTCACCGGAACCGCCTTCGGTTCGTACAGCGATCTGGCGCTCTCCCAGTACAGCTACGGAAGCGGACGGGCCCTGGAGGCCCTGATCTGGGGACACACCACCGCCGGCTTCGAGTGGTCCGGTCTCCATGTTCCGATGGAACACGCGGTCGACTACAACTCCTTCGACCGCGCGGCCGACGCGTTCACCCGAGCTGCGATCTTCTTCGACAACCAGAACAAGGTGCTGCAGCGGTGGCAGGAGCGGCTCGGCGGGGAGCACTCGGAATGGCGGGGGCAGGCCGCGGGTGTCTTCGCCGACCTCGTCCACAAGATCAACAAGCTGTACCAGGAGTACAGCGAGGACATGCCGAGAATCGGTACGGCCGGCTCGCTCCACGCGGAAAGGCTCAGGGCCGCGCGGGAGACCTTCGTCAACGAACTGAACAACCTGCAGCAGCGATGGGCCTACTGGGAACTGTGGCAGGGCAACCCGCTGCGGTGGCTGCACGACATCCTGCTGAAGGTCACGAAGCACATCTGGGACCACAACATCACGGCCACCGGGTTCGGCTCCAGGGTTGACACCTCGTACAACTACAACAATGGCGTCAAATACGAGGACTACATCGAGGTGGACAGGGGTGACTTCGATGCCGGGTACGGTGATTACGGGCATCTTGAGTCCATGGCCACCTGGAAAAAGATCGGAGAGGAGGCGATCGGGGCTTGGCAGGAATCTGTGACAGAGAAACTCGGGAACCCTTCCAGGGAATCTCTGATGCGGATCAAGAAGGCTTTCGATATTTCTTTGGATCCGGTTTCTGCCAGGGGTGGCCCCAGTCTGTCGGAAGAGCTTCAGAAGGACAAGGCTGAAAAGGAAAAGGGGGATCTGGAGAAAAAACAGAAAGAACAGGAGGAGGAGAACAAGCGCAGGGAGAAGAAAGAGGACGAGTACCGGGAGGAGCAGGAGCGCAAGCAGGAGGAGCGGGAGCGTAAGCAGGAGGAGAAGGAGAAGGAGCTGGACCGTAAGCAGGAGGAGCGGGAGAGGGAGCAGGAGCGCAAGCAGGCTGAGCAGGAGCGTAAGCAGGAGGAGCGGCAGCAGGAGCTGGACCGTAAGCAGGAGGAGCGGGAGAGGGAGCAGGAGGCCAAGCAGGAGGCGAAGGAGAGGGAGCAGCAACAGGCTCAGGCCATCGCGTTGGCGCAGGCGAGGGCCGACCGGGAGAAGGAGAAGGAGGAGCAGCGGCGCAGGCAGGCCGAGCTGGACGCCAAGCAGGAGGAGCGGGAGCAGGAGCAGGAGGCCAAGCAGGCTGAGCAGGAGCGTAAGCAGGAGGAGCGGCAGCGGGAGCTGGACGCCAGGCAGGAGGCGAAGGAGAAGGAGCAGCAGGCCAAGCAGGCCGAACAGGAACGTAAGCAGGAGCAGCTGCGGATCAAGACGGAGACCGAGTACAAGGAACAGCAGGCCGAGCAGGAGGCCAAACAGGAGGAGCGGCAGGAGGAGCAGGAGCGCAAGCAGGAACAGGTGCAGCGCGAGCAGGACCAGCGCCAGCGGGAGCTGCAAGCCCAGCAGGAGCAGCGGCAGCAGGAACAGGACCGGCGCCAGCAGGAACTGGTGGCCCAACAGGACCAGCGGCAGCAGGAACAGGAAGCCAAGCAGGAGCAGCGGCAGCAGGAGCAGGTCCGGCGTCAGCGGGAGTTGCAGGCGCAGCAGGACCAGCGCCAGCAGGAATTGCAGAAGCAGCAGGAGCAGCGGCAGCGCGAACAGGAGCAGCGCCAGCAGCACCTGCAAGAGCAGCAGGACCAGCGTCAGCAGCAGCTTCAGCACGACCAGGACCAGCGTCAGCAGCAGCTTCAGCAGGACCAGGCGCAGCGGCAGCGGGAACTCCAGGAGCGGTTCGACCAGCTTCAGCGCGAGACGCCGTCGCTGCCGGACTTCCACGACAGCCGAACGATCCTGAATCCGGACGGCTCGGTCACCCAGCACTTCTCGGACGGCGGTTTCACGACCGTCGACCCGGGCGAGCACACCGGCGTCACCGTTCTCCCGGACGGAAGCGTCGACTTCGAGAGCCTTTCGCCGGGCGAATCGGTGCACAACCCGGACGGCAGCTGGACGACCCTCAACCCGGACGGCACGGTCACCACGGACTTCCCCGACGGCCGCTCCACGGTCATCGATCCGGACCGCCACCAGGCCACGACGACGTACCCGGACGGCAGGACCGAGACCACTCCGCTCAGCCCGGGCAGCGCTCTGCCCGGTCCCCAGAGCGTCGGCAGCGACTACGACTACCGCTCCTCCTACCCGGGGTACGAAGAGGAGTTGTACGACAACCGGCCGTACGACCCCACGGAGTTGCTGAGCGCGTACGGCAGCGGGAGGGGGCAGGCCGGCGACGGCGGCGCTCCCTCGTACCCGATGATGCCGCCCGGGATGACGATGGGAGGCCAGGTCTCGGCCGGCAGCGCCTCCTCCGCCGAGCGGGTCCGCACCGTGATCGACGGCCGGCCCCAGCTCCTCGCGCGCCGTGGCGACCGGCGCGGCACCGGCGGCTACGAGGAGGTCGGGGCTGCGCAGCGGGTCGGCACCTCCTCCGGCACCCCCTTCATGCCGCCGATGGGTGGTATGGGCGGCGGCAACCAGGCCCAGACCGAGAGCAACGACCGCGAGCGCTCCTCCTGGCTGGCCGAGGACGAGGACGTCTGGGGAACGGATGAGGGCGGCGCCCCGGCGGTGATCGGCCGGTGAGTTCGCAGCCGTGCGCAGCGGAGGAACGCGCGACCGCAGACCGGGAACGCGCCGCGGGCGCGGAAGAGGAACGCACAGCCGCGGAACAGGAACGCGCGGTCCGTATCAGGACGAGCAGGAAGCAGCGCGCGTCGGGACGAGGGAACGAGCAGGAAGGAGCAGCCACGTGTCGATGGAAGGCATGGCGGAACGGCTGGCCAAGGCCAGATCTGATCTGGAGGCGACCCGGGAGGCGGTCGCACGCGCGGAGCAGGAGTTGAAGGCCGCCTCCGTGACCGTGGCCTCGCGTGACCGCTCGGTGGAGGTCACCGTGGGTCCGCAGGGGGAGCTGACCCAGCTGAAGTTCCTGGACGGCAAGTACCGCACGATGGGCGCCGCGCAGTTGGCCGCCACCGTGCTCGACGCCGCCAACCAGGGCCGGGCGCAGATGGCGTACCGGGTCATGGCCGCGTTCGAGCCGCTGGCCACCCGCGACACAGCCGATGCGCCGTCGCGGCAGACGCACATGGACTGGGAGAAGATCTTCGGCCCGCTGCTGTCCGCAGCGGCCTATGGAAACGGCCGGGGAGCGGCGAGCGACCGGCTGCGCGACGAGATACACGAGGACCCGGAGCATGGTTAGCGGCGGCACGTTCGAAGGCGACCCCACCCGGCTGGTGGGCGTGGTGCACCACCTGCAGAGCATCAGCGACGAAGCGCTGCGTCTCGTGCGGCAGTTCGAAACAGCCGCACCGCGGTACGACGCCTACCCCGGAGAGGGCGACGAGTACGCCGAGCAGCTCCGGCCCATCTGGAAGAAGAACAAGCGGGATGTGACGGATACCGGCACGTACCTTGCGAAGGCCGTTGAGGCAGTGGTCGCGGCGCAGGTCGCCACGCTCAAGAAGCTGACCCGGCCCCAGGAGTTCGCGCTGGACAACATCGACGAGCTGGACTCGCACTTCGACGAGCTGGGCGGCTCCAACGGCCCCGGATCCGACGGCGACAGGCGCTGACCCGTGCGCGACGAGATCGAATTCACCGAGGAAGAGGCGAATCTCTTCTTCCTGCTGCTTGGCGACAAGCCGCCGAGCGCTCTGTACAACATGGCGTACGAAAGCCGGTTGTTGTTCGAAGAGTTCGGTGAAGGCGTTCTCAGACTGCGCGAGTGGATCGACGACTCGCTGGCCGAGGTGCGCGGTGCCCTGCCGCCGGAAGTGATCGAGCTGTACGTCTTCGCCATGTCGACGCTGACCGGTGTCGTCGGCGGGATGGACTACCTGCGGCAATTCGCCGACCAGCTCTTGGCGATGGTCCAGGGGCAGATCGAACAGTTCATGCAGATCATGCAGGCCAAGATCGAAATGATCTACGAGATCGCCGTGCTGCTGCTGGAACTGGCCTTCATCGCGGCCACGGAATGGATCTTCGGTGGTCTGGGCCTCGGCGCGGCGGCGGCAGCCAAGGCCAGGACCGCCTTCGCCCTGCTGGTGATCCTGGACCGGCTGCTGAGCCGCACCCACCTGCTGCCCGGCATCACCGCGGCGCTCCAGGAAGGGCTGATCAACTTCGCGGCCCAGCTCACCATGATCGGGGTCAACGAGGGCGACCGCCGACCTGGCGGGATCAACTGGAAGGACGTGGGGGAGAGCTCGCTGTACGGCTTCTTCACCGGCTTTTTCATCTCCGGGCTCGGGGGCTTCGACGATTTCTTCAAGCACTTCTTCAAGGACAGCATCGACAACAAGTTCCTCAAGAATTTCTTCCACGAGCTGTGGAACTCGGGTATCGAGGGCTTCGGAGAGGGGCTGGGCGAGTTCGTCACCACCGGCCTGCTGGACGGTAACTGGGAGTGGAACTGGGACACGGTGCTCGGCGGGGTCGTGAGCAACCTCTTCACCTCGCCGTTCTTCAAGGGGGCCCAGGACTTCGGCAAGTGGGGGCACAACCTCGACTTCCACAACGAAATGCCGCCGCCCGGGAGCCAGTTCGGCCTCGGCGGAACGCACGGCCCGGGCAACGGCCCGGACATCGACTGGGGCCAGAACCCCGACTACTCCAACCTGGATTCCGGCCCCCTGCCCACCCCCCATTACGGACCCGGGACCACACCGACCGGCTCGGACCGTCCGCCGTCCACGTTCGTCAGCGGCGATCAGGGCCTCGATTTCACCGACCCCACGCCCGTCCCCACTCCCGATCTGCGCCTCACCGCCGGTCCCGGCCCCGGCCTCGACCCGGGCCTCGACCTCACTTCCGATCCCGACCTCACTTCGGATCCCGGTTTCGACGTCGGCCCCGGCGTGGACGTCGGCCCCGGCCTGGACACCGTCGGCACAGGGTTCGGCACCGGCACCGGATTCGGCACGGGGACGAACGTCACGGGCGACGGGAACAGCGGCCTTGTCACGACCGACCCGTACGGGCGGCAGGACGACGGCACCACCCTGTTCGCCGAGACCGGGCCGGAGGACAACTCCGGCTACGACGCCGGCGACCCCGGTCACGACTCCGGCTACGAATCGGGCTCCGAATACGGTCTCGGCAACGTTCCGGTCCCCCCGCTGGGCAACCAGTCCCCGCTGGACCTCCCGAACACCCCTCGCGCGCCCCGCGGGCCGCTGGGCCCGGACGGCTACGACCCATACGCCGGCGACGACACCTCCTTGCTGGACACGGGTACGGACACGCCGCTCACCGAACTCCAGGACCTGAGTTCCTACGGCGGAACCGACGACGGCTCGCTGACCGATCCGCTGCTGCCCACCTCCGGTCCGCTGTCCCTGCCGAACCCCGGCCCGCTGTCCCTGCCAGACGTCACCCCACCGCTGTCGCCGCCGGTCTCCGACCTGGCGTCCGGTCCGTCCGCCACCACGCAGACCGGGCCGTCCGAGATCGGACCCCGCGAATCCGGACAGCGCGAGATCGGACCCCGCGAATCCGAACACCGTGGAACTGATCAACGCGAAACCGGACACCGCGAGACCCGGCTGCCCGACCTGGGCACGGGCGACCCCACTGTTCTGACGACGAGCCCGCCCACGACGACGGACACCGACTGGAACAGTGTGCGGGACCGCGCGACCCCGATCCGGGTGGAGGCGGCCCCCGCCCCGGCGCCGTCCACGGCCGACGCGACCAGGACGCCGCCGCCGACCGAGATCCCGTTCGACCTACGGGAGTTCGAGTTCGAGGGGACGTCGTTCGCCGACGTGACCGTGGACCTGGAGTTCACCAACGCCCACACGGTGCCGGAAACGGACCTGGACGCGATCTGGGAGCGCATCGAGACGGGTGTGCGGCAGGAGGTCAACGGCCCGGGACACGTCCTGCCCGACTCCGGTGACCGGCTGCATGTGACCGTGCAGCCGGCGCCCCCCGGCAGCGAGCCGCACCTGCGGGTGGAACTGGTCGGCCCCGACTCCGGCCGGCAGATGTCGCCGTTCGTGTGGCGAACCGACGCCACGCCCCAGGAGTTCGCGCGGCAGATCAGTGACGTTCTCGGTCTGTGGGACGATCCGGACCGGCGGGTCACCGATCCGTCCGTGCCGGTGACCACGACCGGTGTGTCGGACGTACGGACCGTCTCCGAGCCGAAGCAGCCGCCGGTTTCCTCGCCGGACACCCCGGACCAGCCGACCGCCCGGACGGGACCGCCCCGGTCCGGCCACGCCCAGCACGTGGACCGGCCCGACCGCGTCGTCACCCAGTCGGGCGACCCGGCCGACACCTCCGCCGACCCGGCTGCCCCGGACGCATCGCCTCCCCTGCTGCTGGAGTCGGGCGGCCCGCTGCCGCCTGCTCCCGCGACGGACCCGGGCCCGCCCACCGAAGCGGCTTTCTCGCGCTCGGACACGGAACAGGCCGCGGCACCACCGGACCCGCTCACGGCCCCCGCCGTGCGAACGGTGCAGGAGGCGGACGGGCCATCGGAGCCGACGCACGGCGCCCTGGACCCGGCGGACGAGGCCCCGCTGTTCCCGCCCAGCCGGGCGCCGGGCGCCGGGCGGCCCACCGGCCCGTACACGAGCGCGGACGAACTGCTGGAGGACCTGCGCGACTCCGCGGTCGCGGCACCGGGGACCGGCCCGGCGCCGGTGCCCGGCACCGAACTGTTGGGGCCGGACCTGTTCGGCACGCGCCGACCGGCGCCGCCGCCGCGGTTCCTGGCGGGGCACGACTACTCGTCGTTGTCCGGTGAGCAGATCGTGACCTTCTTCGATCGGCTCGACATGGTCCGGCCGACCCCGTCGCCCGACGAGATGCCACCCGCGGCGCTGCCGCCGACCGAGGGCTGGTCGCTGGTCACCGAGCGGTCGGGGGATGAACGGACGGCTTGGGCGCCGGGGGCGACGGTGCCGCTGCCGCCGCTGCCCGCCAGGGCGGACATGCCGAACGTCATCCACTCGATCTGGCTCGGCGGCCCGCTGCGGGACACCGGGAAGACGGCCGCGTTCCGCGACAACGTGGCGTGGATGTCCGAGCGGTACGACGGGATGGCACGGGCGGCCGTGTGGACCGACGTTCCGCGGGCCCTGTTCGAACAGGCGAAGGCGGCGCCCGCGGCTTCGGACAGCCCGGAACTGGTCGAGGTGCGGGACATGCTCGCCTGGGCGCGGAACCACAAGGTGGCCGTCCTCAACGTCGACGAGGTGTTCAACGCCGAGTCGCCCATGAGCCTGCACGACTTCTACCGGGCCGAGACCGCCAAACAGGTGGGGCCGGGCTACGCGGCGGCCAGTGACATCCTCCGGCTGGAGATCCTTGACCGGTTCGGCGGCATCTACGTCGACGGCGACAACCTGCTGCACGACCCGAGCCACGCGGCGGCGGCCGTCACCTCCCCGCACGGGTACGCCATCGACCACGACGGGAACACGCTCGGGAACTCCGCGCTGGTCATGCCCAAGGGACATCCCTTCGCCGGCCTCTACCTGGAACAGATCAAGCAGCTCTACACCGTTCCCCAGGACGAGCTGATGTCCGACCTCTCGGATGTCCCTCCCGAGGCCTTCACCACGGGCGAGGGCCGTATCCGCCGGAACTCCGTGATGATGCGTACGGGGCCCGGCGTGATCAACACGCTGGCGTGGAATCTGGGCATCGCCTCCGAGGACCTGCCCCGTTTCGGAGGGATCCAGGTCGACAGCGCGCTGAGCTGGATCGACCCGCCGGACCGCCCGGCGGAGGAGACCGCCGTGCCGGGACGCGCCGAGACGCTGCGGACGGCGCAGCTGGTCGTGCAGACGCTGGTGCGCGACCTCTACAACCGTCAGGGCGATCTGCATCTCACCCAGGTCGAGCCGGTGGTGAGCAGGCATCCGCAACGGGACCTGCTCTGGGAGGCGGTGCTGCGGTTCCTCGCGGACCGGCCGGAGCTCGCGTCGAGGGTTGTGGCGGTGACGGACCGGCGCGAGGAGCCGGAGGGCGAAGTGCGGGTGGAACTTCCTCCCGCGGCCCGGGAGCTGTTGCACATCGACACCGCGACGGCCGACGAGGAGCAGGCGCACTGGCTGGGCGAGTACCTGACCCCGGCCACGCTGCGCCCCGCGCCCACGACCGCGCCGGATGCCGGTGAATCGTCCGCTGCCGTGTCCGTGCAGGAACCGCCGGTGGTCGGGGGGGAGCGCACGCCGGAGTTCGTGGCGCCGTCGGCGGACCCCGTTCCGAAGGACATGTGGGAGCACCGTCGTGCCGGGGCGGTTCCGGCCCGGCTGCGGACGGAGATCTTCGACCCGAGTTCCGCTCCGGACCGGGGTGGCGACCTTCCGCACCTGCTGGCGGGGGAGGCGACGTATGTCCGGGCCCAGGTCCGGCGGGTGCAGGCGGAGGACGGCCGTTGGGTGCGGGACCTGACCGTGGTCCTGCCGGTGAGGCTCGGTGCGGGGATGGACGCCGGTGCGCTGGTCGGCCTCCGGCAGCGGATGACCAGGTTGCTGGACGAGCACGTCAACACGGGCTTCGTGCTGCCTGTCTCCGGTGACCAGGTGCATGTCGGTGCCGAACTGGTGGTGGCCCCGGAACACCTGGAAGCGGTCGAGCTGACGATGACGCCGCAGCCGGGGGAATCGGACCAGAGGCACTTCCACCTCCGGGCCGAGGACGACGGGCAGGAGGATGCCGTGAACAACGGCATGCTGCTGCACGAGATCCTGCACTACACCGGGGTGACCGACCGGGGGTACGACCCGACGGCGCTGTTCCGCAACCACCCGCGGAAGGCGTTCGACTCCGGGGTGATGGCGGACGTATCGGCTCCGCTCGGGACGTCGCTGCCGCTGGATTACCTGGCCCAGATCGAGACGGCCACCAGCTCCGGGCCGGTCGTACGCGACCACCCGTTGGGCGCACCGCCCGCACCGCCCGCACGGACGCAGACCGAGGCGGCGGCGTACCTCGCGGACGGGACCCACCTCACCGACGGGACCCCCGAGTTCCCGCCCAGCCGGGCACCGGGCGGCACGGTTGCCGACCCCGGGGCGGACGGGCGTCATGATCCGCTGCTGGTGGGGCTGTTCGGTCCGGGTGTGCTGGGTGACGGGGCGCGGTTGGCGGGGCTGCGTGAGGTGGCGGAGCGGCTGTCAGCGCTCTGGCTGGATGATCCGGCGCTGCGGGGCGGTCCGCTGGACGCGGATGTGCTGGCTCGTCGGGTGCTGCACCTGGACGCGGGTGCCGACGGGTCCGTCGAGCAGCGGGCGGAGCTGTTCGACGTCACGTTGCGCGCGATGCGCCGGGGACGGGCCGACGGCCTCGCGGAGGTGGCGGCGTTCCGTCTCGGTGGAGCCGCGTTCGCCGGTAGTGGGCGTATTTCCGGCCCGCATGGGCGGTCCGGTGGGCGTAACTGGTCGACGGTGCCGGTCCGGAGTGTGGTCACGGACAGTGTGGGGGTGTACGCCCCGGACAGCCGTGGTGGGTTGACTTACCGGGCGAGTGGTTGGGCGCCCTGGCATGTCCCTGGTGGTCCGGCTCCGTTCGTGGTGGTGGCCGAGGGTGGCTTCGACCATGTGTGGGTGCCGGGGCCGGGTGGTGCGCGGGTTCGGTTGTCGGTGGCGGAGTTCGTGGAGTTGCTGGCGCAGGACCCGGAACTCGCGGGAGTGGACCCGGGCGCTCCGGTGGTGCTGGTGGTGCCGGGTGCGGGTGGGCAGGGTCTGGATCTGCCGCGTGCGTTGGCGGACCGGTTGGGCCGTACGGTGTGGTCGGCCAGCGGTGAGGCCCGGCTGCGGTACAGCCCCGCGCGGGACGAGGACGCGATCGGGCTGATCGACCGTGACCCCGCAGTGCCGGTGGGCCGGTGGATCCCGAGTGTTCCGGGTCTGGCCCCGGCCGGGAACGGGCTCGTGACGGCGCTGGACGGGACGGTGTTCCACGACAGCGACGTGCACACCCGCACCATCGTCAACGACGGCCGGACGACCGGCCGCACCCTGATAGCCGACGACAACGACGGCAGGAGTCACGAGGAGAACACCCGTCAACTGCCCTGGATGACGCGGATCTTCTCCTTCCTGCCGGACGTCGACGGTTCGCGCAGGAGTCCGGTGGGCGGGGTGTGGGACCTGGACCCCGGCGTCCTGTCCGCGGTGCGGTACCACGTCATGATGCACGGCCGCCCGGGCGCTTCCTCGGTGCCGCTGAGGAGTGGTGGGACCAGGCGGGTATCCGGCCCGGAGATCGGTGGCTATCTCAGGCGCCGCCCGAGCGTGGCCGCGCTTCCCGACGACGCCGTCATCGACATGGTGAGTTGTTGGAGTGCGACGGCGGCGGACGCCCCCGGGACCTCCTCCCCTGGTTCCTTCGATCCTTTTGTGAGTGATCCGCTGGGCACGGTGGCCGTGGGGCAGCATGTGGCCAACGAGACCAGGAAGCGGGTTCTCGCGTACACCCGGCCACATGTGGTCCAGCTCGGATCACCCCTTACCGGCGGAGATCGGCGGGGGGTCCTGGCCGCGCCTGACGGCCGGCCGGGTGCGGTGGTGCTGTTCGTGCCGGAGCCGACGGCGGCGGAGCTGGACGGGCTGGCGCGGGTCGCGGGTCTGCACGGCGGGCCGGGTCCGGCCTCCGAGGAGGTCCTCGGGAGTACGTTGCGGTTGGTGCGTGCGCTGCGTCCGACGTTCGGTACGGATGTCGAGGCCGACCGGGACGTGCCGGGCGGCACGTATCAGGACCTGCTGCGGGGGATCGGCGCGCTGGAGCTGATGCGGGCCAACGACCCCGCTCTTCACCGGCTCACGCCGTTCACTCTGGGCCTGCTCCAGCACGCCGCCCGGGGCCAGACCGGCGGCCCCGGTACGGTGCCGGACGCCGCGGCCTACCGGGCGCTGCTTGCGCGGGCCCGGGACGCTGTCGCGGCGGACCCGCGGACCGCCTTGAGCGTGTTCACGCCGCTGCCCGCGTTGGGCAGAGCCGCCGACGAGCTGAGAACAACCGCCGACGTCCCGGCTCTGGCGCGTGAGGTGCTCGGGCTCGCCCCCGCCGCCCCGGTGGGCCCGGAGGAGCATGTCCGGCTGTACTGGGCCATGGTCCGGGCTTTCGAGGCGTTGGCCACCGCTGACCTCGCGGCGCTGGCGGTCAGGGTGCTCCACCTCGACGGCTCCACCCGGGTGGGCGGGAAGCTGCGCAAGGCGTTGTTCCTGCGGGTGGCCAGGGCGGCTGCCCTGGGCCGTGATCTGTCCGACCCTGCCGCGCTGGCCGCCGTCGACCTCGAAATGCGGGGGGCGCTGCACCCGCGGACGCTCATGGTGGACTCCCGGGGGCGGGTACAGGGCCGGACCTGGACCGGTCGGCGGGTCGTCGCCGGAGTGGACGCGGCGTGGGTGGCCGAGATGGTCCCCGGTCCCGGTGGCCGGGCGGCGTTCCAGCGGTACGTCGAGCCACCGTGGGCGGGCCCTGGCAAGCCTGCCGCGTGGGTGCTGGAGGCCGCTACCGCAGGCGGCAGGGTGACCATCGTCTGGCCCGACGGTTCGCAGACCGCGGTTCCCGACGACGAGATCATCCACCTGCTGGCACACGACCCGAACCTCAGCAGGCAACGACCGCACGTGCCCATCGCTCTGGTCGTGCCGCGTGCCGCCGCCGGGCCCCTGCCAGGTGCGATCTCCGGTGGCCTGGGCAGGCACGTGTGGTCCCACCCGGCTCCCCTCGACATGTCGCAGCTCGGCGGGCGGCACGGCGCGCACAACATCGTCGTGTACAGCGGGATGGGCCGGCCCGAAGCGGACCAGTGGTCGAAGAACTCCGCTCCGTGGGCGCAACAGCCCGGACCGCTCGACACCGCTCCCCAACCGCCGGCCGCCGAACGGGAACTGACGCTCGGCGACGACGACCCGGGGCAGCCGTCCAGCCTGCCGCCGGGCGGCATGGCCGGTGGGGACGGGCCGGACGCGGTGAGGGTGGACGGCGACCCCGTACGGGGCGCGATGAGTGTGGACGGTGACTTCGGGCCGGACGCGATGATGGTGGACGGCGACCCCGCCGCGGACGGGCGCCCCGATCCGTTGCCGGAGCGGTCGGCCGGTGCTGGTGCCGGTGTCGGCCCGGAGAACCCCGAGGAGCCGGCATACGACTCCGGGAGGCCGTTCAGACGGCCGGCTCCGGCGCCGCCGCGGATCGTCGCGTCGGTCGTCACCGCGGTGAACGCGCAGGCCTCCACGGGACCGGCCGCGCAGGTGTCCGCGGGGGAAGCGCTCGCCGACGCCCTCAGGCGTGCCGACGACCGGCGCAGGGCGCTGCTGGAGGAACTGCTCGGGCCCGAGACGACGCGGGACGCGGATTCCGACACACATCTGCGAGCGGTCGGCGCGTTGGAGGCGGTGGACGCGGCGAGCGGCGGAGCGACGCGGCAGCCGTTGTCACGTTCGGAGGTGGACTCCCTGGCGGTGCGACTGCTGCGTCTGCCCCAGGGCGCGGCCGTCGGAGCCGAGCAGTACCGTGCGCTGCTGACCCTGGTGGCCGACGGCCTGGCAGCCGGGCGTGCGGGGAGCCTGGTCGCGCTGGAGGCGCTCCACCTGGAGTCGACGGGCGTCTTCGCCGCGGGATGGACGTTCCGGGACAGCGCCGGGCGGGTGCACCGGCAGTGGACCGACGAGTGGCTGGACGGTCTGGACGTGGACACTGTCTCGGTGTTGAGGACCGGGGCGGACGACGGCATGGAGATGGTGCCCGGTACCAAGAGCGCGGCGCCGTGGCCGTCCGACGTGTACGTGGTCCGTGCCTACGGGCGCACCGCGGGCACGGACCGGGTCCTGGTCGGTGACCACGAGGTCAGCGGCGAGGTGTTCGCGGAGCTGCTGCGGTACGACCCGTTGCGCCCGCCGGCCGCGGACGTGGTGCTGGCGGCCGACGTCGGGCGCGGGGTCATGCTGGTGCCGCGGCAGGTGGCGACGGCGCTGGACGTGCCGGTGTGGGCCACCACCGGGCCGGTCCAGGTGAACATGGGGGCGACCGATCCGCACCTGGCGCGGTACGACGAGAGGCCGGGCGAGCTGCCCAGAGGCCGGTGGGTGGTGAGCCCGCCGGGGCTGGTGGCTCCGTCCGACACGGGTGCCGGGCCGACCGGGCAGTACCTGCTCGACGCGGCGGGCAACGAGGTCTGGGTGGACGACCGGGACCTGGTCACGCACACGATCGTCGATCCCCGAGGTCGGCCGACAGGGCGCACCAGCCACTCCGACGGCGACTGGGCCGGCGGAAGAGAGACCCTGTATTCGTATCTGCTGTCCCTGACCCAGTACCAGCAGCTCGACCGCGCCACGCTCGCCCAGGTGGGGACCGAGCGGGCGCTCTGGGCGGATCTCCCCGCCGGCACACGCGCGTATGTGTTCGCCGGACACGGCAACCGCTCCGGTCTGGTCTCGTGGCGGGCGAGGCGCGGTGACAGGGTCGAGACGATGTACGGGAGGGGCGAGGCGGCGGGCGCGTACCTGAAACGGCGTCCGAGTCTGTCCCGGCTGGACTCGCCGGGCGGGGACCGTGCGGTCGTCATCATGCACCGGTGCGAGCTGGGGGGCCTGATCGAGGAGACGACCGATCCGCTGGACACGCCGGAGCCGGCGCAGATGACCGCGAACGCGAGCGGGCGCACCGTCCTGGCGGCCACCGGCCAGGTGGGCCTCCGCGTCCAGGGCAGGGCGATCGAGGAATTCGTCACCACCACAGCCGAGGGCGAGCCCGGCGTGTGGCGGGTGTTCCGGCCGGAGCCGTCGGGGCAGGCGCTGGTGGACCTGGCGGACACGATGGGTCTGCCGGGGGAGCCGGACGCGGGCGTGGTGCGTCTGGTGCGGGCGTTGCGGCGGGTGTCCGGTCCTTCGGCGGAGGAGGACGCGGCGCTGGTGGCGGGGGTCGGTGCGTTGGAGCGGCTGCGGAGGGCCGATCCGGTGTTCAACGGTACGGGGCCGTTCACGATGGCGTTCTTCGACCACGCCGCCCGACAGTTCCCCGACGTGGCCGCCGGGGAGCACAACCCGCCGTCGGCCGCCGACCAGTACCGTGCGCTGCTGGAGCAGGCCCTGGTGTGGGACGGGACCACGCCCGGTGTCCCCCTGACCGACTGTGTCCCCATGCCATCGGTCCAGGCGACCGCCCTGGGGTGGCCGGACGATGCCATGGTGGACACGGTCCTGGAGCGGCCGGCCTCCAAGGAGCCGGCAACCGTGGGCGACCACGCCCATGCCTTCTGGTCGCTGGTCCGCGCCCACCATGCGATCGAGGCCGTGCCGGACAAGGACGCGCTGGTCCGCAAGGTCTTGCACCTGGACCCCTCCAGTGAGGTGTCCCCTGATCACCTGCTCACCACCCGGAAACGGGTGGCGCAGGCGATCGCCGCGGGGTACAGCGATTCCCGGCCCGCTGCCTGGGCCGCCTTCGATCTGCAGTTCCGAGGCGCACTGCGCCGCGACAAGGCGATGCGCGACGAGCACGGGACGAAGGTGGGCCGCAACCTGGCCCGGGGGCGGACCGCCGCTCTGGACGTGCACGCGTACGAGACCGTCGACCGCAACCAGGAGGGCGGGTCCCAGCCTCACGTCCACGCCCCGTCGTGGCTGGCGAACAGGGTGTATGTGCTGGCAGCCGAGGTTTCCGGGGACGAGGTCCTGGTCGACCTGGAAGACGGTTCGTACATCGGTGTTCCGTTCGACGAGATCGGCGAGCTCCTGCTCATGGACTTCGCCAGCGGTGAGTTCAACCATCTGGCACTGGCCATCCCCAGGGCGGCCACCGACCACCCGGATTTCGTCTCGGCGATCGCGGACCGGACCGGTCGGTGGGTGTTCGGCCCGCGCCTGGGCATGGACCTGTCCGAGCCCGACGGACGCGGTCTGAAACGCCTCCTTCTGCTGAACGATCCCGGCGAACCGGGGGTACCCGCCGACCCGTGGCATCGGACCGTCCCTCGCGGGGTGCCCGTGGGCGGGCCCGTGGGGCCCGCTTCACCTCCCGTACGGTCCGACGCCCCCGTACGGTCCGAACACGACGGCGATGCCGCGATCACCGACTCGGCCCCGGACGGCGAACCCGGTCCGTCGGCGGACCGGGACCAGTTCGTGGAGGCGGGGCCGGACCGTCACGATGTCCTGCTGGACTCGGCCGGTGATGCCGGGGCGGACGCGATGAGCGTCGACAGCGGTCCCGGGTCGGACGGGCGGCACGATCCGCTGCTGGTGGGGCTGTTCGGTCCTGGTGTGCTGGGCGACGGGGCGCGGTTGGCGGAGCTGCGTGAGGTGGCGGAGCGGCTGGAGGCGCTGTGGCTGGATGATCCGGTACTGCGGGGCGGTCCGCTGGATGTGGATGTGCTGGCTCGTCGGGTGCTGCACCTGGACGCGGGTGCCGACGTGTCCGTCGAGCAGCGGGCGGAGCTGTTCGACGTCACGTGGCGGGCGATGCACAGTGAGCTGGCCAACGGCCTTGCGGAGGTGGCGGCGTTCCGTCTCGGCGGAGTCGCGTTCGCCGACGGCGGGCGGATTCCCGGCTCGGGCGGGCGGTCCGGTGGGCGTAACTGGTCGACGGTGCCGGTCCGGAGTGTGGTCACGGACAGCGTGCGGGTGTACGGGCCGGACGGCCGCGGCCGGTTGACGCGGATGGCGCAGGACGCGGCGGGCTGGCACGTTCCCGGTGGTCCGGCTCCGTTCGTGGTGGTGGCCGAGGGTGGCTTCGACCATGTGTGGGTGCCGGGGCCGGGTGGTGCGCGGGTTCGGTTGTCGGTGGCGGAGTTCGTGGAGTTGCTGGCGCAGGATCCGGGGTTGGCGGCGCTGGACCCGGATGTTCCGGTGGTGCTGGTGGTGCCGGGTGCGGGTGGGCAGGGTCTGGATCTGCCGCGTGCGTTGGCGGACCGGTTGGGCCGTACGGTGTGGTCGGCCAGCGGTGAGGCCCGGCTGCGGTACAGCCCCACGCGGGACGAGGACGCGATCGGGCTGATCGACCGTGACCCCGCAGTGCCGGTGGGCCGGTGGATCCCGAGCGTTCCGGGTCTGGCCCCGGCCGGGAACGGGCTCGTGACGGCGCTGGACGGGACGGTGTTCCACGACAGCGACGTGCACACCCGCACCATCGTCAACGACGGCGGGACGACCGGCCGGTCCATCATGGCCGACAGTGACGGTGGCAGGCTGACCGAACAGGTCGGCGCACGACTGCCTCGGATGACGACGATCTGGCACTTCGTGCCGAGCTCAGATGCGTCTGGGCTCGCACACCCCCACCGGGAGCGGGATCTGGACCCCGACATCTTGTCCGCGGTGCGGTACCACGCCGTGTTGCACGGCCTCCCGGGTGCGTCCGTCATGCCATTGCGCGGTGGCGGTCCGGCCAAGGCGGTGTCCGGTTCGGAGTTCGGGCGTTACCTCAAGCGCCGTCCGAGTGTGGCCGCGCTCCCGGACGACGCCGTCATCGACATGGCGAGCTGCTGGAGTGCCGCGGCAGCGGACTCTCCCCTGGCCCAACACCATGAAGGCGCCCCCGATCCGTTCGTGAGCGATCCGCTGGTCACGGTGGCCGTGGGCCAGCACGTGGCCAACGAGACCAGGAAGCGGGTTCTCGCGTACACCCGGATGCACGCGTTCTGGCAGGACGGATCTCGTCCCGGCGCATACCGGCGCGGCGTGTACGGCACACCTGACGGGCGGCCGGGTGTGGTGGTGCTGTTCGTGCCGGAGCCGACGGCGATGGAGCTGGACGGTCTGGCGGTCATCGCGGGTCTGCATGCCGGGGTCGGCCCGGCGTCGGAGGAGGTCCGGGGGCGGACGTTGCGGCTGGTGCGTGCGCTGCGTCTGACGTTCGGTACGGACGTGGAGGCCGACCGGGATGTTCCGGGCGGTACGTACCAGGAACTGCTGCGGGGGATCGGCGCGCTGGAGATCATGCGCGCGAACGATCCGCTCCTTGCCCCGATGACGCCGTTCACTCTCGGTCTGCTCAGGCATGCCGCCCAGGGCCCGAGCCAGGGCCGGCGGGTCGGCGGCCCGGGTCCGGCGCCCGACACCACGGCATATCGGACACTGCTGGCACGGGCCCGGGACGCTCTCGCGGCGGGACCTGCCCTGAGCGCGTTCACGCCACTGCCCCACATGGTCGCGGTCGCCCGGGTACTGGCAAGCGACCCGGCTCCGGCGGGGTCGGCGGAGCGTGCCCGGCGGTACTGGGCCATGGTCCGGGCGCAAGAGGTGCTGTCCGCCTCCCCCAGCGTCTCGGCGCTGGCGGCCGAGGTTCTCCACCTGGACGGTTCCACCCCGGTGGACGCAGAGACCAAGATCCGGTTGCTGAGGACGGTGGCTGCGGCTGCTGCTGCGGGCTGTGATGTGTCCGACGTCTCCGCGCTGGCCGCCTTCGACCTCGAGCTGAGGGGAGCGCTGGATCCGCGGACCCTGATCGTCGGCCCCGGAGGAGTGCCGCAGGGCCGGACCTGGAGCGGTCGGCAGATCTCCGGCGTGGACACAGGGCAGGTGATCGAGGCGGTCCCCGTGCCCGGTGGCGGTGCGGCGTTCCAGGGACGCGTCGTGCCACAGTGGGCGCGGCAGGCCCCGGCCGCGCGCTGGGTGCTGCACGCCTCTGCCGTCAACGGCGTGCTGAACATCGTCTGGCCCGACGGCTCGGCGACGCCGGTCACCAACGACGAGGTCCTGCGCCTGCTGGACCGCGACCAGGCGCTGATGACGCACGCGCCGCGCGTGCCCGTGGTTCTGGCCGTGCCGCACGCCGCGTCCGGGGCACTGAAAGATGCGCTCTCCACCCGCCAGGGCAGGCGCGTATGGTCCCATGCCGGTGGCCTCGACCTGACGCCGGACGGCCTCGGCAATTCGCACAGCATTGTCGTGATCAGCGGGCCGAACCATCCGCCCGCGGACGTGTGGTGGATGAGTTCACCCCGGCTGTCCCAGATGGGACAGCTTGCCGCCGCCCCACAACCTCCGGCGCCCGTCAGGGCACTGCTGCTCGGCCCGGGAGGTCCGGAGGGGGATCCGGGCCGACCGTCGAGCCGGGTGCCGGGCGGGAGCGTCGCAACCGATACGGACGGTGCCCCGGATGTCGCTGAGTCCGGCGGCGGTGAGCGGGAGATCCGGGAGATCGAAGAAGCGCACGAGGTGCCGGGGCCCGTCGGCGCGGACGCGGAGCGGGACGGCGTAGCCCTTTCCTCCGTACCACCGCTTTCCTCCGTACCACCGCAGGCGACGACCTCCCTCGGCCGTACGGCGGCGGGTGGCAGCGGCTCGGGCGGGCTCGCGGGCCTGGCTGCCCTGGACAGCATCCGGCCGTACGGTGACGCGCCCGGTGAACTGCGGCGGCCCAGCGCCGAGGAGCAGCAGCGGTTGGAGCGCCGGTTTCCGCGTGCGGAGGACGGTTCCTTCCAGCGCTTTCCCGATCCGCGCGGTCGTACGTATCGGCTCGCGTGGCCCGTGCAGGCGTTCAACCGGGCGAACATACGTAACTCGGTGGCCACCGACATGGGTGCCGCGGACTGGGTGCAGCGGGTCAACGGCCGGTGGCGGCAGGACACCGCACGCCTGGCCAACTGCGTGGACGTGGCGCGGAGCGTGCTGCTGTCCTGGCACGGGCGGCCCACGGTGGCCGCACCCACCGTGCGGACCCCGACCATGCCCGCGAGGGTGGAGGAGAACGGGCCGTCCCGGACGGCCGAGTGGCTGAACGCCGGCTGGCGGGTCCACCACCGAGCCGACGACGTACGGTCGCTGTCCGATCAGGCGTGGAGCTCGGTGGCCCAGCGGCTCAAGAGCCACGGCCACGGGTCGTCCGCGATCGTGGTGTTCATGCTGCCCGGGGACGAGCAGCTGCAGAACGCCAGCGTGCACGCCGTCAACGCGGTCAACCACCACGGCAAGATCTACTGGATCGACGCCCAGCGGGGCCGCTTGAGCCGACGGCCGCTCTACCAAGGCGTGCAGTTCATGTCGATCGAACTGGACCCCGGCTTCCGGCCGATCGACCGGGTGCCACTGCTGCGTGAGCTCTCACGGCAGCCCCTGGCGGTGGCACCGGCCTACGCCTCGCCGGCGGATCTCGCCCGGTCGGCCTCGGCGCAGGCGTCCGCAGAGGAGGCGGCGATCGCGTTCCGGACGGCCGGGAGCAGCGGTGGCCCGGTGTCGACGGCCGCCGTCGAGGACCGGGCCGCCGTCGAGGACCGGGACCGGGCCGCGCGCGACACGGCGATCGTCGAGAACTGGCTGTCCGTGTCGGCCTTGTCCATGGCCCGGCGTTCGGCCGCACTGCGGGTGGTGGACGCCGCGGTGCGGACGTGGCGGGAAGACGGCCGGAACCGCCCGGGGCAGCACCGCCTCAACCGACGGCAGCTCGGGGCCATCCTGAGCGCGATCGAGGACTGGAAGACGGTGAAGGGCGGCCAGAGCAGCCGGATGGCCGCGGTCGACCGGCTCAGGGCCCATGTCAGCGCGGTGCTGGACGGTATGGAGCGGCCCGTTCCGCGGCGGACCGCCCCCGGGTCCCGTGCGACGCACCAGGTGACGACGGGGGAACGGGCTCCGGACGGGGTTCTTCCGGGTGACGCGCTGCCCGCCGCCGACGACGTCGCGCGTCGGCAGTCGGCGAAACCTCACGACGTCGCGGCCGGCGCCGGGACCACCGTCGGCGGTGTGCCCGACGAGCGGGTCCGCGTGTTGCCGGAAGCGGATGACCTGCCGCGGATCATCGGGGAGTACGACCCGCAGTCGTCCCTCCTGACCGTCGACGGTCAGGCCCGGGACGCGGCGGCCACGGCACGGTGGATCCGCCGCAACACGACGTGGCTGCCCGGGGACCCGGTGGTGGTGGATGCCCCGGGGACGGGAGAGCCCGGGCCCGCGGGCGCTCCGTCCTTCGGGGCGCAGGTGGCCGTCCATCTGAACGGTCCGGTCTGCACGCCGGTCGCCGCGGAAGCCGGAGGCGGATGGACGGTCCACACTCCGCGGCCTTCGGACGGCGCGGTGAGAATGTCGGCGGCCGGTGCCGGGCCTGACGACGCGGTCGGTCTTCGGACGGTGGGGAGCGGTGCGGAGTCGGACGACGACGCGGCGAGCTTCTATTCGGTGGACACCGGTCACGAGCCGGAGACCGGTCCTGAGGAGCAGGCGACCGAGACCGTACCGGCACCTGCACCGGAGCCGGCGCCCCCGTGGTACCTGAGCCGTGACGCGCTGGGTGACGCCTCGGTGCCGCGGGTCGCACCGTGGCCGGAGGAACGCGCGGAGCTGTGGGCGCACCAGGTGGCCGCCGGTGTGGCGCGGGACGGTGACAGCGCGGCGCTGGGACGCGGGATCCGGGACGCCGTGCGGGACCTGCTCGGGACGTCGGACGCACGTCAGTGGGAGAAGTGGCTGCGCCGCGGCCTGCCCGTGGTGGTGGACGGGAGCCTGGTGTGGCTGCGGCCGGTGCTGCGCCAGGTGCGGGTGACCGATCAGCCGCCGGACGGGGTCCGCGAGTACGCGGTCGGGTTCGCCGGTCTGTCCACCGGCGGCACGGCCGAACGCGAGGTGTCCCTGGGGCTGGACGCCGCCCTGCTGACGATTCTCCGGATGGGCTCGGCCGCCTTGTCCGCGCTGATTCCGGGCGTCCCCGTGCTGGCCGCGGGGGTGTCAGGTACCCGTGGCGGCGGATGGGGCCGGAACGTGGTGGCCGGACGGAAGCTGTTCGTGGCGAGCACGACGCGTTTCGTGGCGGGCGTGCACGTGCGGGTGTTCGTGGACGGCCGGGAGCGGCTGCACCGGGCGACCGTGCCCGACCGGCTGGACGTGGATCTGCCGGCCATGTTCGCGAAGCCGGACGAGCCGCAGGTCGGTGCGCCGGACGCGCCCACCGGGGCGACGCGGACCGGGCTGCGGCCGTCGCGGGCCCGGGAGGTGCTCAACGCGGTGGATCTGATCCCGGTGGTCGCCGGGCTTCAGGCGCAGCTGCGGGACTCGGGGCTGCCCGCTGACGCGGTGCGGGACGCGATGGACGGTGTGCTGGAACTGCTGAACGAGCAGTCGGCGCGCAACCGCAGCCGTTCGTGGTTCAGCGACGGTGTGGTGACGAGGAAACTGCGGCTCCGGGTGGGCCCGATGAAGTGGTTCGAGGGTCATGTCGCACTCTCGTCGGCGGTCGACAGCGCGCAGTATCTGGCCGACGCGCCGGGCGCGGGGATCCGTGACGACATGGGCGTGGGCACCACGTTCCAGTGGGCCAGGGCGGGGGCGAGCGACGCCGCCGTCGGGTTCGGTTTCAACGCCGCGGGCGTCAGCGCCGCGGACGCGGCAGGGGCGGGCGAGGACTCCCGGCAGGGACCGCGGGTGACCGGTGTCCTGCCGGTGTTCACCTTCAGCGCCGAGTTCGGCCGTTCGGCCGGTCACGGGCTGAGCGAGCAGGTGCTGGGCCACACGGTGCTCAACTTCCGTGGTGACCAGGCCAGGTACCGCGCCGGGCTGCGGGTGACCGCGGAGGTACGGTCGACCACGCACGACATCCCGGTGGTCTCGCTGGTGGTCGACTCGGAGATCGGGGTGCCCCGCCGGGAGGCGGCCGAGTTCGAGCGGCGGCTGCTCGGTTCGGTGCGGACTCCGGCGCTGTTGGCCGAGGGCGCGGCGACGCCGGGTCCGGTCGCCGCCGGTCCGCACGTACGGGCTCTGCTGCGCGCCGCGGAACTGCCGTTGCCCGCCTCGGCGTACCGCCGTCCGCGCCGTCTGGACCTCCCGCTGCCCGCTCCTCATCCGCGGGAGCCGCTGCCGCTGGCGACCCGGCGGGGACAGGGGTTCGGTATGGGGCTGCTGCTGCCGGGGGCGGAGCTGGTCCACGAGCAGCTGCGGTGGGCGCTGGACCGGCAGCACAGGGCGGCGACCGGCGGCGCGACGACGGACTGGGCGCAGGCGGACCGGGACCTGGCGGCGTGGTTCGGCCGTCCGGCGCTGGAGGGCGATCTGCCGCTGCTCATGGCCGGGTTCGATCACACGATCCGGCTGGGCGGACGCTCCTACCAGGTGGCGGTACAGGGGTTCCTGCGGGAGCGGCTGGGCGGTGACAGCTACCGTCTGACGGTCAACGCGCGCGCACTGGAGGCCGCTGCCGTGTCGGGGCACCGGGGTACCGAGTGGGGGGTGAAGGTGGCTGCCGGCGCTGCGGCGCGGCTCGGTATCCGGGACTGGCTGCGGTTCGATCTCGGCGCCTTCCGCGCGCACGGCGGCTTCCGCAGCGGCGTGGAGAACGGGTTCACCTCGGGCGCGAAGTCCTACCGGCGCACGGAGACCACCGGCGACGTGGACGAGCACGTCTACGACGTCGTCTACGAACTGCGCGTGCGCGCTTCGAAGGGCGGCCTTGACGAGCGGTGGTGGATCGACCGGAGGGGAGAGGTGGTCGCGCGGGTCGCGGTTCCGCACGAACACGTCCCCGCCGTGCCGCCGACGCCGGCGGAGCTGGCCGCCGCGGGGACGGTGAGCCGCCTCACGGCGTGGCCGCAGGGCCCGCACGTCGATTTCGAGAATGGCGGGACCTCCGGTGTGTTCGCGTCGTTCCTCGTCATGCCGGAGCTGCCCCGCCTCGCCGCCACGATGTACGCGGCGGCGAACGGGCTCCCGCCGAGCTGGGTGGAGGACCTGCTGAACTGGCCCGACGAGATCAAGGCCATGGCGACACCGGGCTCGCTCGCGGCGCATCCGGGGCGGATGACCACACGCCTGGGGCACGATGTCGCCCTGCCGACCGGTCCGGACGGCCGCAGGCAGGCGATCCGGCTGCGGTTGCGCGCCTACGCCCCACGCCACATCGGCAACGGCGACGGCACCGAGTTGGAGCACTACGCGCAGGGTTCGGCGCATGCCGCGCACGGCACCGAGACGCGGTGGGAGGCCGGGCCCGAAGGCGGGTTCGGCCCGATGTTCCGCTTCGGAACGGACGCCGCCGGCTCCGACGGCCAGGCGCACGGCGAGGACGCCCCGCACGGTGAGGACGCCGCTCACACCGAGGAGGCCGTCCACAGTGCGGACGGCGCCCACGAACAGCACGGTGAGACCGAGCAGCACGACCGGCCGGGCGGCCGGGTGCAGGTCACCCTCAAGGGCGGCGCGAAGTGGGGGAGCAAGCACGGAGAGGAGCTGGAAGAGGGCAGCATCGACATCAGCCGCGCCACCTACGGCGGCACCACGCACACGTACCGGACCGATCCGGTCTTCGAGCTGACGCTGGTCCGCTGGAAGGGCGACGACCTCACCGAGGTGACCGCCTTTCTGCGGGTGACCGACGCGATGGATCTGCTGGTGCCCGAACGCCGGCTGCCCGACCTGGGGTTGACCGCCCCGGGCGGGCAGCTTGTACGGCCCCGTGTGCCGCAGCGTCATGTCCTGCCGGTGTTGCTTCCCACCGTCGGGTATCCGGAGCTGCTGCACGGCGACGGTGTGCTGAGCCGTATCACCCAGCGACTGCGGGAACGCGGGGTGCTGCGGCCCGAGAGCGACACGGGCAACGCGCGGCCGAACCTCGTGCAGCGCGAGCTGGACAGGTCGTTCTCCTCCGAAGCGCTGCGCAACCAGTTCCCGGTGCTCACCGGGAGCGGGGTCATGCGGTGGCTGCCCGTGCCGCAGGCGTTCGGCGGGACGCGGTACCTGTGGGTACGGGTGACCGCCCGAATCGGCGCCGCGGACACGCACCTGCCGCGACCCGACGTGAAGCTGACCCTTCGCGGGCAGGGGGTGCGGGAGGAGTCGCACGGCGAGGAGAGTTCCGTCGAGTACGAGGGCGGGTTCATCGTGCGTGGCCGCGTGGGAGCCGGCCTCGGACATGGCGGGCTGGAGGCCGGCGCGGGCTACGGCGGCAGCAGCGGCGAAGGCCGGGAGACGAGCGACAAGCTCCTGGAGATCTACCGGGCCAATCCCCGCGAGGGTTCGGAGGAGTTCCTGTACCCGCTGGCCTTCCGGATCGACATCGGTCTGAGCACCCAGCTGCCCGAAATGCTGTACGTCCCGGTCCGCGGTGTGCGTCAGCTCGTCCTGGGGCTGGGAGAACTCACCGGGCACGGCCGCGACGCGGCCGACTGGTGGTACGCGCACCGGCCCATGATCTGGCAGCACACCGAGGGCGAGGGGAACGACGACACGGCGCCGGTCGGAGGCCAGGTGCGGCTGCTGGTGCCCAGCCACCTGGCCACGGAGACGATTCCGGTCGCCGACCCTGCGCCTGTCCTCGGCACTGACGCGGTCTGGCAGCGGGAGCTGCCGCCGCCACCGACCGCGGAGCAGGCCAGGGGCCTCGCCGCACTCGCGGAGAACCTCCATCCGTGGGCCGTCCCGGCCTCCGGCGCAGTCAACCGCTGGGCGGCGCCGGCCGCGGCGCCCTTCACCCCGCCGGCCGATCTGGGCGGTCCCGAGGCCTGGCGGGTGCCCGGCCTGGACTTCACCACCGTGCCCGGTCTGCGGTACGCGCACTACAGCGGGCGGGGCATGCTCCGTCCCAACATCGCGAAACTCCTGAAGGGCACCTACCAGGTTCCGGTCGGCCGCGCGAGGACCACGGTGAAAGTCGAGATCACCGCTGCCCGCCCGATCGGGCCGCTGGACGGCGCGCCGTTCCGGGGACGGCACTACACCCAGCAGGACGAGGAGAGCGAGAACAAGACCACGTCGTCCCGCGGCTACTCCCTCGCGTTCGGCCCGGAAGGGGGCGGCGAGAGCGAACACGGGGCGGACCAGTCGTATCTCGCGCTTCTGCCCGGCGAGTACGGGGTGGAGGACGTCGAGGAGCTCAACGCCGAGATGGGCGAGACCGACGAACGCAACAAGGAGGCCACCCGCCGCTACCGCCACTACGAGTTCGACGTCGACCTGGTCCTCACCGGCAGACGCGGCACCGTACGCCTCCACGCCGCCAACGGCCTCTACGGCATGCTCCCCCTCCAGCAGGACCCCGCGACCGGGTCGTACCACCTCGCCGACGACCTGGAGCACACCCTGCCCGAGCTGTTCGGTCCCGTCCCGGGCGGTGACCGCGGCGCCGCCCGGGTCGAGCCCGCGGACAGCGCCTCCGCTCCCGGCCCGTCCTCCGCCTCGGTCCCTGACTGGGTGGCGGAGGCACTGATGGGTGCCTCCGCCGAAGCGACCCCGACCGGCCCGCCGGACGCGGGCCCCGCTCCGGCTCCGGCTCCGGAAACCGGTACGACGGACCGCGCGCCCGACCGTGACCTGGCACGTGAGTCGGGGCGGGTGCCCGTGCGACACGCGCCGGTGCGGCGGCCTGCCGCCTCGACCGTGCCGCCTGCCACCGTGCCGCGCGAGGAAGCGCCGCGCGCGGACGGGCCATCCGTCGGCGGGCTGGTCTTCGCCGCGCTCACCCCCGGGACCGCCTCGGGCGACCAGCCCAGGTTGGCGCTTCTTGAGGAGCTGCTCGGGCCCGGGGTGACGGACGACCCGAACGTCGCTCGGTATGTGCGGGCGGTCGAAGCGCTGGAGGGGGTGTATCCGGCGGCCGGCCGTACCGGGCCGGGGCCGTTGTCGCGCCAGGAACTGGACGCTCTGGTGGTACGGGTGCGGCATCCGGGCCAGGACGACGACCTCGGCGCCGAGCAGTACCGGGCTCTGCTGAATCTGGTGGTCGACGCGATGACGGCCGGCCGTGCCGGGAGTCTGACCGCGCTGGAGGCGTTCTACCTGCAGTCGACGGGAGTGTTCTCCAGGAAGTGGACGTTCCGGAACCCCGCTGGGCGGGGTGCACCGGCAGCGGACCGGTGAGCCGCGCCGACGAGATCGTGGCCGGTGACGTGCGCGCACAGGCTGCCCCGGCCCGCGGTCCGCGCCCGACGCGGAAAGTGAACCGGATCGGCGTGCCATCCGTAGAGAGAGCACAGGGCGAGCCGCGGCTCTCCCTGACATCCGGCCTCCGACGCAGCGCGCCCGACAGATCGCGACAGATGAGGACTTCGCAATGACCGTACCGAGCGAGCTGCCCGGAACCACGCAGAGCGTGGACGGCCTTGAGGCCGGGGAACTCACCGGGTTCCGCCGCAGCGACGAGATTCCCGTACCGCCCGAGCCGATCCTCACCGCCGCCCGCACCGCCCCGGACCACTGGTTCTACCTGGCCGATCCGAGCTGGCGGGGCGCGAACCCGCCGCCGTCCTGGGCCTTGCTCGGCCGGTGGCGCTCGGACGACGCCGGCGAGATCGTGGAGTGGGAGGAGAACGAGGCGTACCGGCCCTCGCCGGAGGCGCTCGGCTGGCCCGAACCCGCCGACGCCGTGGACACCGCCGTCCAGCGTGCCGCCACCGGCTACGGACCGGTTGAGGAGGTTCCCCGTCTGCTGGCCCTCGCCGAGCTCGTGGTGCTCCTCGGGCCCGATGGCGAACCGGCGGTCACCACCGCACCCGACGACACCCCGGCGGTCGCGGTCTTCACCGGGTCGCCGGACCTGGACGACGTAGAACCGCCGGACCACGAGACGATGTCCGCTGCCGACCTCCTGTCCCGGCTGCCGGAGGACACGGACCAGTTGCTCTATCTCAGCCCCACCGCGCCGGTCTCCATGGCCGTAGCCGTCTCGGACCTGCGTGAAGCGCTCGGCGACGAGGACGCGGTGGTACCCGCGCGGAGCCGGTGAGCGAGGAAGCCCTCCACCACCAGCTCGCTGTCCGCGAGAACGTCCCGGGGGAGATCGGAGGCGGCCGCGGTGATGTCGGGGAAGGCGCATCCAAGGCCCTGCGCGAGCGCAGGCTCGCCGAGGGTTTCACCGAGCTCGCCGAGGTCGCCGAGGCGCGTCGCGAGATCTGCATGTCCATGGCCCTGGCCAAGGCCGTCTACCGTCGTACGGAGCTCGGCCTCACGCAGGCCGAACTCGCCGAGCGGGCCGGCCTGACCCAGGCCAAGGTCTCCCGCATCGAGGGCTCGGGCACCGTCCCCACCCTTCCGCTGCTGGCCAAACTCGCCAAAGCCCTCGACGCCACCCTCAACATCGCCCTGGACGGCGGCGACACCCGCGTCACCTTCACCGCCCATCGCCAGGACGCGCCTGAGCCGTTGCGCACACGCCCAGGCCGCTGGCCCGATCGAGCTTTCCGCTGAACGCGGACGGGTCCTTGGATACGGCGGCTACCGTAAGACTCGGCGGGATGCCAGTGTCCTCGCCGTGCCAAGATTCGGTGATGGCACGCTCCGTAACGACCAAGGCTCCACTGCCTTGGTCAAGTGGGCGTGCCTTCCTGCGCGAACTACCAGGCCGTGCCGGTAGCCCGCCGTTGACGAACACCCGGGCGATCGCTTCGCCGCGACGGGGCGGCTGTCCGTCCGCGTCACGAATACGCCACAGGCTCCCGGAAAACCGCTTCGCAGGAGCTGCCGGCGAACCGTTCTCATCCGAGAATCCCCTGGTCAGAGCCCTGGGCTGCTCAATGCGTGCGAAAAGTGCAACGGCCTGAGTGGCCGTGCGTCCATGTAAAAATGAAAGCCCGTCAGACTTGCGTTTCCGCAGGTCAGCGGGCTTTTCCGGAATGCCCCCGGCAGGATTCGAACCTGCGCACACGGCTCCGGAGCCCCTGGCTGCATGACGGAGGTCCCGCGCGATGTCCGGAGCGGACGGCGGTTGGCGGAGGTGTCCCAAAGGTAGGCAGGGATACGTCGTGGTGCGATTCGACTCGCAGGTTCAGCTTATGGGGCGCACAGACCCCGGCGGTGCGACCCGGATGGGCGCCAACCGCCGGCCCTGACTCGCACCGCGAAAGCGTTGGGGTCAAACCTTGATGACGGTCACACGTCCACCGCACAGTGTGGTGAGATCCTCCGGGTCGGATGTGAGCACGGTGACGGGGGCGTGGGCGGCGAGGGCGGTTGCGCTGAGCATGGCGTCGATGGCGTACTTGTGGCCGTGCAGGCCGGCGTCGGCGAGGAGAGCGGCAGCGTGGCGGGCGATGGGCTCGGTGACCGGTTCGACGACAAGGCGGGACAGTGTCCACTCCAGAGCCGGTCGGTTGATCCGAGGGTGGACCACCTCGACAAGAGTTGCCGCAGAGGTGATCACCCGCAGGTCGTCGGCGCGGGCGAGGGCGAGCCAGCCGGTGACGGTGCGGTCGCGCAGCACGGCCTTGGCCAGGCCCTCGCTGTCGAGGATCACGGTGCCGCCGGGGATGGCGGGGGAGCGGGTCATGCGGCGTTTGCCCCGCCTTGCGTCTGCTGCTGGCGGGCCTGGTGGAGCTGATCGCGTAGAGCCTGGATCTCCTCGTCGGTGACGGAGCCGTGCTCGGCCTCGGCAACCTGGATGATTTCGTTGAGGTTGTCGCGTTCGATCTGGCGGGCCACGGCGGCGGCTACATAGGCGGACAGCCCGGAGGGGCCGCTGCGGGCCTTGGCCGCTTCCGCGATGTCGCGCGGCATAGTGATCGAATACTTGCCGGTAGGCTCAGTCATGCTACTTATCCTACCTCTTGTCTTCCAGGTCGGGTGGCTCAGCGGAGAGATTCGCCGTATGACTCGGTTTCTTGCGCGTTTATGCGTTGCCTGACGTGCACAACGGGACCTCCGAGGGCGCCATTGTGACCTGGTCTGGATGCGTTCACCTGGTCAGAGAGGTGGTGGACGTGATGAGCCGTTCGGTATCCCAGACAGGTGGCGTCGGCAGCCGAGGCGTGGCGGGAGAACTGCGAGGGCGGCTGGCGGAGTCAACGATCGGCCTGTTCAAGCAATGCCGCGTAGTTAACGATCCCTCGGTCGAGTCAAGTTGATCAGCTATCGGGCTGCGTGACGCACGGGACCTCTGCTACAGCAGTGAAGCCGACCAAGGTCTTCAAGCTGAGCGGAGATCCCGTTGCCCGGACAGTCTGCCACCGCAACCCTGACGCGCACCATCACGGTGGCCTCGGGCGCCTTCATGCCACCTGGGAAAGACCCGCCGCCACCGAGGGATCGAGGGATTCCCGCACGTCCGGCTGATGGCTCTGTGCGAAACCGGCACCCGCGGTCTGCTCGGGGCGGTCTTCGGACCGACGAGCACCGGCGAGCCTGACTACGCAAGGCAGCTGCTGCCGCTGCTGGACCAGAGCATGCTGCTTCTCGCCGACCGGAACTTCTCGGGCGACGAGTTCTTGAATGACGTGGCCGGCACCGGGGCCGAAGTCCTGGCCCGTCTCACCTACCGTCGACGCCCGGCGGTGATCACTGTGCTGCCGGACGGGTCCTATTTGACCCGCCTGCGCGGCCGCACCTTCCGGATCATCGAGGCCGATGTGACAGCGGACTGCGCTGACGGAAGCCACGTAGGTCAACGCGATTCGGCGCCTTGGACGGCGGGCGCACCCCGCAGGTCCGTGACGGCCGAGGTGGTGACGCGCCAGCCCTCGGCTTGGGCGATCCGGGCGCCCGCGCCGACGGCGCCGGCCAGGATGGCCCGGCTCGCCGGATCGGACGGATAGACCCGAGCGGTGAACGGGCGGCCGTCGATGAAGACTTCGAGCACCGTGGCGTCGAGGAGCACACGTACGTGCACGCGGTCCCCGAAGGGGATCGGCGCGGTGTGCAGACCCCGGGCCGGGGAGGTGTGAAGCGTGGTACGCGTGGTGTCGAGGCCGCCCGTGCCCTGCGCGCGGTCGACCAGGACGCGGGTGAACTCACTGCCGTCGGCAGCCGCGAGCAGGTCGAGGTACGCCGTGGCGCCATCGGGCACGCCGAGGACGAACTCGGCGTCGAAGGCAGGGCCGGCGTTGGCGGCCAGACACGCCGGGACTTCCGACAGCGGCACGTCCTTCACGCTCACCAGGGCGTCTCCCCGCAGCGAGGCGAGTTCGGCGACAGGCCGGGCCAGCAGCTCGCCGTCGGAGAGGTAGACCTCGCGTGCCACCGTGAGGTAGCCGCCGATGTTGTAGTGGCTCGCGCCCGCCTCGAAGTTCTCCCAGGCCCAGCCCCACATGATCTGCCGACCGTCGGGTGCGGTCATGCTGGTGGGCGCGTAGAAGTCGGGGCCGTGGTCGAGTCTGCCCGCCGAGGTGATGGTGAGCCGGCGTCCGTCGAAGTCACCCAGGAGGTACGCGGAGTGGTACGGCACGTCCTCGTACCAGACCGACACGCCCAGCGCCCAGACGCCTCCGATCGGGAAGAACTGCGGGCACTCCCACATCTCACCGGTCCATACCGGGTCGGTATCCCCGGCAGCCCGGCTGAACAGCGGTCCGGCGTAGTCCCATTGGAGCAGGTCGGCGGAGCGGTAGAGCAGGGCGTGGGCGGTCTCCTTCTCGCCCGCGCCGATGACCATCAGCCATTCGTCGCCGTGCCGCATTACCCAGGGGTCGCGGAAGCCGACCAGGTCGAGGCCGTCGGGGGCTGTGGTGATCAGGGGCTGCGGGACCTTCGTCCACTTCGTGAGGTCGCCGTCGCTGTATGCGGCGCAGACCACCTGGTGGGCGGCCCCTTCGTCGACGCCGGTATACAGGGCGTACACCCGCTCGCCGTCGACCACCGAGCCGCCGGACCAGCAGCCGCCGCGGTCCGGGCCGCCGGGCGTGGGGGCGAAGGCGTCCGGCAGGCGGGTCCACCGCACCAGGTCGTCACTGACGGCGTGCTTCCAGTCGGGCTGGCAGAACAGGTGGTACGAACCGCCGAAGTGAACGGGGCCGTTGGGGTCGTTGAGCCACTCCGCCGGGGTTGCGGCGATGTGGAACAGCGGCGGCGCGGGCTCGGGGGCGCGCGAGGGCATGGAATCTCCTTGCGGGGACGGGAAGGGCCGGAGGCGCATGGGACGGGAGACGTCAGCTCTTCAGGCCAGTGGCGGCGATGCTGCTGACGAAGGCCCGCTGGAACGCGATGAAGACGACCACGACCGGCAGGATGATCACCGAGGCGTAGGCCATGACCTGGCCCCAGGCGACCTTGAGCTGGAAGAAGTAGTCCATGCCGACGTTCATCGGGCGCAGCGACTCGTCCTGGGTGGCCATCAGCGGCCAGAGGTACTGGTTCCAGGCCGGCAGGAACGTCAGGATCGCGGCGGTGGCGAAGACCGGTCCCGAGAGCGGCACGATGATCCGCCGGTAGATGGTGAACCAGCCCGCGCCGTCGACGCGTGCGGCCTCGTCCAGCTCCTCCGGGATGGAGGTGAAGTACTGGCGGAACAGGAAGACGGAGAACGAGTTGGCGACGAACGGAAGGATCTGCACGTAGTACGTGTCCAGCCAGCCGGTGGTGAGGGTCGGGTAGTACTGCCAGCCGTTGAACTGCACCGCGGGCAGCTTGGTCACCTCGAAGAGCAGCGGCACGGCGATGGTGTCGAAGGGCACGATGAGCGTGGCGACGATCAGGGCGAGCACCGCGCCGCGCCCGCGCCAGCGCATCCGGGCCAGCGCGAAGCCGCACATGCTGTTGACGACCAGGCCGATCACGACCGTGCAGAGCGCGATGAACGCGGTGTTGAGGAAGAACCGGCCGACGGGGACGCGGTCCAGGACGCCCCGGTAGTTGTCCAGCGACAGGCGGCCGGTGGGCAGGAACGCGGTCAGCCCGCCCTTGAGGTCGTGGAAGATCTGCCCGTCGGACTTGAAGCTGGAGACCACCAGGAACTCGATGGGCAGCGCGAAGAACAGGGCGAGTAGCGCCATCGGGACGTAGAGCAGCAGCCGGCTGCGGTTGTGGCGGTTCCTGCGGTCAGGAGTGTGTGCGGTGGCCACGGTGTTCACGCCTTTCGCCTGGACCAGGCGCCCTGGCCCAGCGAGATGGCCAGGACGAGGACGAAGAAGAGCAGGGAGATCGCCGACGCGTAGCCGATGTCCTGCTGTTTGACGCCCTGCTGGAAGGTCTGGAAGATGATCGTGGACGTGGAGTCCACGGGTCCGCCGTGCGTCATCACGTTGATCTGGATGAAGACGCCGAGCGCGCCGATCGTCTCGGTGACGACCACGAGGATCAGCGTCGGGCGCAGTCCGGGCCAGGTGACGTGCCGGAACTTCTGCCAGGTGCCGGCTCCGTCCAGGGTGGCGGCCTCGTACAAATACTCCGGGATGGCCTGGAGTCCGGCCAGCCAGATGATCATGTGGAAGCCGACGGCCTGCCAGATCGACATCAGCATGACGGCCGGCATGGCGGTACCGGAGTGGGCGAGCCAGTCCGAGCCCTGCAGGATGCTGCCGGAGAAGGTCGACAGCATCGAGTTGACCAGGCCGTCTTCGGCGTACATGAAGCGCCACACCACCGAGATCGCCACGATCGAGGTGACCACCGGCAGGAAGTAGACGGTCCGCAGCAGGGTGGTGCCGCGCATCCGCGTGTTGACCAGCAAGGCCAGTACCAGGGCGAGTGCGGAGTGCAGCGGCACCACGACGGCCGCGAAGTAGAGGGTGTTCACGGTGGAGCGGTGCAGGACGCTGTCGTCGAACAAGGCCCGGCTGAAGTTGTCCAGGCCGATGAAGCGGGGTGCGTTCGGGGACACCAGCCGGGCGTCGGTGAAGCTGAGCAGGAATCCGAGCACGGTGGGCAGGAGGAGGAAGAGTCCGAGCAGGATGAGGGCGGGTGCCGCCATCAGCCAGCCGGCCCGCTGCTCCCGGCGGCGCATGCGGTTGCGCAGACGGCGGTCCGGAGAGGGCGCGGCCTGGGACGGGGCGGTACCCGAACGGGACGGGACGGGTGGGGTGCGCGTCATGGTCATGGTTCTCCCGAGGTGCCGGCCGGGCGCTCGGTGAGCGCCGGCGGAAGCACGCGGCCTGGGGCTATCGGGACCGGTAGCCGTGGTTGGAGGAGATGTTCCGGTCGATGTCCGAGGCCGCTCGGCTCAGCGTGGATTTCACGTCGGCACCGGCGATGATGTCGCCGACCGCCTTGTTGAAGACGGTGTCGATCACGGGGAATGCCGGGGTGGCGGGCCGGACCTGCGCGTGCTTCTGCGTCAGCTCGGTCAGGACCGACAGCCGGCCGCCGGGGGCGTAGTCCTTGGCGATTGACGCCGCTGCGGCCGTCGAGGGGACGACGCCCTGCGTGGTGCTGAACCTCGCGATGTACTTCGGGTCGAGCGTCAGCTTCAGGTACTGCTGCGCACCGCGCTTCTGCTCGGCGGTGCAGCCGGTGGTCACGCCGAAGCCGATGCTTCCGGCGGCGGTCCTGATGCCGTGGCCGAAGTCCGGCGGGGGCAGGAAGAGCATGTCGTCGCCGTACTTGGCCAGTGCTGCGGTCGCGTCCCAGTTGCCGTTCCAGGCCATGGCGACGGTGCCGTCCAGGAACGGGCTGCCCTGGGCGGTGGAGGTGCTGATCAGCCCCCGCTTCGCCAGGCCCTGTATCCACGTGCCGAACTCCTGCGCCGCCGGGCCGTCGAGCACGCCTTTGGCGCTCTGGTAGTCACCGCGGTCGATCAGGTCGCCGCCGAAGCTCGAAAGGATCGGCGGGAACGGGTACGAGGCGCCGTTGCCGCTGGGGTCGCCGAGGATCAGCGGGGCCTTGTACGTCCCGCCTGTCTTGATCTTGGCCAGCGCCGCGTCGAACTCCTGCCCGGTCCAGGGCTTGGCGAGGGTGGGGACGCGGATGCCGTACGTCTTCAGTACCGACCTGCGGGCCATCACCGACAGCACGGCGTCCCAGTAACCGACCGAGTAGACCTTGCCGTCGTACTCACCGCGGGCACCCGGGATGAGCTGGCCGGTGAGCTCCTTGGGCAGGTCGAGCGGCGCGAGGTAGCCCGCCCAGGCCCAGTTCGGCACGACCGGCTGATCCACCGCCAGCAGGCACGGCAGCTTCTTGGCGGCGGCTGCGCTCTGCACGGTGGTGTTGTACGAGTCGAACGGATACGTCCGCCAGGTCACCCTGTACGAGGTCTGGCTCGCGTTGAAGTCCGCGATCATGGTCTTCATGTTCTTGGTCTCGGCGGGACCGGCGCCCGCCTGGTTGGACCAGAACGGAATCTCAACCGGGCCATGGCCCGCGGCCGGCTTGGCCGAGCACGCGGCGAGCGGAGCCAAGGCCAGCGATGCCAACGTGCCGGCCAGGACGCCGATCGCGCAACGTCTCTTGATCATGGTGCATCTCCAAACGTGACGTGAGTCACCGTCGTGGTTCGCACGAACGTAACATGTGATTGCGACACAGAGAACAGATCAGTGACGCAAATTCTCATCCCAGCTGGTCGATACCAACGTGGCATCCCCCGCTATCTGCAACGGTTTCAGGGGGTTCGCAATGAACTTCAGATGCCTCGTCGGCCGAGTGAGCGCGGTCAAGCGTTGCGGTGGGTTGACGCGCGTTGCGATATCGTTGCGACATGCGTAGTCGTCTGGATCAGGTCGCAGAACACGCCGGGGTCAGCCGCGCGACGGTGAGCCGGGTACTCAACGACAAGCCGGGAGTGGCGGAGTCGACGAGAGCCGCTGTTCTGGCTGCGGTGAACGCGCTCGGCTACGAGCGGCCCACCATGCTGCGCGGGCACCGCCTGCGCCTGGTCGGCGTGGTCGTCCCGGATCTGCGCAATCCGGTCTTCCCGGCCTTCACCGAGGTCATCGGCGGGGCACTGACCCAGCGCGAGCTCACGCCGGTCATCTGCGTCACCCAGTCCGGCGGGATGTCCGAGGCGGCCACCGTCGACATGCTGCTGGCGATCAACGCGTCGGGCTTCGTCTTCGTCAGCGGTCTGCACGCGGTCGAAAAGCAGGACCTCGACCACTACCGGCGCATCCGGGACCACGGCCTGCCGATGGTGGCGGTGAACGGGACCGTGGACGAGCTGTCACTGACCACGGTCTCCACCGACGACCTGGCCGCTGTCGAACTGGCCGTGGGCCACCTCAGCACACTGGGGCACCAGCGCATCGGGCTGGCCATCTCCGACGACGAGCACGTCCCGGGCCACCGCAAGTTCGCCGCCTTCGAACGCCTGATGCGCGAGCGCCACGGCGTCACCGGGAACGCGCTTCTGGTGGAGCGGTCGATGTACAGCATCGAGGGGGGCTTCGCCGCCGGTGGCCGGCTGCTGGAGCGGGGCGCCACGGCCGTCATCTGCGCCAGCGACGTCATGGCGCTCGGCGTCGTGCGCGCCGCCCACCGGCTCGGTCTGGACGTGCCCCGCGACGTGTCCGTCATCGGGTACGACGACTCGACCTTCATGTCCGCGGTCAGCCCGCCGATCACCACGATCCGGCAGCCGGTGGAGTCCCTCGGCTCTGCTGCCGTGGGGCTGCTGGGCAGTCAGCTCACCGGCGCCAAGGACCGGGGCGAGGAGATCTTGTTCGAACCCGAGCTGGTGGTGCGCGGCAGCACCGCGATCGCCCCGGACCGGCGGATCGCCACCGCCTGACGCCGCACGTACACAGGTCCGTGGAGGCACCCGAGCGGACGCCCGCACCCGGGCATGGGACGCTCATCGCCGCCCCCTCAGAAGCCCTGCGCCAGTTGGGCCAGCCGGGGTGGTTGCGCGCCCGCCACTTCGCAGGTGCGGGCCGCGACCGTGCAGGCGAACGTGGCCGCAGCCCGCAGCAGGTCCGGTCGGTGCAGGTCGGCGCGCCCCAGCCCGTGGTGGGTCCACCAGGCGAGGAAGGCGCCCCCGAAGGCGTCGCCCGCCCCCACCGTGTCGACCACCTCGGCCTTCGGGGCGGGGACCTCCTGGACGCCGGAGCCGCTGACCACCGTCACGCCCGCGGCACCGCGGGTGAGC
Source organism: Streptomyces sp. (assembly GCF_036524955.1). Lineage (GTDB taxonomy): Bacteria > Actinomycetota > Actinomycetes > Streptomycetales > Streptomycetaceae > Actinacidiphila. The sequence continues at coordinate 51,564 of NZ_DATDBG010000091.1, forward strand.
AGCACGGCGGCGGGTCCCTCGGCCAGCAGGTCCCGGGCCGTGGCGAGCGGATCCCGGCCGGGGCGCAGCCACCGCAGGTCCTCGTCGCTGGCCTTGACGACGTCCGCGCGGCGGCGGACCCGCGTGATCCGGTCCCGGTACGCGGCCGGGTCGTCGATCAGGGCCGGGCGGCAATTGGGGTCCAGGAACACCAGAGTCGTGGCCGCCGCCCCCAGTACGGCCTCCTCCACCGCGGTCGCCATCGGCTCAAGTACCAGGCCGAGCGAGCCGACGTGGAGCGCTCCGTCCACCGCGCCGAGGGCCTGGCGCAGTCGCGCGGCGTCGAGCGCGGGCGCCGACGTGCCGTCTGTATAGAAGGTGTACGAGGCCGATCCGTCATCGGCGATGCCAGCCAGGGCCAGTGTGGTGGGTGCCGGCGTGGCCAGCGCCGCCGGCACCTCCACCCCGTCCTCGCCGAGCCGGGCCCGCAGCAGTGCCCCGAAGCCGTCGGTGGACAGCCGTCCGGCGAAGCGGACCGGCCGGCCGAGCCGGGCCATGGTGCGCGCCGCGTTGTAGGGGCCGCCGCCGGGGCAGGGGGTGAGGTTTCCGCCGGGAGCGGGGACGAGGTCGACGAGTGCCTCGCCGATGACGGTGATCATGCGGGGGCCTTTCCTTTCAGGTCAGCGGTGCGAAGGTGATGTCCCGGAGCGTGGCGCGGCTGTTCCAGACGTTCAGTCCGAGCAGACCTGTGCTGTACCGGGTGTCCCGCACGTCGATCACCACCTCGCCGTCGAGCAGGACGAGGATGCCGGTGCCGCGGGCGCGTATCCCCAGGCGGTAGGTGCGATCGAGGTCGATCGAGTAAAAGTGGCGTTTCAGTACGGTCGTGGAGCCGTCGCCGTTGAAGGTGAAGAGGGTGACGACGTCGTTGAGAGCGTCCATGTTGGCGACGTAGCCCTGCGTCGCGTTGCTGTTGGCGCGGAACACCAGGGCGGCGGCGCCCTTGCCGCCGACCGTTCCGTTGATCCGTACGTCCGCCTCGTAGGTGAGGTCCGCGGCGGATTCGGCGGACATCAGGAAGCCGTCGCCGGACGCCTCGCCCTGCCAGCCGTCCGTGAGTTCCGTCCACGCGCCGGTCAGGGGCTGCTGGCCCACGGGAGCACGCCACAGGGCGGCGTTCTGGATCACCGTCGTGGAGTTGTAGACGTTCAGGGCGAGCCGCCCCTGCCCATAGGTGGGGTCCGACGCGGTGATCACCACGTTGTCGTTGAGCAGGACGCGGAAGTCCGGCCCGGTGGCCTCCACCCGCAGCCGGTAGGTCGTTCCCGTGTCGATGACGGCGGTGTAGCGGGAGATGACGCCGCCGCCGTTCCCCCACTTGAAGAAGGTGACGCAGTCGGCGCCGGCGTCGACGTTGACGCCGTAGCCCTGCGAGGCGTCGGCGTTGGCGCGGAACACCAGGGTGCCGGCCCGGGCGCCGCCGGCCGCGGAGATGGTGAAGTCGGCCTGGTAGACGAAGTCCCGTGCCGTCTCCGCCGACATCAGGAAGGCGTCGCCGGGGGCGCTGCCGGAGATGCCCTGCGCGGTGTAGGTCCAGGTGCCGCCGGTGGGTTGCCAGCCGCTGAGGTTGGTGGCGAAGTCGGCGGTGACGGCACAGGCGATGTTCTTGAAGAGAGTGGCCGCGTTCCAGACGTTCAGGCCGCAGTACCCACCGCGGAAGACGGTGTCGACGGCATCGATGACGCGTACACCGCCGAGGTACACCTGGATGCTGCTGCCGCTGGCCGTGATCCGCAGGTTGTACGCGGTGTTGGTGGCGATGGGCGTGGCGTACTGGCCAAGGGTGGTGGCCGTGCCGTCGCCGTTGAACCTGAACAGGCGCACCGAGTCGTTCGCCGCGTCGATGTTGGCGACGTAGCCCCGGGTGGCCGTCGCGTCGGCGCGGATCATCAGAGCGCCGACCGCTTCCTGTTGGATGGGCACGGGGTTGCCGGGGAGTACGCCCATGACGGTGATGTCGGCGGAGAGGCTGAGGTCGCTGCCGGTGCGGTCGGAGAGCAGGAAGCCGTCGTCGTCGGCCGATCCCTGTATGCCGGCAATGGTGTCGGCCCATGCGCCGCGTACCGTCGTCCAGGCGGACACACCCGTGGAGGTGACGGGACTCGTGGCCGGCCAGGTGGAGCCGAGCTGGTAGGCCGTCAGCGAGGTGAGCTTGACCTGGCCGCCGACCGCGTAGGTCTGCAGGCCCAGGCTGCCGCGGTCGGGCAGTATGCGCTCGGTGATCTGCTCGCGGTCGTTGCCGAACAGCTCCACCAGCGACCGGTCGACGAACATGCGCAGCTTCACGGTGCCGTTCACCGCTGTGAGGGGGGCGCTGGCGCGGTTCGGCCAGTTGGCGTTGGGCTGGTTCCCGGTCGGGTTCGGTACGAGGCCGGACTGTGTCCGGTCGACGTACATGCGGGCGGCTGTCCGGTCGTACCCGACGGAGGTGGACTGGGTCGCGCCGGTGCGGACCTTGATGCCGAAGTCGGTGGCGGTGGCGGTGTTCACGGCGAATTCGGCGACGATCTCCAGGCGGTCGCCCTGGACGCCGGACAGCAGGTTGGCCGTGGTCGGTGAGATCGTCTGGTTCTGCCAGCTCTGCGCGGTGCCGCGCAGAGCGGTGTACTGGGCGACGGGGTTCTGGACCAGCCGCAGCCCCTCCGGGTACTTCTTCAGCCGCAGCTCCCGGATCAGGGAGAGCTGACCGTTGAAGGGTGCGGTCGGCGAGTCGTCGCGGTACTGCCAGTTGTCCGCCCAGGCGATCATCAGCCGCCGTCCGTCGGTGGCCGGGATGTCGTTCCAGGTGACGCCCGCGTAGTAGTCCTTGCCGTAGTCCTGCCACAGCACGGTGCCGGGCGGGTTGTCGTTCACGAAGGTGGTGCCGTCGAAGCGGCCGGTGAAGTACTGCATGCCGCCGCCGCCCGCCGGGGCGCCGCTGGTGACGCTCACCGACAGCACCCACTTCTTGGTGGTGGTGCCGTCGACGGTTATCTCGAACAGGTCGGGGCACTCCCAGGCGCCGCCGTGCGCGCCGATCCCGGCGCCCCAGCTGCGGGCGTAGGTCCACTGCTTGAGATTGGGGGAGGTGTAGAAGTCCAGGTGGTCGCCGCCGGTGAGCACCATGATCCAGCGGCCGGTGGGGGCGTGCCAGAACAGCTTGGGGTCGCGGAAGTCCGGCTTGCCGGGGTTGGGGAGGACGGGGTTGCCGGCGTACATCGTCCAGGTCCGGCCGCGGTCGTTGCTGTACGCCAGTCCCTGGGACTGTGCGTGTCCGACGTGCTCGGAGTAGGTGAAGACGGAGACCAGCACTTTCTCGCTGCCGGTCTGCAGTCCGCTGGTGTTGTTCCAGTCGACGGCCGACGAGCCGGACCAGATCTGGCCGATGGCGTCGGGGAGGAGCGCGGGCGGCAGGTGCGTCCAGTGCACCAGGTCGGTGCTGACCGCGTGGCCCCAGTGGACGGCCTGGAAGAGGTTGTACTGGTAGGAGAGGTGGTACTCGCCGCCGTAGTAGACGAGCCCGTTGGGGTCGTTGATCTTGTTCTTCTCGGCGCTGAAGTGGAACTGCGGCCGGTAGGTCTCGTCGTAGTAGCCGTCGTCGGGCGGCAGGACGAAGGGGTTGGTGAAGGACTGCGCCAGTGTGCTGGAGCCCGCCGCGGAAAGCGCGGCGGCCGGGCGGGGCAGTCCGAGGGCGGAGGCGCCGGCTGCCAGGCTGACGCCCACGGCCGCCTTGATCAGGCTTCTTCGGGTGGGGGGAACGGTGGGGGGCATGTCGTACGGGACCACGGTCACTCCTTTGTGAGCGTGTGGTGATGGATGGGGGGTTGTCCGGGCGGCGGGGCGTGGGGGGATGCCCGGTGATCGAGGACGGTCAGATCGTGCCGAGGTACACCTGCGCCTCGTAGGGCTGGAGTTCACCGAAGGGCGACGCCGGGTCGTAGGTGCAGAGGAGCAGTTCGGCGCCGGAGACGGACGGCACCTGGTCGCGGGGGACGGTGACCGGCTCGCCGGTCCAGTTGGCCAGGACGAGCAGCCGCTGGTCACCGAGGACGCGGGTGTACGCGTACAGCGCCTCGTGGTCGGGCAGCAGCGGAGCGAAGGTGCCGTGCACGACGACCGGGTGGGTCTTGCGGAGCTGGATCAGCCGCCGGTAGTGGTGGAAGACGGATGCGGGGTCGGCCACCGCGGCTTCGGCGTTGATCTCCTTGTAGTTGCCGTTGACCGCGATCCAGGGGGTGCCGGTGGTGAAGCCGGCCTGGGGGGAGGCGTCCCACTGCATCGGGGTGCGGGCGTTGTCCCGGCCGCGCCGGGCGATTCCGGCCAGGGCCTGTTCGGCGGTCACCAGGCCACTTCCGACGGCGGCCCGGTAGTAGTTGAGCGACTCGATGTCGCGGCAGTCGTCGATGGAGGCGAAGCGGGCGTTGGTCATGCCCAGTTCCTCGCCCTGGTAGATGTACGGGGTGCCGCGCATGAGGTGCAGCACGGTGGCGAGCATCTTGGCCGATGCGACCCGGTGGGGTCCGTCGTCGCCGAAGCGGGAGACGACCCGGGGCTGGTCGTGGTTGTTCCAGTACAGGCTGTTCCAGCCGTCCGCCCCGAGTCCCTGCTGCCACCGGTTGAACGAGTGCTTGAGCACGGGCAGCGGTACGGGCACGGGATCGAATTTCCCGCCGGGGCCGTCGTCGAGGTCGACGTGCTCGAACTGGAAGACCATGTTCAGTTCGCGGCGCCTGGGCGCGGTGTACTTGCGGGCCTCCTCCAGGGTGACGCCGGGCATTTCACCGACGGTCATCACGTCACGCCCCGCCAGGACCTTCTCGTGCATGTCCCGCAGGTACTCGTGCACGCGCGGTCCGTCGTAGACGTACGGGCCGAAGGCGCCCAGGCCGTCGGAGCCGGTCTCCGGATTGTCCGGCAGATCGGGCTGTTTGGAGATGTAGTTGATGACGTCCATCCGGAAGCCGTCGGCGCCCCGGTCCAGCCACCACCGCATGACGTCGTGGACGGCCGCCCGTACCTCGGGGTTCTCCCAGTTCAGGTCGGGCTGGCGGCGGCTGAACAAGTGCAGGTAGTGCTCGCCGGTCCGCTCGTCGTACGCCCAGGCGGGGCCGGAGAACGACGAACGCCAGTTGTTGGGCGGGCTGTCCGGCGCGCCGGGGCGCCAGATGTACCAGTCCCGGCGCGGGGAGTCGGCGGCGCGGGCGGCCTCCGCGAACCACGGGTGCTCGTCCGAGGTGTGGTTGACGACCAGGTCCATCACCAGCCGCATGCCGCGCTCGTGCAGGCCGTCGCGCAGCCGGTCCCAGTCCTGAAGGGTGCCGAACTCGGGGTTGATGCCGTAGTAGTCGCTGATGTCGTAGCCGTTGTCGTCGCCCGGTGAGGGGTAGACCGGGCAGAGCCAGACGACGTCGACGCCGAGCAGCTTGAGGTAGTCAAGCCTGCCGATGATGCCGGGCAGGTCGCCGATTCCGTCGCCGTCGCTGTCGCTGAAACTGCGCGGGTAGATCTGGTAGACGACACTGCTCTTCCACCACTCGGCGGGAGGCGTGGACGTGCCGGGCATGGCGGCCTTTCGGGACGCGGTCGCGGAACAGGCGGGCGGAACGGCCGGGGTACGGGGGCCGGTCACTTGACCGCGCCCACGGTGATGCCCCGGGTCAGCGTCCGCTGGAAGATCAGGAAGAAGAGGATCGCGGGCAGGATGCCCAGCAGAGCCGAGGCGTTGGTCATCGTGGCGTCCATCATGTTCTGGCCCTGCAGGACCCCGAGCGACACCGAGACGGTCTGGTTGCCGTTGGACAGCAGCATCACCATCGGCAGGAAGAACTCGTTCCACGTCCAGATGAAGAAGAAGACCAGCAGCACGCCGAGCGTCGGCCGGCTGACCGGCAGGACGATCCGCCACAGCACGTCCCACTTGCCGGCGCCGTCGAGCTTCGCTGCCTCCAGGACCTCCCGCGGGAAGGAGCCGAGGACCGAGGTGAGCAGGTAGGTGCCGAACGCGCTCTGGATCACTGAGAACACGATGATCACGCTCAGCCGGGTGTCGTACAGGCCGACCTGCTTGGACAGGTAGTAGAGCGGGTACACCAGCGCTTCCTGCGGCAGCGTCTGCGCCATGATGAACATGATCAGCAGGGCGACCCGGCCCTTGATCCGGCCGATGCCGAGGGCATACGCGTTCAGCAGGGACAGCGCGCATGCGATCACGGCGACGCTTCCGCTGATCAGGGCGCTGTTGAACAGCTTCTGCCCGAAGTCGACCCGGTTCCAGAAGTCGCTCAGCCCCTGGAAGGAGATGGCGTGCGGCAGGCCCAGCGGGCCGTGCGCGGCGTAGTCCGACGGTGTCTTGACCGCGTTCAGAGCGACGACGGCGAACGGCGCGAGCATCGCCACGGCCAGAACGACCAGTCCGGCCAGGACGACGAACCTGCCCGGGTCGCGACGGGATCGGGGACGTACGGGGCCCGCGACCGGGGCGGGATTGGTTGACGACAGGGTGGCCACGGTCAGTTCTCCTCGTCCGCACGGGCGCTCTGGATGCGCAGGAAGACCACGGTGAGCACCGCGATGATCACCGTCAGAACGGTGGCGATGGCGGCGCCGTAGCCGACCTGCGTCTTCTCGAAGAAGTTCTGGTAGGCGAAGTACGAGGGGACGTCGGTGGCGCCGCCCGGGCCGCCCTTGGTGAGGACGTAGATCGGCGCGAAGACCTTCAGGGCCGCGATGGTGCACCACAGCAGCACCACGGAGATCTCCGGCCGGATCTGCGGGATGGTGACATGCCAGAAGCGCCGCCACCACGAGGCACCGTCGAGCGCGGCGGCCTCGTACAGGGCCGGGTCGACACGTTGCAGTCCGGCCATGAACACCACCAGCGGGAAGCCGATCTGCACCCACACCATCACGGCCATGACGCTGTAGAGCGCGAACTCCGGGTCACCGAGCCAGTCCTGCTGCCAGGAGCCAAGACCGGCCTTGCCCAGCAGGGAGTTGACCGCGCCGTCCTCCGGGGCGAGGATCCAGCTCCACACGATGCCAGCCACCGTGATCGGCAGGATTTGCGGCAGGTAGAAGCAGGCGCGCAGCACGCTCGCGGTGCGCGGACCGAACTTCTTGCCGACGAAGTCGAACAGCCCGGCCGCGAGGACCAGGCCGATCACCGTGGGGACGATCGCCATGGCGACGATCAGGTACACGTTGTGCTGGAAGGAGTCCCAGAACTCGCCGTCCCCGAAAAGGGTGCGGTAGTTGTCCAGGCCGATCCACTTCGGGCTGCCGACCCCCGACCACTCGGTGAAGCTCCAGCCGATGTTCATGCAGAACGGCACGCCGATGACGGCGAGGAAGGCCAGCGCGCTCGGGATCAGGAAGAGTGCGTACGACGCCTGCTCCCGGTTCGCCGTGCGGCTCTTCCGGCGGGACGGCTCCGGAACGGCGCCCGGCCGGTCCGGGCCGCCGGGGCCTCCGCGAGCCCTTTCCGGTCTCCCTGATGCCGCAGTCAGCAGGGGTGAGCGTGACATGGAGGTGTGCCTTTCCGGGGGTACGGGTCCGGGTGTCGGTGTGCGCTCCGCGCGGCGTCGGGCGGGCAGTGGTGGGGCTGCCGGGTGAGGGAGACGGGTTACTTGGCGGGCACGCCGTCGTCGTAGGCCCGTTGCAGCGCGCTGAGCACCTTGTCCGGCGAGGAACTGCCGTTGATCAGCTTCTGCGTCTGCGAGACGAGCACGTCGTACAGGCCCGCAGCCGGCCAGTCCGGGTAGAAGCCGAGGCCGTTCTTGGCTGTCTGAGCGTCGAACTGGTTGATGAACGCCAGCGTCTTGGGGTCGGACGCCCTGACACCGCTGACCGCAGGCAGGCCGCCCGCGCCTGCCAGTACCTGCTGGATACGGCTCTTCATGGTGATGTCGATGAAGTCGTAGGCCAGTTGCTTGTTCTTCGCGTTCTTCGGCACGACCCACAGGTTGCCGCTGGACCCGAGCGTCTTGGTGCTGCCCGGCCAGGGGAAGGTTCCCCAGTCGAATTTCGCCTGCTGCTGGAAGCGGCCGAACCACCAGCTCCCGGAGAAGAAGATCGGGTACTTCCCGGAGGAGAACTGGGTGCCCGCGTCCTCCGCCTTGAGTCCCGAGGACGTCTTGGCGATGTATCCCTTCTTCACCCAGTCGGAGAAGGTCTGCGCCGCGTACGTCCAGGCTGCGTCGTGGAAGTCGACCTCGCCGGTGTAGCGCTGGTAGGCGTCCACCCAGGACTGATCGGCCTTGGACAGTGCGAGCTGGTAGAGGTAGTGCGAAGCCGGGTACTCCGCGCCGGCGTTGGCGAGCGGGGTGACGCCCTTCTTCTTGAAGGCGTCCAAAGCGGCGATGAACTCGTCGAACGTCTTCGGGACCTGGATGCCGTACTTCCTGAACAGGTCGTTGTTGTAGTAGACGGTGGTGAACTCGCCGTAGTTGGGTACGCCGTACCACTTGCCGGAGCCCATGACGCCCCGGTCGTCGTAGGTCGCGGTGGTCTTCAGGCTGGGCGCGAGGGCCTTGTCCCAGCCTTTCTGCTGCGCGACGGGCGCCAGGTCGGTGAGCAGGCCCTGCTTGGACAACAGGCCGGTGGTGGCATTGCCCTTGTTGTACTCCATCACGTCCGGCGCGGCGTCGGAGTTGAGCACCATCGGGGCGGTCTTCTGGATCTGCTCGAAGCCCTTCGCCTCGAACTCCACCGTCACACCGGGGTGGCTGGCCTTGAACTCCTTGATGGCCTCCTGCCAAGCCACGCCCATGGCACTGTCGGGCGCCTCGAAATGCCAGAGCCTGAGGGTCTTGCCGTCCGAGGCAGACCCCGAGCCGGAGCCGCCTCCGCAGCCGGCGAGCAGCAGGCTTCCCATGGCGGCCGCCGCGGTGGCGAGCACGATTGAGCGGCTGGTGAACATCGTCGTCTCCAGGTGGTCGAACAGGGTGCGAGGCCCGGCGGCGGGGAGATGTTTCGCCTCACGCCGAAGGTTTCACCTGCGTTTCTTTGATGTCGTAGAAACTAGGTGTGAGTTTCGGTCACGTCAAGGGGTTCGGTGGCGGCGGGGGGGCCACGGGCTGTTCCGCCGCCTGGACGGGCTGGTGGGATACGATGGTGCGCAGGAATCGAGGCTGTGTCGGCAGGGTCGCGCACTCTTGGCAGGCTGCACTTTTTTCATGTTCGGAGAAAGGGAGATCGGGTGAGTCGACAGGTACCCGTGTCCCGGCCGGGCGACCTGAACCGCGCGGCGGTGCTCGCCCTGCTCGGCGTGAACGGCCCGATGGGGCGCACGGAGATCGCGGAGCGGCTCGGGACCAGCCCGGCGACCATCACCCAGACCACGAAGGACCTGCTCCGCCAGGATCTGATCGAGGAGCTGGCCCCGGCGCCCTCACGCGGTGGCCGTCCCGCGCAGCTCCTCGGCCTGGTGGGCTCGGCCCCGCACGCCCTGGGCGTCAAGATCACCCCGGACCACCTCGCGGTCGTCGACACCGGGCTCGACGGCACGGTCCTCTACGAGTGCGCCCGCTCCTACGACCCGACGTCGGCCGACGCGCTGGGCACCCTGACCGACGTGCTGCTCGGCGTCATCGACGGCCTTGGCTCCGCCCGGGACACTCTGCTCGGCGTCGGCTTCGCGGTTCCCGGCGGTGTGGACGAGCAGGCCGAGGGGATCGTCAACGCGCACATCCTCGGCTGGCACGACCTGCCACTGGGCCGCCGGATGCGGGTCGGGCTGGGCCTGCCCGTACTGGTGGAGAACGACGTCAACGCGCTCGCGGTCGCGGAGCGGCTCTACGGGCGGGGACAGCGCCACCGCGACTTCCTCGTCATCACGATCGGTGTGGGCGTCGGCGCGGCCATCGTCGCCGGCGGAACCGTCTTCCGCGGCGCCCACGGGGATGCTGGCGAGTTCGGCCACACCCCCACCGGGCTGGCCGGCCCGCGGTACGCCTGCGTCTGCGGCAACGAGGGCTGCCTCGAAGCGGTCATCGGTGACCGCGCTCTGGTGGCCCGCGCCCTGGAGTCCGGTCTGCTGGATCCGGGCCAGGGCATCAGCGACCTGCGGACCGCGGCGGACGAGGGCGACGCCGCAGCGCTGGGGCTGTTCAGGGAGGCCGGCGAGGTGTTCGGCCGGGCCGTGGCGACTCTGATCAGCATCATCGACCCGGAGACCGTCGTCCTCTTCGGCGAGGGCACCACCGTCTGGCGGTACTGGCTCCCCGGCTTCGAGCCCTCGCTGGCCGCCCACCTCTACCCCTCTCGCCGTGGCATCACCATCGAGGCCGGCCGCTGGGACGACCGCAACTGGGCCCAGGGTGCCGCCGCCCTGGTCCTGGCCACCCCCTTCGACACCGCCGGCACCACCGGCGAACAAGGCGCTCTTGTCCGCGCCCGCCTGGTGGGCGCCCACGCGACAGCCGCCCATGGCTGACACCCCGGCAGCCCGCGGAGGTGGAGGGCGTGACGGGGCTACCCGGCAGCGGCGGGCAACGGTCGTCCGAAACCCCCACCGGCGCCACCTCATGGGCGTGCGCCTCTACGACCCAACCACCGGCCGCTTTCTTCAGACCGACCCCATCGCGGGCGGCGATGCCAACGCCTACGAGTACTGCACCGCCGACCCCGTTAACTGCTACGACCTCGACGGACGCTTCGGCTGGGGCAAATGGCTTGACAGAGCGAGCACGGCCTCGCCGTCGCCGGAATGTTCGGGCCCGACGGGCCACGGCGGCCAGCGGGCGTGGCCGGCCAGCGCCTTCGCGAACACGGCTGCCTCGCGCAGCTGGTGGTTCTCGTGGGCGAGGAAGTCGCGAGCGGCAGGCAGAGCGAGAAGCTCCATTTCCCGCGGCGGATCGTCCACCAGGGCATGAAGATGGGAGCGGAGGACAGCCTCCGGGGACGGCGGCTGCCACTCGACAGCACTGACGCCGTGCAGGACGGCGTACAGATCGACCGTGACGACCAGGTAGGCGTTCTTGTTCTCCAGTTCGTCCCGCACGGCCCAGACATCGATGTTGCGCAGCGGACTGTCCCGGCTCGCCACCAGGTCGGTGACCAGGTAGCCCAGCGACGTGCCTGTCACCTCGTCCTTGAGCGCGGTGGGCTTGGTCTTCGGGTCGAGGGCGCGCACGGGTACGGCCCCCAGGGCGTGCAGCAGCAGGGCGGCACTGTGGCGACCGCTGAAGGGCGCACCCGACAGAACGAGGACCCGCTCTTCGCGCAGCTGTCCGAGGAGCGGGTGCACGAGCTCCTCGTATCCCGCGAAGACCCGGGCGCGCTCTTCCAGTTCGGATGCGGGGATATCGCCGGACACGTGGCCGGACATCCCATAGCGGAAGTGCTGCTCGATCTTCGTGCCCATGACGACGTCGCCGGTGACGTGGCCGCCGCTCACGCCGATCTGGTCACCGCTGACCTGGCTGCCTCCGAAGGTCAATGAGCCGCCGCTCACGCTGATGTTCGTCCCGCCTCCCGCGGTTGCCCCGGTGTGAGTGACGGGTGCGTCCGTTGCGCCACTGACCGGTTCGTGGCCGCTGCTCGCGCCGGACGCGGGCGTAGCCGCGGAAGTTCCTTGCGGGAGCGGCCCGTGCAGCCAGGCATCGAGGGGTGGAGCGGACACTGCAGGTTCCACCCCGTCCGCGGGAGCAACGTTCAGAACCTCACAGCGGTGCACGGTGACGGGTGGTGATGCACTCAAGGCCTGGAGCCCGGGCTCCTGCCCACCGGCAGAGGTCCCGTCGCCGTGCACCAGCCGGAGTGTGTCCCCACGAGTGCGTCAGGAGACCGGCACCTCGTCCACATCGGACCGCAGCTCCGTCACCACGCGGGCAGCGGAACTGCCTGTGCGTACCTCGTCGTGCTGGAGGGACCGTGTGAGACAGCGAACCAACAGGTCCGACCCCGATCGATTCCGTCCCCGCCCTGGCTGGGGCACCACCGCGGGCTTCACCGACGGCGGCCGCCTGGACGCTGACCGAGTCGACGGCGCAGCGCGACCAGTCCAGGTGTCGGTCAAGGTCGCTCCGGCACCGCGGGCGGGAACGAGTCCCGCCCGCCGCGCGAGCACGGTGATCTCCTCCGCGGTGATGCCCCGCTGGAAGGTCCCCCTTGGTCCGGCTGGACCAGAAGCCGTCGTGGTGGGCGGTCCAGCCGCCGTCCGCGGCGGCCCCGGGTGATTTCCTCGGCAGAGCGGGTGACGACCACGACATGGCCGCCCGGGCGGGCGAAGGACGCCGCGTCTTTGAGGGCCTTGATCCGCTGCCAGGGGTCTGGCAGCAGCACATCGAGCACGAACATCCGAGGTGACCAGGTAGGGGGAGCCCCGGAGGCGGGGTCAGAGCCAGTGGCGGAAGGTGGCGGCCAGTGCGGAGCCGCGGGCCGACTGGGTGCGGTCGGGGGCGTCCCGTCCGTCGGGGCCGCTCAGCTCCGTCATGAGGGTGCCCAGCAGCTTTTTGGCCGCCGGCTGCTGCGCAGCCGGACAAGTGAGCCCGATCAGCAGCTCCCCGTCGACCGTGCCGCACAGCACCTCGAACCGGTACCGCAGCGGAGTGTCCGCGTGCACCAGCGGCCCCGGCCGGTGAGCGGACGGCCGCAGCCCCGGTATCGCGTACAACTCGTCCACCGCTCCCAGGTAGTTGAACGCGAAGTCCGCCGCGGGCACAGGCGTGTCGTCCGCGTGCGCGCTCCCGCCGTACGCCGCCAGCGCGTGCTCCAAGCCCCCGTTCGGCACGGCGGAACGCACCGCCACCACCGTACGCACCGCCTCCGCCGAGTCCGCCACGGCCGGCACCTCCAGCGGGTAACGAACCGACAGCCTGCCGACCGTACGCGACAGATCGGCGGCCACCGCGCTCACCCCGGGCAGCGCCGCCGCGCGACCGTGCCCGTCGACGTCCACCCGGATCGCCTTACCGAAGCCGCAGGCGCGGGCGGACCGGGCGAGCGCCGCGAGCAGCACGTCCCCCATGGTCGCCGCCCCCCGCGCGAACCCCCGCAAACGGCCGACCGCGGACGCGTCCAGCACCTCGATGAGGGTCGCCGCCTCCCGCGCCACGCCCCACGTCGTTCCAGGCCGCGACAGTCGGCCCGGCTCCGGCGCCACCGCGGATTCGTGGGTGAGCACCGCCGACCGCCGGGTCGGCCCAAGGCCCGGCGCCGCTTCCGGGGTCCCCGCCAGCTCCGGGGCCGCCGCCGACCGCCCGGCGAGGCCCGCCAGCTCCCGTGCCCACATCGCGGCCGGCACCGTGGGCGGCAGCAGCGTCGCCTGACCTTCCTCCGCGATCTGGGCGTGCGCGGTGAGCAGTTCGTCCAGCACCAGCCGCAGCGAGAAGTTGTCCACCACCAGCCAGTGGGCGATCAACAGCAGCTCCGCCCGCCGCGCCCGGCCACGGTCGAAGTACAGCACCCTCAGCAGCGGCGGCTCCTCCAGCCGGAAACCCTGCTGCGCCCGCTCGGCGGCCTCCTCGATGACCCGGCTCTGCTCCTCCTCGGGCACCCCGGCGAGGTCCAGCCACTCCAGGGGAACGGCCGCCACGTCGTCGGCCGCCGCCACCCGCTGCCGCCACCCCTGTGTGCCGTGAACGAAGCCGGTACGGAACGCGTCGTGCCGGGCCACGAGCGTACGCAGCGCGACGCGCAGCGCCACTTTGTTCATCGGTTCGTCGAGCTCGAAGAAAAGGGCGTAATTGTGGTGACGGGCCACCGAACCGTCCAGGCCGGCCAGGAGCATGGCCTGCGCCGGCAGCAACGCCGCCTCGCCCGTCACGTCGGCCCCCGCCTCGTCGGCCGTACGCGGCGCCGCGATTGTGGCCACCCGTGCCAGTTCCGCGATTGTCGGGCGCTCGAAGAACTGGCGCGGGGTGATCGACAGCCCGCTGTCGGCCGCCTTGCTGATCACCCGCAGAGCAATCAACGAGTCACCGCCCAGATCTCCGAAAACGTCGTGGATTCCGCAGGTCTCGATGCCGAGCGCCGCCGTCCACACATCGCGGAGCCGTCGTTCGATGTCGTTGCGCGGCTGCCCGCCGTCGGGGTCGGCCGGCTCGTCGGAGCCAGCGGCGCCGGTCCTGACGACGGCTGTGGGGAGGGCGGTGCGGTCGATTTTGCCGTTGGGGGTGAGGGGGAGGGTGTCGAGGAGGGTGAGGGTGCGGGGGATCATGTAGTCGGGGAGGGTGGTGGTCAGGGTGTGGCGGATGTCGGCAATGAGGTCGTCTGTGGCGTGGTCGGGGGCTGTGGGTGTGAGGTAGGCGGTGAGGTGGTTGGCGGTGGCGGTGACGACGGCGTCTTTGATCTTGGGGTGGGTGGTGAGGTGGGTTTCGATTTCGCCGAGTTCGATGCGGTAGCCGTTGATTTTGACTTGGTGGTCGTTGCGGCCGAGGAATTCGA
>NZ_DATDBG010000092.1:0-8037 GCF_036524955.1 Streptomyces sp.
CCACACACATTCCGAAAAAACACACAACAAAACCACACACGACCACGCGCGTATCGATCTCGAAAGGTTCCACCGGAATAGCCGCCCGGGGACCGACCACAGCCGGCGCTCACATCGGACAACCCGGAGAACCCTACGCACCACCCCCACCAGTGTCAACCCGTGCTGATCAAGGATCGCGTCAAGACCGGCGGCTGATCCGGGCCAGGGCCGGCTCGGATCAGCCGAGGTCTTCCAGGCGACCGCCGCCGTCCGGTTGGGAGGACTCCACTCGGCGCAGGAGACGGGTCAGGATCTCGCCGAGGGCGGCCCGTTCGACGGGGGTGAGGTCCTTGAGGAGTTCACCCTCGAAAGTGGCGGCGAGGCGCATGGTCTGGAGCCACTTCTCACGGCCCTCGTCCGTCAGCTCCACAATGACGCGGACCCGGTTGGACTCGTCGCGTTGCCGGGTGACCAGCCCCTCGGCGACCATGCGGTCAATGCGGTGGGTCATGGCGGCCGGGGTGAGACCGAGGCGCTTGGCGAGGTCGCCAGGGCCGAGGCGGTAGGGCTTGCCGACCACGACGAGGGCCTTGAGCACCTCCCACTCGGAGTTGCTGATGCCCAGGTCGACGAGCTGGCGGCCGTACGCCACGTTCATCCGGCGGTTGAGCCGGCCCAGCGCCGTGACCACCTTCTCTATTTGGGGGTCCACCTCGGGGAACTCGCGCTGGTAGGCGGCGATCTGAGCGTCGAGGTCCAGCTCCTGGGGAGCTCCGGAGGAACCCGGGGCTGCGGTCATGGAATGAGTATGACACGAAAGAGCGTTGCGCTAAAGGCCTTCGCTATGTAATCTTTAGGTTCGAACTTTAACTCTGAAGTCTTCACCTCGAAGACTTCCTGCCAAGAGAGGTGAGCGTGACCACCGCCATGGGCGCAGCGCTGCGCCGGATCCAGATCGGGAACGCCCTGAGCGCGTTCGGCAACGGCTTCACCGTGCCCTTCACGTTCGTCTACGTGTCGCAGGTGCGCGGGCTGGGGGCGGGCATCGCAGGCGCGGCGCTCGCGGCCTTCGCCGTCGCCGCACTCTTCGTGCTGCCCTTCACCGGCCGCCTGATCGACCGGCGAGGCCCGGTACCGGTCGCTGTGTCGGGCACGGTGCTGGCGGCTTCCGGCTCCCTCGGTCTGGGTCTCTCCGGCAGTGCGCCCGCTGTCATGGCGGCGGCGGGAGCGCTGGGTGCCGGGATCGCCGTGGTGCAGCCGGCGCTGGCCACGATGATCGTGTGGTGCTCCACGACGCTCACGCGCTCACGTGCCTTCGCGACCCAGTTCTTCCTCAACAACCTGGGTCTCGGCCTCGGCGGGCTGGCCGGCGGCCTCCTCGTCGACACGGCTCACCCGGCGTCGTTCATCCGCCTGTTCGCCACAGAGGCAATGATGTTCCTGGTGCTGGGCGCTGTGGTCGCCACCGTGCGACTGCCGCGTGCCCCGCGCCTGGAGAAGGCGGCCAGGACCGAATACGGCGAACCCTCGTCCGGAGGCTGGCGGGCACTGTTCCGGGACCGGGCGATGGTGATGGTGTGCGCGCTCGGGTTCGTGATGTTCTTCGCCTGCTACGGGCAGTTCGAGTCGGGCCTGTCGGCGTTCGCGGTCGAGGTCGCGCGGATCTCGCCGACCACGCTGGGTATCGCGCTCGCGGCGAACACTGCGGTGATCGTGCTGGCGCAGTTCGTCGTCCTGCGGCTGGTCGAGTACCGGCGCCGTAGCCGGGTGATCGCTCTGGTCGGCCTGGTCTGGACGGTTGCCTGGCTGGTGGCCGGGGTGTCCGGAGCCGTGCACGGCAGCCGTGCCATGGCGGTCGCCACGATCATCTCGGCGTACGCGCTCTTCGGGCTCGGCGAGGCGATGCTGGCGCCGACGGTGGCCCCGCTGGTGGCCGACCTGGCCCCCGCCCGGATGGTCGGTCAGTACAACTCGGCCTTCGCCCTGGTGAAGCAGCTCGCCCTCGCCCTCGGCCCCGCCGTGGCGGGCGTGCTGGCCGCAGCCGACGCGTACACCGCGTACATAGCGATGCTGGTGGTCTCCTCCCTGGCCATCTCGGTGACAGCCCTCCTGATGGGCCGCCATGTCACGCCAAGCCAGGACAGTCCGCTGCACCCCTCCCGTGTGGTGGCCCGCTCCGTCCCCCACTCCGAGCCGGCACCATCCGGGCCGAGCCCGACTGCCGTCCAGCCGGAGGCGTCCGGCACCGAGCGAATATCCGCCTGACGCCGACGGTTCGCCGGGCCTGCCACTCGGACACCCGCCGCCCGCAGGGTCGCCCGAGCGGCAGCCCGGCGGGTCGGACGGCCCGGCGATCCCTACTCCGGGAGGGCGAACTCGCACCAGACGGCTTTGCCGCCGCCCGGGGTGCGACGGGAGCCCCAGCCGGAGGCGATCGTGGCGATGATCGAGATGCCGCGGCCCGCCTCGTCGCCGGGTTCGGCACGGCGGCGGCGCGGGAGATGGTCGTCACCGTCGGTGACCTCGATGATCAGGCGCCGGTCGGTGCGGCGCAGGCGGAGCCGCATCGGCGGGGAGCCGTGCTTGAGGGAGTTGGCGACGAGTTCGCTGGCGGCGAGCACCCCGAGGTCGCGCAGGTCGACGGGGAAGCGCCAGGAGGCGAGGACCCCGGAGGCGAAGGCACGGGCGCGGGGTGCGGCCTCGACGCCGCCGAGGAGTTCGAGGGAGGCGTTGCGGAAAAGCTCGGCGTCGGTGCCGGTGTGGTCGGGGTACTGCAGGACCAGGACCGCCACATCGTCGTCGTGTTCGGAGGTGACGCCGAGCGAGCGCATCAGGCGGTCGCAGATCACTTGGGGTGAGCCGGTCGCACCGGCCAGGGCGCGGGTGAGGGCGTCGACGCCCTCGTCGATGTCCTGATGGCGGCGTTCGACCAGGCCGTCGGTGTAGAGGACGGCGGTGCAGCCGGGGCCGAGCGGGACGGTGCCGGAGGTGTGGAGCCAGCCGCCGGTGCCGAGCGGCGGGCCGGTGGGTTCATCGGCCCGGTGGACGGTGCCGTCGGGGTCGCGGATGAGGATGGGGAGGTGACCGGCGCTGGCGTAGGAGAGGCGCCCCTCGCTGGGGTCGTGCACGGCGTAGACGCAGGTGGCGATCTGGGTGGCGTCGATCTCGGAGGCGAGTCCGTCGAGGAGCTGGATGACCTCGTGCGGCGGGAGGTCGAGGCGGGCGTAGGCGCGTACTGCGGTGCGGAGCTGGCCCATCACGGCGGCGGCGCGCACGCCCCGGCCCATGACGTCGCCGATCACCAAGGCGGTGCGGCCGGCGCCGAGGGTGATGACGTCGTACCAGTCGCCGCCGACCGCGGCGTCGGTGCCCCCGGGCTGGTAGGTCGCGGCGACGCGGAGATCGTCGGGTTGTTCGAGTTCCTGCGGGAGGAGGCTGCGCTGGAGGGTGACGGCGGTGTCGTGGAGGCGGCGTTCGCTTTCACGCAGGCGGTCGGCGGACAGGACCTGGTCGGTGACATCGGCGGCGAAGACGAGGACGCCGCGGCGTTCGGGGTCGGAGTCGTCGACCTGGACGGGGGTGCAGGTGAAAGTGAAATAGCGCTGGCGGGTGAGCGAGGAGCCGTCCGCCCAGGTGATCTTGCGGGCTTTGACGGTGCGCGGTTTGCCGCTGCGGTGGACCTGGTCCATCAGCGGGAGGAGGCCGAGTTCGTCGAGTTCGGGGAGGGCGTCGCGGGCCGGGGCGCCGGTGCCGCGCGGGCCGAAGACATCGGTGTAGGCGTCGTTGACGAAGCCGACGCGGTGGGCGGGCCCGTGGGTGACGGCGATGAGGGCCGGGAGCCGGCTGAGGACGCCGGAGACATACGGTTCGCCGGTGCCGGTCGCCGTGCCGGGGCCCGGGACCCGGAGACAGTCGGCGGGGTCGGCGCTGCCCGGGGTGCCGGGGGCGGTCCCGGCCGTTGGGGTGGCGGTGGCCGTGACGGGCTCGCCGGACCTGCCGCGCGCTGCGGGTACGGCACTGCGTCGCTGTGTTCCGGGGAGCCGGGCGCCCCAACGCGTAAGGTTCAACCGTCCGATTCCTCATTATTGTCACGCTTTGCCAGTGCTGGTGCACGCGTAGTCACACATCCAGTGTGGCCGAACGGCGGCCCCGGGGGGAATCGCGCGGGCTCGGGCGGGGCGCCGGGGGGTCGGGAGTGGGTTCGGCGGGTGGGCGGCATCAGAGGGTGTCGGGGTCGCGGTCCTGTCCGGCGGCGAGTTCGAACTCGGCCCGCGGGTGTTCCAGGGAGCCGAGGGAGACGATCTCCCGTTTGAAGAGCCCGGAGAGCGTCCATTCGGCGAGCACGCGTGCCTTGCGGTTGACGGTGGGTACCCGGCTGAGGTGGTAGGCGCGGTGCAGGAGCCAGGCCGGGTAGCCCTTGACCTTGCGGCCGTAGACCTGCGCGACGCCTTGGTGCAGGCCGAGGGAGGCGACGGAGCCGACGGACCGGTGGCGGTACTCGGTGATCGGGCGCCCGCGCAGTTCGGCGATGAGGTTGTCGGCGAGGACGCGGGCCTGGCGGACGGCGTGCTGGGCGTTGGGCGGGCAGTCGGTGCCAGGGCGGTCGGCGGTGAGGTCCGGGACGGCCGCCGCGTCGCCGGCCGCCCACGCCGCGTCGGTGCCGGCGACCCGTAAGGTGGCCTCGGTGCGCAGCCGGCCGCGTTCGGTCAGCGGCAGCCCGGTCGCGGCGAGGAGGGGCGCCGGCTTGACACCGGCGGTCCAGACCACGGTCCTGGCGGGCAGTCGGTCACCGTCGGAGAGCACCGCGACCCGGTGTTCGCAGGACTCCAGGCGGGTGCCGAGACGGATGTCGACATTGCGCCCGCGCAGCTCCCGGATCGCGTACGCGCCCATGGCCTCACCGACCTCGGGCAGGATTCGCCCGGTGGCCTCGACCAGCACCCATCTCAGGTCCTCCGGCCGGAGGTTGTGGTAGTAGCGGGTGGCGTAACGGGCCATGTTCTCCAGTTCACCGAGCGCCTCCACGCCCGCGTAGCCACCGCCGACGACGACGAAGGTCAGCGCCGCCTCGCGGACCTCCGCGTCCCGGGTGGAGGAGGCGATGTCGAGCTGTTCGAGCACGTGGTTGCGGAGCCCGATGGCCTCCTCGACGGTCTTGAAGCCGATGCCGTACTCGGCCAGCCCCGGCACCGGCAGGGCGCGGGAGACCGAACCGGGTGCGATCACCAGGTGGTCGTACGGGACCTCCAGCGCGCCGCCGCGTTCCTCTTCGCTCGCGAGGGTGACGATGGCGGCGACCCGCTTGTCGTGGTTGACGGCTTGCGCCTCGCCGACCACGATCCGGCACTTGTGCAGCACCCGCCGCAACGGCACCACGACGTGCCGCGGTGAGAGCGAACCGGCCGCCGCTTCCGGGAGAAACGGCTGGTAGGTCATGTACGGCTGACGTTCGACGACCAGGATCTCGGCCTCCCCCCGCTTCAGCTTCCGCTGCAGTCGCAGCGCGGTGTACATACCGACATAACCCCCACCGATGACGAGAATGCGCGGTGTGCTTCCCCTGGCCATGCCTGCCGACTCCGTCATTGCTCCATGACGCAATGCGGAGCCGCCGTTTGTCCACAGGGCGGACGCGGTCATTCCTGAGAATCGATGACCGACCAGGTCAGCGGGGGCTCGCACCGACGGGTGGAGGCCACCCCGCTCGGAGCCCGACCGCCCCCAGGCGCACGGGAGTTGACTGAGCGGAACACGCCCTCTTCTTTCTTGACGCGCCCTCAACTATGTTCGTATCTCGTAGAACCTGCGCGGGACGCGCAGCAATCTTCGTTACGGGTGGGGAGTCTCCGGGGGGAGACAATCAAAATTTCCGGGGGATAGATATATGCACATTCAGGACTCGCAGCGCACGACCGGAACGGCAGCAGCAGCGGCAGGAATCGCGGGAACGGCGGTGACCTCGGCCGTAGCGGTGGCCGGGGCCGGAACGCAAGGACGGAGCGAAGGCGTGAACCGGTCGGGCCCACTGCGGGTCGACGCCCAGCGCAATCTCGAACACGTGCTGCGGGCCGCCCGTGAAGTCTTCGGCGAGCTGGGATACGGCGCCCCGATGGAGGACATCGCCCGCCGCGCCCGGGTCGGCGTCGGTACCGTCTACCGCCGCTTCCCCAGCAAGGACGTGCTGGTCAGGCGGATCGCCGAAGAGGAGACCGCACGGCTGACCGAACAGGCGCGCACCGCGCTCGGCCAGGAGGACGAGGCCTGGTCCGCGCTCGCCCGCTTCCTGCGCACCTCCGCCGCGTCCGGCGCCGGACGGCTGCTGCCGCCCCAGGTGCTGCGCGTACAGTCGGCGGCGAGCGCGTCGCCTGGCCCCGGGGCGGCACCCGGGGTGCCGGGCGTTCCGGGCGCCGCCGAGCCGGTCCGGGTACCCCAGCAGCGCACCCGCCTGGTCGTACCCGGTGCGGAGTCGGCCCCCGCCGACCTCTCCGGTCACGGCCAGGAGGCCCGCGACACGGACGGCATCCGAACCCTGCTCGACGTCGTCGGCCAGCTCGTGGAGCGGGCCCGCGCCGCCGGCGAACTGCGCGGTGACGTCTCGGTCGCCGATGTCCTGCTCGTCATCGCAACCGCCGCGCCGGCCCTGCCCGACGCAGCCCAGCAGGCCGCCGCCTCCGCCCGGCTGCTCGACATCCTGCTGGAGGGTCTGCGCTCCCGGCCAGGTGAGCGGATCGGGGAACGGACAGGCGAGCGGAGCGGGGGCGGGTCCGGGGAACCCGGCACAGAGCCCGGCCCCGAGCACATGGGGGACGCCGGCCCGCAGGGGTAACGCGCGCACCCGCTCCCCGCGACGCTGCGCCATTCGAGTGAACGAGGAGGATACGAGAGCGGTCCGGCCACGGACGGGTGGTTCCCGCATACCCCATGACATGTCGCCCTTCCGCTGTGTCACGCTTCCCCCGAAATGAGGCAACCGGGGAATCCGGCGCCGTGGCGGGTTCGGAGACGGGTGACGGGCTGCCGTCGCGCAGGGTTCCGGGGCAGCGCGATCCGATCGCACGCCCCGAGGCCGTATTCCCGGACTCATCGACGACGGCGCCCGCAGCGGGGTCGGCAGCCGCTCGGGTGCCCGCTCCCGCCCCTGCCCACGGCGACCTGCACGCCACCGGGCACCCCGAGCCCGGCCACGAACCCCGCGCGGCCTCCGGCGCCCACGACCACGCGGCCTCGTCCGACGCCGAACTGGTCGCCCAGGTCCGCGGCGGCCGGGACAGCGCGTACGAGGAGCTGTACCGGCGGCACGCCCGGTCCGTACACCGTTACGCCCGCTCCTGCTGCCGCGACGCACACACCGCCGAGGACCTGACCGGCGAGGTCTTCGCCCGTACCCTCCAGGCGATCCGCGGCGGGAGCGGCCCGGAGTCCGCAGTACGCGCCTACCTCCTCACCACCGTCCGGCGGGTCGCCGCGTCCTGGGCCGACACCGCCAAGCGTGAGCAGCTCGTCGAGGACTTCGCGGTGTTCGCGGTCACCGCCGCCGGTACCACCGCCACCGAAACGACGGCGGAGCTCGGCGCGGGCGTACGCGCCATGCGGGAGGCCGATCAGTCGCTCGCCATCCGGGCGTTCCGTACCCTGCCCGAGCGCTGGCAGACCGTACTGTGGCACACCGCCGTCGGGACGAGTCACCGAGTGGCATCGCCCCGCTGCTCGGCCTGACCCCCCAACGCCACGGCTGCACTGGCGCACCGTGCCCGCGAGGGCCTGCGCCAGGCCTATCTCCAGGCGCACGTCAGCAGCACGCTCACCGCCGGGGGCGAGTGCGCGCGGTACGCGGACCGGCTCGGCGCGCACGCCCGAGGTGGCCTGCGCATGCGCGCCGACCGGGAGCTGAACCGGCACCTCAAGCAGTGCGGGCGGTGCAGCGCGGCCTCGCTGGAACTGGCCGACCTCAACCCGGCGCTCAAGGGGCTGCTGCCGGTCGCGTTCATCGGCTGGTTCGCCGCCGTCCACGCTGCGAAGGCCGCGGGCGTCGTCGCGGCGGGCGGGGTGGCCGCC
>NZ_DATDBG010000093.1:0-17859 GCF_036524955.1 Streptomyces sp.
GCCCCGCCCGGCTCTGTGCTGCTCCTTGACTTCCCGCTCAACCCGCCTTGTTGAAGGCCTCGTAGACCTTCTTGGGGATGCGGCCACGGGCTGGTACCTCGAAGCCGTTGGACTGGGCCCAGGCGCGCACGGTGGCGGGCGTCGGGGCGATGGGGGTGCGCTTGTAGGCGCGGCCGGAAAGGGTGCGCCGACGGCCGGCCTCCACGTAAGGCGCGAGCTCGGTGCGCAATTTGTCCGCGTTCTTGGACGAGAGGTCGATCTCGTACCACTGCCCGTCGACGCCGAATGCGATGGTTTCCGCGGCTTCGCCGCCGTCCAGGTCGTCGGCGAGGGTGACCAGTACGCGTTGCGCCATAGGGATCGGTCCTTTCTTACGTGTCGGCTGCCGTCAGCGAGCCGCTGCCGGCGGGCGGAGGAGGCCGACGCGTCGCTGTCGACAAGTTTTCATTTGTGTGATGTCACGAAATGGGCCCAGTGGTGGCACCCGTTGTCACTCTTAATTCCCGCTGGCGGCGTCCCGCAAGCGTCGCCGCACCCGGGACCCTATGTTTTATCGCAGGGTTCCCCCAGGTATTTCGTCAGCCGATACATAAACGTGATCCGTGATCGCCGCACGGTCTGTGCGCACCTCGGCATATCTACTCGCGTAGATTTTCCCACCGGGTACGCTGAGAGAACCTCACGCACCACACCACCGGGAGTGCCCGTGGCACGCGTCGTAGTCGACGTCATGCTCAAGCCGGAGATCCTCGACCCCCAGGGCCAGGCGGTGCAGCGCGCACTGCCGCGCCTGGGCTTCGCCGGGATCGCCGACGTACGTCAGGGAAAGCGCTTTGAACTGGAGGTCGAGGGTCCGGTCGACGACGCCGCCCTCGCCCGCATTCGGGAGATGGCGGAAACGTTTCTCGCCAACACCGTGATCGAGGACTTCAATGTAAAGGTGGAGTCGTGACTGCACGCATTGGCGTCGTCACATTCCCGGGGACGCTCGACGACCGTGACACGCGGCGCGCCGTGCGGGTGGCGGGCGCCGAACCCGTACCGCTGTGGCACCGCGACAAGGACCTCAAGCAGGTCGACGCGGTGGTTCTGCCGGGTGGGTTCAGTTACGGTGACTATCTGCGGGCCGGCGCGATCTCACGTTTCTCGCCGGTGATGGAAACGATCATCGAGCAGGCCAAGGCCGGAATGCCGGTCCTGGGCATCTGCAACGGTTTCCAGGTGCTCACCGAGGCGCATCTGCTGCCCGGCGCGATGCTCCGGAACAACGACCTGCACTTCGTCTGCCGCGACCAGAAGCTGCGGGTCGAAACCAGCGGCACCGCCTGGACCGCGGACTACGCGGCCGGCCAGGAGATCTCCATCCCGCTGAAGAACATCGACGGCCGCTACACCGCCGACCGGCGCACGCTGGACGAGCTGGAGGCCGAGGGCCGGGTCGTCTTCCGCTACCTGGTCGACGGCGGCGCCGCCGACGGATACGGAAACCCCAACGGCTCGCTCCGCGACATCGCCGGCATCAGCAACGCGGCGGGTAACGTGGTCGGCCTCATGCCGCACCCCGAGCACGCGGTCGAGTCGCTGGTCGGCACCGGCCGCACCGACGGCCTCGGATTCTTCACCTCGGTACTCAAGAGGCTGGTCAACGCATGAGTCCGGACACCGGAGCGACGGAGTGCCTCGGCTTGCGAGACCTGATCCGTATCGTGCGAAGGAGCGACCGAGCGTGACCCTCGACATCGGAGCGGCCGAGGGAGCGACTGTGTGCCTCGGCTTGCGAGACCTGATTCGTATCGTGCGAAGGAGCGACCGAGCGTGACCCTCGACACAGTGAAGCACGCCGCCCGGACCCCGGAGGCGGAGCAGCCCTGGAAGGAGCTCGGCCTCAAGCAGGACGAGTACCAGCGCATCCGGGAGATCCTGGACCGCCGCCCGACCGGTGCCGAGCTGGCGATGTACTCGGTGATGTGGTCCGAGCACTGCTCGTACAAGTCGAGCAAGGTGCACCTGAGGCAGTTCGGCGAGAAGGCGCCGGCCAACGACGCGCTGCTGGTCGGCATCGGTGAGAACGCCGGCGTGGTCGACGTCGGCCAGGGCTACGCGGTCACCTTCAAGATCGAGTCGCACAACCACCCCTCGTACATCGAGCCCTACCAGGGCGCGGCCACCGGCGTCGGCGGCATCGTCCGCGACATCCTCGCGATGGGCGCGCGGCCGGTCGCCGTCATGGACCCGCTGCGGTTCGGCGCCGCCGACCACCCCGACACCCGGCGCGTGCTGCCCGGTGTGGTCGCGGGCATCGGCGGCTACGGCAACTGCCTGGGCCTGCCCAACATCGGCGGCGAGGTCGTCTTCGACCCCTGCTATCAGGGCAACCCGCTGGTCAACGCGTTGTGCGTCGGCGTCATGAAGCACGAGGACATCCACCTCGCCAAGGCGTCCGGCGCCGGCAACAAGGTCATTCTGTACGGGGCCAGGACCGGTGGCGACGGAATCGGCGGTGTCTCGGTGCTCGCCTCGGAGACCTTCGAGTCGACCGGGCCCTCGCGGCGCCCCGCGGTGCAGGTCGGCGACCCGTTCCAGGAGAAGCTGCTCATCGAGTGCACGCTGGAGATCTTCCGCGAGCACCTGGTCGCGGGCATCCAGGACCTCGGTGGGGCGGGTCTGTCCTGCGCGACCTCCGAGCTGGCCTCGGCCGGTTCCGGCGGCATGCGGGTCGAGCTGGACACCGTGCCGCTGCGGGACTCCTCCCTCTCCCCGGAGGAGATCCTGATGAGCGAGTCGCAGGAGCGGATGTGCGCGATCGTCGAGCCGGACAAGGTCGAGCGGTTCCTGGAGATCTGCGAGAAGTGGGACGTCATCGCCACGGTCATCGGTGAGGTCACCGAGGGTTCGCGGCTGGAGATCTACTGGCACGGCGAGCAGATCGTGGACGTACCGCCGCGCTCGGTCGCGCACGAGGGCCCGACGTACCAGCGCCCGTACGAGCGCCCCTCCTGGCAGGACGAACTCCAGGCGGACGACGCCGCCCAGCTGCCGCGGCCCGCCTCGTCGGCCGAACTGCGCGAGCAGGTGCTGCGGGTGGTCGCCTCGCCCAACCAGGCGTCCAAGGCGTGGATCACCGACCAGTACGACCGTTTCGTGCAGGGCAACACGGTGCTGGCGCAGCCCGAGGACTCCGGCGTCATCCGGATCGACGAGGAGACCAACCTCGGCGTCGCGGTCGCCACCGACGGAAACGGCCGCTACGCCAAGCTCGACCCCTACGCGGGCGCGCAGCTCGCGCTGGCGGAGGCGTACCGCAATGTCGCCGCCACCGGCGCGAAGCCGCTGGCCGTCTCGGACTGCCTCAACTTCGGTTCCCCGGAGGACCCGGCGGTGATGTGGCAGTTCGCCGAGGCCACGCGGGGTCTGGCCGACGGCTGCCTGGCCCTGGGCACGCCGGTGACCGGCGGAAACGTGTCGCTCTACAACCAGACCGGCGCCACCGCCATCCACCCCACCCCGGTGGTCGCCGTACTCGGCGTGATCGACGACGTCACCCGCCGCACCCCGATCGCCTTCAAGGACGAGGGTCACCTGCTCTATCTGCTGGGCGACACCCGCGACGAACTCGGCGGCTCGGCCTGGTCCCAGGTCGTCCACGACCACCTCGGCGGGCTGCCGCCGGCGGTGGACCTCGACCGGGAGCGACTGCTCGCCGAGATCCTCATCTCCGCGTCCCGCGACGGCATGATCGACGCGGCGCACGACCTGTCCGACGGTGGCCTCATCCAGGCCGTCACCGAGTCCTGCCTGCGCGGCGGCCTGGGTGCCCGCCTGGTCGTCCCGGACGGCCTGACCGCCTTCACCTTCCTCTTCTCCGAGTCGGCCGGCCGAGCTGTCGTGGCCGTCCCGCGCTCCGAGGAACTCCGGTTCACCGACATGTGCGGCGCCCGCGGCCTACCGGCCACCCGGATCGGCGTGATCGACGGCGACACGATCGACGTCCAGGGCGAGTTCGCCCTCTCCCTGGCGGACCTGCGGGAGGCCCACGAGGCCACGATCCCGGCGTTGCTGGCCTGAGCGCTGTACGTGGCGACCTGAGCCTTTCACGTGGAGAGGGGTGCCCCGGCCGGGTGTAACGGCTGGGGGCACCCCTCTTTTGGTCGTGCCGCCGGCGCTGAGGACCTACGGCCCCGTTCGTGCCGCCCGCGGCGGCAGCCGTGCCGACGCGGAGCCCGAGCCCGGCTCCGGCGGCGAGCCCGAGCGCGGGCCCGCCGGCGCGTCCGCCTGACACAGGCCGGGGCCGGCCCCTGGCCACCGGGTGAGCACCCGCCTCCCGGATCCGCCGCGCGGCCTCGTGCGGGCCGGCACCTGACTACCGGCTGACCTCCGCCGCGAACCCCTCCCGCCAGGAGGCATCCGGCGATCCGGGCCCGGCCGCAACGCCCTGTCGTCGCGGTCGCCCGGTCCGGAGCCGCCCGCCCCGTTCGTGATGGGATGGTCGCACGCGGCGCGCGCCGCGGGACCGTACGAACGAGACACAGGCGAGGGACCCGCGCATGTACGAGTACAAGGTCGTCTCCTTCCGCGAATCGCTGATCGGCGACGCACTGGACGGGGGCAAGCTGGAGAAGACGCTCAACAAGCACGCGGAGGACGGCTGGGCGCTGAAGGCCATCACCTCGGCGGACGTGAAGGGCCGTGTCGGGCCCGGCGCGGTCGACGGGCTGCTGCTGACGTTCGAGCGCCCGCGGCAGGGCTGAGGGCGCGTGGCGAAGGCCGGGCGGGGCCGCCGTGTGCGGGGCCGTATTCCGTACGGCCCCGGCCCCCGGCGGCACTACGCTCGGCGCATGCCTCCAGCCCGCCGCCGCGCCCGTACGTATGACCCCGCCAGGACGTGGGCCGCGCTCACCGCGCAGGTGGGGCATGTGCGGGAGGCCGTGCACCGCTTGACGGAAGAGCAGTGGGCTGCGGCCGGCGGGCTGCCGGGGTGGAACGTACGGCTGCTGGTCGTGCACGTCGTACGGCAGATCGAGGCGGTACCGGTGCTGCTGGGGGAGCCCGCACCGCCGGTGGGGGCCACGGTGACGGACCTGGACACGTGGGCGCTGTCGACCGCGGGGATCGCGGACCGGCTGGACGCCTCCACCCGGGAGAGCGCCGAGCACGTGGGCGATCCCGTGGCGGCGCTGGACGCGGCGGCGGAGGCGCTGGCCGCGCAGGAGCAGGAGGCGCTGCGGGCCGACCGGATCGTCCCGCACGTGTTCACGGCCATGCGGTCGCTGGACTTCACGGTGACGCGGCTGGTGGAACTGGTCGTGCACAGCGACGACCTCGCCCGCGCGACCGGCCTCGACATACCCCTGGACAAGCAGGCCGTGGCCGCCGCCGTACGACTCCTCGCGGACGCCCTCGCCGCGAAGGCCCCCGGCAACTCCGTCGAGGTCCGCGTCCCGCCCTACGCCGCCGTCCAGTGCGTCGCGGGCCCCCGCCACACCCGCGGCACCCCGCCCAACGTCGTCGAGACCGACCCGCTCACCTGGCTCCGCCTCGCCACCGGCCGACTCACCTGGCCCGAGGCGCTGCACGCCGCCCAGGTCGCGGCCAGCGGGGAACGGGCGGACCTGGGCGCGTACCTGCCGGTGATGGCGTGAGCAGGCAGTGGCAGGCCGGGCTCGCCGAGTGCGCGGGGGCCGCCGTGCTGGTGGCCCTGATGATCGCGAGCTTCACGGACACGCTCGTGCACGCTTCACCTGGTGGCGCGTCGTCCTCTGTCCGATCGTCGTCGGCTCCCTGGCGTGGACGCCGGTGCGCCTGGTCACCTGGCGCGTCACCGCTGACAGCGACGGGCTGCGCATAAGGATCGCCCACCGGGTGCACACCCTCCCCTGGGGCGACGTGACCACGGTCGTCACCAGCAGCGCCGTCGCCCTGACGACCAAGGCCCGGTCCACCTCCCCCGCCGGGGACGTCACGATCGACTACGCGGGGCTGCGGCGCAACACCTGCATCGCCGCCGAGATCAACGCAATGATCCAGCAGCCCGGCCTGCGCCCGAGGCCGGCCCCGTGAAAGGCGCCCGGCTCAGGTCACATGCCCTTGTGCCGCAAGGCACTACGCGCATAGCGCCCCCGAATCGAAGGGTCCCTCGTTCGGACCAGCGGGAAAACTGCCCTAGACTCGGAAGCGTGCCTGGTGACGGACGACTCAGCCACGACCTGCTCCCCGGTGAGAAGGGCCCCCAGGACGCTTGCGGCGTCTTCGGTGTCTGGGCCCCCGGTGAAGAGGTCGCCAAACTCACCTATTTCGGGCTGTACGCGCTGCAGCACCGTGGACAGGAGTCCGCGGGCATCGCAGTGAGCAACGGCTCCCAGATTCTGGTCTTCAAGGACATGGGCCTGGTCTCCCAGGTCTTCGACGAGACCTCACTCGGCTCGCTGACCGGTCACATCGCGGTCGGTCACGCCCGGTACTCGACGACCGGCGCGTCGGTGTGGGAGAACGCCCAGCCGACGTTCCGCGCAACCGCCCAGGGCTCCATCGCGCTCGGGCACAACGGCAACCTGGTGAACACCGCCGAGCTCGCCGAGCTGGTCGCCGAGATGCCGGCGGGTCCCGGCCGGGCCACCAAGGTCGCCGCGACCAACGACACCGACCTGATCACCGCCCTTCTGGCCGGCCAGGTCACCGAGGACGGCACGCCGCTGTCCGTCGAGGAGGCCGCGCCCAGGGTGCTGCCGCGCATCAAGGGCGCGTTCAGCCTGGCCTTCATGGACGAGCACACCCTCTTCGCGGCCCGTGACCCGCAGGGCATCCGGCCGCTGGTGCTGGGACGGCTGGAGCGCGGCTGGGTGGTCGCCTCGGAGACCGCCGCCCTCGACATCTGCGGCGCCAGCTTCGTCCGCGAGATAGAGCCCGGCGAGCTGGTCGCCATAGACGAGCAGGGGCTGCGTACCTCCCGGTTCGCCGAGGCCAGGCCCAAGGGCTGCGTCTTCGAGTACGTGTACCTGGCCCGCCCCGACACCGACATCGCGGGCCGCAACGTCTACCTCTCCCGGGTCGAGATGGGCCGCCGCCTGGCCAGGGAGGCCCCGGCCGACGCGGACCTGGTGATACCGACCCCGGAGTCCGGCACCCCGGCCGCCGTCGGCTACGCGGAGGCCAGCGGCATCCCGTACGGCTCGGGCCTGGTGAAGAACTCCTACGTGGGGCGTACGTTCATCCAGCCGTCGCAGACCATCCGCCAGCTCGGCATCCGCCTCAAGCTCAACCCGCTCCGGGAGGTCATCCGGGGCAAGCGGCTCGTGGTGGTGGACGACTCCATCGTCCGCGGCAACACCCAGCGCGCCCTGGTCCGGATGCTGCGCGAGGCGGGAGCCGCCGAGGTGCACGTACGGATCTCCTCGCCGCCGGTGAAGTGGCCCTGCTTCTTCGGGATCGACTTCGCCACCCGCGCCGAGCTGATCGCCAACGGCATGACGGTGGACGAGATCGGCACCTCGCTGGGCGCGGACTCCCTCGCGTACATCTCGCTCGACGCCATGGTGGAGGCGACCACCATCGCCAAACCCAACCTGTGCCGGGCCTGCTTCGACGGCGAGTACCCGATGGACCTGCCCGACCCCGAGCTGCTGGGCAAGCAGCTCCTGGAGACCGAGCTGGCCGGGGGCGCGGACGCCGCCGACGCGCTGCGACGCCCGTAGCCTGCCGTACTGCCCGTGCCGGAAACACCACACGAGAGTGCCGCCCATGCCTGAGACACACGGTGCCAGCTACGCCGCCGCAGGCGTCGACATCGAGGCCGGCGACCACGCCGTCACCCTGATGAAGGAGTGGGTGGGCAAGGCCACCCGTCCGGAGGTGGTCGGCGGGCTCGGCGGTTTCGCCGGGCTTTTCGACGCCTCCGCGCTGAAGCGGTACGAGCGCCCGCTGCTCGCCTCCGCGACCGACGGTGTCGGCACCAAGGTCGACATCGCCCGCCGGATGGGGGTCTACGACACCATCGGGCACGACCTGGTCGGCATGGTCGTGGACGACCTGGTGGTGTGCGGCGCGGAACCGCTGTTCATGACCGACTACATCTGTGTCGGCAAGGTGTACCCGGAACGGGTCGCGGCCATCGTCAAGGGCATCGCCGAGGGGTGCGTGCTGGCCGGCTGCGCGCTGGTCGGCGGCGAGACCGCCGAGCACCCGGGCCTGCTGGGCGCCGATGAGTTCGACGTGGCGGGCGCCGGCACCGGCGTGGTGGAAGCGGACCGGCTGCTGGGTGCGGACCGTATCCGTACGGGTGACGTGGTGATCGCCATCGAGTCGTCCGGACTTCACTCGAACGGGTACAGCCTGGTCCGGCATGTCCTCTTCGAGCGGGCCGGCTGGGCGCTGGACCGTGATGTCCCGGAGTTCGGCCGGACACTCGGCGAGGAGCTGCTGGAGCCGACGAGGATCTACTCGCTGGACTGCCTGGCCCTGGCCCGCACCACCGAGGTGCACGCCTTCTCGCACATCACCGGCGGCGGGCTGGCCAACAACCTGGCCCGGGTCGTGCCGGACGGCCTGCACGCCACCGTCGACCGCTCCACCTGGACGCCGGGCCCGGTCTTCGGGCTGGTGGGCGAGCTGGGCGGGGTCGACCGCCTTGAGCTGGAGAAGACGCTGAACATGGGCGTCGGCATGGTCGCGGTGGTGCCGCCGCAGTCGGTGGACGTGGCCCTGGCGGTGCTCGCCGACCGGGGGGTGGGCGCCTGGGTGGCGGGCGCGATCACGGCACGCCAGAGCGGCGCACCGGCCGTCGAGCTGACCGGCGCGTACGCGAGCTGATCCGGTGCGCCGGAAAGACCTGCAGTCATCGAGCCAAAGGGGGCACCGGTGTCGACAGCGGAGACGCGCGCAAGAAGCGAGGTGGGGACACCCCCGGCCGGAGGCTGGGGGAGAGCGACTGAGCACGTGACCGTCGACACCGGGTCCAAGCCCCCGGAGGCGAGATGGCGGCAAAAAAAGCAGGCGACGAAAGCCGGTCCGAGGCGGGCCCCGGACCGGGTCGGCGTGCTGGCGGGGTCAAGCGCGGCGGCGTTGTGACGACGGTTCGGACTCCTCGTCCTCGTCGTCTTCGTCGTCGTTGTACAGATCCGCGTACTGAGCGTACGGGTCGTCTTCCAACTCGTCGTCATCGTCCTCGACAGGCTCCGGATTAACCGGCCTCGACGGCGATGCGCCCAGCTCTTCGGCCAGACGTGAGAGATCCGTGCCGCCGCTGTTGTACTTCAGCTGGCGGGCGACCTTCGTCTGCTTGGCCTTGGCCCGGCCGCGCCCCATGGCTCGACCCCCTCAACGGCGGGGCTCGACGGCCCCGAGTCTTGACACGCGTTCATGAATTGGAGCGGCCTCCCCGGAGAGAGACCGGTCCGTAGGGCCTCAACGGTACCTGCTTCCGACGCCGCACGGTACGTCGCCCGCACTACGCGCGTCGGAACAGGGGTCTTCGGCGACCCTGTCCTGCCTGGTCAGGCCCGATTTTACCGTGTTCTAGCGCGAACTTGCTATCGGGCCGTGCTCTCGGTCACGCCAACCGTTTGTGGTGACTCCTGCGGCGTCCCGCACCGCGCCTCGTATCCTGCCCGCATCCTGCCCTACGATGCGACCGGACGCAGCCATTCCGCGGCTGTAACACGGTCTGCCATCCGCTGCTCGGCGAGCCGGTCGGCGGCCACCGCGGGCGGCACGCCGTCCGCGGTGGCCCGGTCGAAAATGGCCAGAGTCGTGTCGTAGATCTTTGCCGCCTTCGCCTTGGCCCGCTCGAAGTCGAAACCGTGCAGTTCGTCCGCGACCTGGATCACGCCGCCGGCGTTGACCACGTAGTCCGGCGCGTAGAGGATGCCGCGGTCGGCGAGGTCCTTCTCGACGCCGGGGTGGGCGAGCTGGTTGTTGGCCGCGCCGCAGACGACGGTGGCGGTCAGGGCGGCCACGGTCGCGTCGTCCAGGGCGCCGCCGAGCGCGCAGGGCGCGTACACGTCGAGCGGGGCGCGGACCAGGACGTCGGCGTCGCTCACCGCGGTGACCTCCGGGTGGCGGGTGGTGATCCCGGCGACGGCGTCGGCGCGTACATCGGTGATCACGACCTCGGCGCCGTCCGCGACCAGGTGGTCGACCAGGTGGCGGCCGACCTTGCCGACGCCGGCGACGCCGACCCGGCGCCCGCGCAGCGACGGCTCGCCCCACTGGGTCCGGGCGGCGGCGCGCATGCCCTGGAAGACGCCGAAGGCGGTGAGGACCGAGGAGTCGCCGGCGCCGCCGTGCTCGGGGGAGCGGCCGGTGGTCCAGCGGTTCTCGCGGGCGACCACATCCATGTCGGCGACGTACGTGCCGACGTCGCACGCGGTGACGTAACGGCCACCGAGCGAGGCCACGAACCGGCCGTATGCGAGCAGCAGCGCTTCGGACTTGAGCGTGTCGGGATCGCCGATGATCACGGCCTTGCCGCCGCCGTGGTCCAGCCCGGCCATCGCGTTCTTGTACGACATGCCGCGGGCGAGGTTGAGCGCGTCCTCCACGGCCTCGTCGTCGGACGCGTAGGCGTGGAAACGGGTACCGCCCAGGGCCGGGCCCAGGGCGGTGGAGTGGAGCGCGATGACGGCCTTGAGGCCGGAGGCGCGGTCCTGGCAGAGAACGACCTGCTCGTGTCCCCCCTGCTCCGAGCGGAACAGCTTGGTGAGCACGCTCTCGGCGGAGCGGTCGTTCTGTCGTACGTCGGTCACGGTGGTGACTCCCATAGTCCAGTGTGTCGCGGTGGTTCGGTTGTCCCGGTGGTGCACCGGCTCGCGCCCCCCGTAAGGGTGGCGGAGGGGCTGATGGCCACAGCGTAGGCCCTGCGCGGGGTTCGGAGCAGTGGTCGCGGGGGCGTGCCGTCCAGTGGCTGGGATCACCTCCGGCCCGCCGGGGCGCGTGGGACGATCGAGGAGGTGGCAATGCGGCGAGGGAGCGGGTGTGGGCGGTTCTCCGGTACTGGTCCCGTACGCGGCGTATCTGCGGGTGTACGAGCCGCTGGCGGCCTTTCCCGAGCCCGAACGGACCCACTGGTACCGATACGTCGCCGAGGGCGCGACCAGGACCGCACAGGACGAACTGCGGCAGTCGCTGGCGGACCTGCTGCCCGTGCCGCCGGTCGCCGTCCCGGTGCACGAGAGCGCCGACGCGTTCGTGGCGGTGGTCGGCGGCGTGACCCACATCTGCCCGTGGCGGACCCGGCTGCGCGGCTGGCTGGCGCTGGAGCAGGTGGGCGCGCTGCTGCCGGAGCCGGTGCTCGACGCGATGCTGCCCCCGGTGGTGCGGCGGCAGGCCGCGGCCGACCACGAGTCGTGGCGGGAACGCAATCCGGACGCGCGGCCGTGGATCCGCTCGGCCACCTGGCACGTGCCGGTGCGCTGGTTCGCGCTCGTCGGTGACGACGAACGGGAGTACGAACCGGCCGGCGCGGGGGAGTCCAAGGAGCCGCTGCTGCGGTACCGCACGCCGATGGTGCAGGCACGGCGGCGGGTGGCGCGGGCGCTGCGGGTGCTCAAGGACAGCCTGGAGGAAGGCCCGTTGATCGAGGGTCTGATCGATGTCGGCCGCTGGCTCGAGGAGTTCCACCCCCGGTCGCTGGTCGAACTCGACTACGGCGGGCTGGTGCACGTGATGGGCCCGGACCGGCTGGCGCGGGACCGTTCGGCGGCGGACGTGGCCGAGGGGCTGGCCGCCCTGCGCGAGGGGAATCCGGCCGCGGCCGGCGAGGCGTACGAGCGGCTGACCGAGCGGTGGCGCGTGGTGCGCGAACTCCAGTTCTCCAACTGAGCCGTGGGACGGGTGCGTCCCCGGTGTGCGGTGGTGTGCGGGGGCCGTGAGAGGGTGCATTGGCCCAAGGGTGACGCAGAGCACGTATCAGAACTCTTGCATGCATCACCATCTGTCATGCCAAAATGGGACATCAGGTCCGCCTCGAAGACGTTTCGACGGTGGGGATGTTGCAGATGATTGATGTGTGACTGATCGTCACGTTGGTGTGACTGTCCGCTATGGCATGGTCCATCGGCTTCCGTCGAGGTTGAACACCTGAGAGGGCAAATCCATCGGTTTGGCCGGACGCGGCTGGACGGATGGTGTAGTTGTAGTGCCGAGGACAAGCCGTTCGTCCTATTACCGACTCGGCCCGCGTCCGCCATTTCGGGCAACGCGGGTCAAGGTGCAGAATTTAGAGGAAAGAACCGCGTTGGTTCGGTTCTCTCGAGGAGGCCGCTCATGACCGCTCGCACCCCTGATGCCGAGCCGTTGCTTACCCCTGCCGAGGTCGCGACCATGTTCCGCGTGGACCCGAAGACGGTCACGCGCTGGGCCAAGGCCGGCAAGCTCACGTCCATCCGCACGCTCGGCGGACACCGCCGCTACCGCGAGGCGGAGGTCCGCGCACTGCTGGCGGGCATTCCGCAGCAGCGCAGCGAGGCCTGACAGCCCATTTGGGCGGCTTACGGGGCCCCCACCCCATACGTCGCCCGGCCCGACGGCCTGCCTGCCCCCATCAGGGACGCCGAAGGGAATGCGCTCAGCTTCACCTGAAGAACGGCTCAGTTTCTCGGCTCGGCTCGCGACTCAGCTTCACGTTTCACCGGGACCGCACCGGACTCCGCCGAGTCCGGTGCGGTCCCTTTTCGCGCGGACTTTGTGGCGGCTCGGACGGGCTCGCACGGGTTTCCTCCGGGCCTGTGACGACAGTGCAATTGCACATATTAAATCGACGGCCCTCCGGAGAGGCTCAAGTTCTCCTGTCCGGAAACGATTTTCCGTGACTCCCGTCACACGATCGGCTCTTGTCCACCGTCCCAGCCGTACGGTAGTGAACTCCAGCCTCACAAAGCCCAGTCGGCGCCTGCCCGCAAACGCAGACGAACCGCCTCCGTTACCGGAGACGGGCCGTACGCCATCGGGTGCCGCCTCCAGGCCGGCCGGGCGGTGGGGCGAGGGCGGTGCAGGGTCCTGACGGGATGTGCTGCGACTTGTGTGCGGACGGCGCCGCGGGCGCGGCCTCCGCCGGCCGGTGCGGTGAGGCGGGAGCGGTGCGGGGTCGGACATGACTATGGCCCGCTTCCGTTGCCGGGGCGGGCCATTCGTGTGGTGCTGATCGTGTTTTCTTGCGGTCCTGACGGGATTTGAACCCGCGGCCTCCACCTTGACAGGGTGGCGAGCACTCCAAACTGCTCCACAGGACCTCGTCGCGAGACAGACTGTACAGCAGGTCAGGGGGTGCGGTCGAACCGGAGCGGTTAGCCCCAGGCGTCGTCCAGGGCCTTGAAGATGCGTTTGTCGGAGACGGGGAAGGCCGTGCCGAGCGCATGGGCGAAGTAGCTGACCCGCAGTTCCTCGATCATCCAGCGGATGTCGCGGACCGCGGGCGGCAGCGGGCGGCCGGCCGGCTGGGCGGCCAGCAGTTCCGTGTACTCCGCCTGGATCTCACGGACCTTCGCCATCCGCGTCGCGTCCCGCTGGGCGCCCGTCGGCATCTGCTGGAGCCGCCGGTCGACGGCCACCAGGTACCGCATCAGGTCCGGCAGCCGCTTCAGCCCGGTCTCGGTGACGAACCCGGGGCGCACCAGCGCGGCAAGCTGTTCCGTGACGTCCTGGAGGTTCGCCACCAGCGCCAGGCTCGTCGTGTCCTTCAACCGCCGTTCGCAGGACTGCCAGGCGGCCAGCACCTGCTGGACGCGCTGCACGGTGCGCCCGGTCAGATCGACCAGGTCCGCCCGTACCGCGTCGTAGAGCTTGCGGTACGACTCCTCGTCCCAGGCCGGCCCGCCGTGGTCGGCGATCAGGCGGTCCGCCGCCGCGGTGGCGCAGTCCTCGAACAGGGCCTGCACGCTGCCGTGCGGGTTGCGGGACAGGGCGAGCTTCTGCTGGTTGGACAGCCGGTCGGCGACGAACTTCGCCGGATTCACCGGCACGTTCAGCAGGATCAGCCGCCGAGTCCCGCGCCACATCGCCTCGGTCTGCTCCGGCTCGGTGTCGAAGAGCCGTACCGCCACCGACGTGCCCTCGTCCACCAGCGCCGGATACGCCTTGACGGGCTGCCCGGCCCGCCGCGCCTCGAACGTGCGCGGCAGCGTACCGATCGTCCAGTCCTTGAGGCCGGTGCGCTGCTCCATCGACGCCTGCCCGGGCCGGCCCTCCTCGCCGGCCTTCGAGGCGGCCCGAGTGGCGGCCTGTTCGAAGGCCCGCGTGATGGCCTCCCGGGTCTTCGGCTTGAGCCGCAGCTTCAGCGCGTCCAGGTCCTTGTCCTCGGCGATCTTCCGTCGCCGCTCGTCGGTCACCCGGAAGGTGATTTTCAGATGTTCGGGGACCCGTGCCAGGTCGAAGTCCTCCGCGGCGACCGGCACGCCGACCATCCGCTGCAACTCCCGCGCCAGCACCACCGGCAGGGGATCGGGCCCCGCCGCGACCTTGCCCAGGAACGCCTTCGCGTAGTTCGGCGCGGGTACGTAGTGCCGGCGGATCGCCTTGGGCAGGGAACGGATCAGCTCGGTGACGACCTGTTCCCGCAAGCCGGGGATCTGCCAGTCGAAGCCGTCCGGGGTGACCTGGTTGAGCACCTGCAACGGGATGTGCACGGTCACGCCGTCGGCGTCCGCGCCCGGCTCGAACTGGTACGTCACCTTGAACGTGAGCGCGCCCTGCCGCCACGAGTCCGGGTAGTCGGCCTTGGTGACCGCCTCCGCGTTCTCGTTGATCAGCATGGAGTGCTCGAAGTTGAGCAGTTCCGGCTCCTCGCGGCGCTTGTGCTTCCACCAGGAGTCGAAGTGCGCGCCGGAGACCACGTGTTCGGGCAGCCGCGCGTCGTAGAAGTCGAAGAGCGTCTCGTCGTCGACCAGGATGTCGCGGCGCCGGGCGCGGTGCTCCAGCTCCTCGACCTCGCCGAGCAGTTTGCGGTTGTCGTGGAAGAACTGGTGGTGGGTGCGCCAGTCGCCCTCGACCAGGGCATTGCGGATGAACAGCTCGCGGGAGACCTCCGGGTCGATCCGCCCGTAGTTCACCTTGCGCTGCGCGACGAGCGGAATCCCGTACAGGGTCACGCGCTCGTAGGCCATCACCGCCGCCTGGTCCTTCTCCCAGTGCGGCTCGCTGTACGTGCGTTTGACCAGGTGCTGGGCGAGCGGTTCGACCCACTCCGGCTCGATGCGCGCGTTGACCCGCGCCCACAGCCGGGAGGTCTCCACCAGTTCGGCCGACATGATCCAGGGCGGCGGCTTCCTGAACAGCGCCGAGCCCGGGAAGATCGCGAACTTCGCACTGCGGGCGCCCAGATACTCGTTCTTGCCGGCGTTCCTGCCACCCTCCGCCCCGGCGTTCTTCCCGCCCTCCCCCGCGGCGCCGCCCTCCCCTCTTGCGTTCTTCAGGCCCAGGTGCGACAGCAGCCCCGCGAGCAGCGACAGATGGATGTGCTGCGGGTCCGCGTCCGTTCCCGCCGCCGGGTCCCCCACCGTGATGCCCAGCTGCTTGGCGACCGTACGCAACTGGCTGTAGATGTCCTGCCACTCGCGGATGCGCAGGTAGTTCAGGTACTCGTTGCGGCACATCCGGCGGAAGGCGGAGCTGGACAGTTCCTTCTGGCGCTCGCGGACATAGCGCCACAGGTTGAGGTAGGCGAGGAAGTCGCTGTTCTCGTCGCGGAACCGGGCGTGCTGCTGGTCGGCCTGCTGCTGCTTGTCCGAGGGGCGCTCGCGCGGGTCCTGGATGGACAGCGCCGCCGCGATCACCATCACCTCGCGCACGCAGCCGTTGCGGTCCGACTCCAGCACCATACGGGCCAGGCGCGGGTCCACCGGGAGCTGGGAAAGCTTGCGGCCGGTCTGCGTGAGGCGCTTGCGCGGGTCCGGCTGCCGCGGGTCGAGCGCGCCGAGCTCTTCGAGGAGCTGGACGCCGTCCTTGATGTTCCGGCTGTCCGGCGGGTCGATGAACGGGAACTTCGCGATGTCCCCGAGCCCGGCCGCCGTCA
The DNA here is from genome assembly GCF_036524955.1 of Streptomyces sp. Lineage (GTDB taxonomy): Bacteria > Actinomycetota > Actinomycetes > Streptomycetales > Streptomycetaceae > Actinacidiphila. The sequence goes on from NZ_DATDBG010000093.1 coordinate 15,998, forward strand.
TCTGCAGGATGACCGACGCCAGGTTCGTACGCAGGATCTCCGCGTCGGTGAACTCCGGCCGGGACAGGAAGTCGTCCTCGGCGTACAGCCGGATGCAGATGCCGTCGGCGGTACGGCCGCAGCGCCCCTTGCGCTGGTTGGCGCTGGCCTGGCTGATCCGCTCGATCGGCAGCCGCTGCACTTTCGTCCGGTGGCTGTAGCGCGAGATGCGGGCGTTGCCCGGGTCGATCACGTAGCGGATGCCGGGAACGGTCAGGGAGGTCTCGGCGACGTTGGTGGCGAGCACGATCCGCCGGCCGGTGTGCTGCTGGAAGACGCGGTGCTGTTCGGCGGAGGAGAGCCGGGCGTACAGCGGCAGAACCTCCGTCATGCGGAGGTTCTTCTTGTTCAGCGCGTCGGCGGTGTCGCGGATCTCCCGTTCGCCGGAGAGGAAGACGAGGATGTCGCCGGGGCCCTCGGCCTGGAGCTCGTCCACGGCGTCGCAGATCGCGGTGATCTGGTCGCGGTCGGCGTCCTCCGCGCTGTCCGGGCCCTCCTCCAGCAGCGGCCGGTAGCGGACCTCCACCGGGTACGTACGCCCGCTGACCTCGACGATCGGCGCGTCGCCGAAGTGCCGCGAGAAGCGCTCAGGGTCGATGGTCGCGGAGGTGATGACGACCTTGAGGTCGGGTCGGCGGGGGAGGAGCTGGGCGAGGTAGCCCAGGATGAAGTCGATGTTGAGGCTGCGCTCGTGCGCCTCGTCGATGATGATCGTGTCGTACGCGCGCAGCTCGCGGTCGGTCTGGATCTCGGCGAGCATGATGCCGTCGGTCATCAGCTTGACCAGCGTGGAATCGCTCACCTGGTCGGTGAACCGCACTTTCCAGCCGACCGCCTCGCCGAGCGGGGTCCGCAGTTCCTCCGCGATGCGCTCGGCGACGGTCCGGGCCGCGATACGGCGCGGCTGCGTATGCCCGATCAGACCGCGCACGCCCCGGCCGAGCTCCAGGCAGATCTTCGGGATCTGGGTGGTCTTGCCCGAGCCGGTCTCGCCGGCGACGATCACCACCTGGTGGTCGCGGATCGCGGCCAGGATGTCGTCCTTCTTCCGGCTGACCGGCAGTGCTTCGGGGTACGTGATCGCGGGCACGGCGGTGCGGCGGTTCTCGGTCCGGCGCTCGGCCTTCTCGATCTCCGCGGCGATCTCCGCGAGCACCGCGGCCCGCGCTTCCGGTTTCCGTATCCGCCGGGCGCCGTCGAGCCGCCGCCCGAGCCGCTGCTCGTCCCGCAGGGTCAGCGAGGGCAGCCGTCCGGCCAGCTCAGCGGTGGAGGGTTCAGTAGACATACGCGGTCCAGCATCGCATTCGGCGGTGGGATCGGGCCAACAAATTCGCCGCGGGGCGCGGCGGGAGCGGGGTGCGGGGATCTCGCGGGAGGGGCCGTCTCGCCGGAGCCCGCCGACCACGACGAAGGGCCCGCCTTTCGGCGGACCCTTCGTCGTGCGGTGGCTGGGGCCGGGGTCGAACCGGCGACCTACCGCTTTTCAGGCGGTCGCTCGTACCAACTGAGCTACCCAGCCGCAGCGGTCCTGACGGGATTTGAACCCGCGGCCTCCACCTTGACAGGGTGGCGAGCACTCCAAACTGCTCCACAGGACCTCGCTTGTGCGGGACAAGTCTTGCACACATTGTGCACTGGTCTCGCACGGATTTTTCGCGACCTCCGCGCCGTACCGTCCGCTGATCCCCGAGGTTTCCGCTGGATCACCCGGACATTTCGGCGGGCCGATGTCGCTGGATCAGCGTATCAGACCTGGGAGAGGGGTCGGCGCGCGTGCGCCGTGCTGAGGACGGGCGGCGCGGCTGGGGCGAGAGCCGCCGCCG
>NZ_DATDBG010000094.1:0-6903 GCF_036524955.1 Streptomyces sp.
GCCCCGCCCCCGCCACGTCCCCGCACCCGCAGCCCCGCCCCCGCCACGTCCCCGCACCCGCAGCGCCGCCCCCGCCACCGCACCCGCAGCCCCGCCCCCGCCCCCGCAGCGCCGCCGTCACGAACCCCGGCCCCCGCAGAGCCCGCCCCTAGGAATCCCGGGAGCCGGGCGGCGCGGACACCACCTCGGGCGAGCCGGCCGCCCGTACCGTGAACCCGGCGGCGAAGTCGACCAGCCGCACCAGGTCGGGCGGCGTGTCGTCGCCGTCCAGCGCGCGGTATTCGAGGGCGGCGAGGATCGCCATCCGTTCGGTAAGCCCCCAGTGCGCGCGCGAGTCCCGGTCGATCAGCGCGGCGGAGGTCTCCGCCAGCGAGCGGCCCGCCGCGTACGCGGCATGGACCGCGTCCCGCACCTCCAGCAGATAGTCGGCGTACCCGCGCACGTCCGCGGGCGTCATCACCGGCCCGTGCCCGGGAACGATCACCCGCGGATCGCACTCCAGCACCCGTACGGTCGCCCGGTGGATCTCCTCGATCGGCCCCGCCCAGTGCACCGGATGGTCGTCGCCGAACACCACGTCCCCCGTGCACACCACCCCCTCGTCGGGCAGGTGGACGATCAGGTCCCCGGAGGTGTGCGCGGGCCCGACCTCGATCAGCCGCACCGTCACACCGCCCACGTCCAGGGAGAGTTCACCGGAGAACGTACGACCGGGGTGGACGGCGTCCAGGCCGCCGAAGTCACCGAAGCGCTCGAAGTGCCGCTTCAGGTACGCCCCCAGCGGCGTGTCCGGGTCGCTGTCGGCGATCAGCCGCGCCAGATCCGTGGGCGTCGGCTCCGCGCACAGGTGCACGCTGTTGGCCTCGGTACTGATGATCTCCGCGTCCGGGAACAGCGCGTTCCCTTAGGAGTGGTCGCCGTTCCCGTGGGTGTTGACGACCGTGCCGATACGGGCGCCCGGCCCGATGACCTCCGCGGCCAGTGCCTGGAGGCGGCGGGTCATGTCGGCGGTGTACGGCGTGTCGACCAGCAGCGCGGCGCCCTCGCCCGCCAACAGCACACAGTTGGCCATGCCCCAGGTCGCGTGGCCGTCCGGCAGCCAGGCGTGCACGTGCGGCGTCAAGGCCCGCAACCTGCGGGGCAGTTGGAAGCTCATGGCGCATCATTGTGCTGCGCGGCGGGCGGGGCCGCGGGTATGAGGATCGCCACACGGGGGTGGCGGCCCGAGCGCACAGAGCGGGCGGGGGAGGCGCGGAATCGGGCGGGCGCCCCTACGGGCCCGGCGGCGTAGGAGAGTCCGGACCCGCGGGTGCGAGCGGGCCCGGCGCCGTACAGGAGTCAACCGGGGGCGTACTGACGGGCGCATCGGCGTGAACCTGCGACAGGTCCACCGGCCCGCGCGCCGGCGCGAACAACGGCGGAGTCGGATGCGGGCGCTCCCCCTGGTCGAACAGGATGAACATCAGCCGCCCGCCGGGCACCCCGAACGGCCCCGCCGCGCACATCGTGGCCCAGCCCAGGCCGAGCTCGGCGTGCAGCAGCGGCCGGGCGGCCTCGGCCCGCGGCTGGATGTACTCGGTGACCGCCGACTCGAAGACCGGCCCCACGTCCGGGTCCCGTTTCGCGTCGGCCTGCAACCGGGCCAGCGTCCGGTTGTGCGGGTTGGCCGCGACCGCCAACCGCAACTGCGGTACCAGTAAAGGAAGCCAGCTCACCCGCCAGTCCGCCAGCGTCTCCCGCGCCTGCGGGTGCAGCAGCATCCACCGCATCGTGTTGCCCGGCACCTCGCGGTGCTTGAACATCCGCGTGAACGCCGAGTTGTACGCCACCAGGTCCCACGCCACGTCGTTGATGTACGCCATCTCGCTCATCCCGGCCAGCACCCGCTCCCACGGCCGCGGCACCGCCGTACCGAGCTGCGGATCGAGCCGGAACGCCGGCGGAAGCCCGGTCGCGTACAGCACCAGCGCCTCCCACTCGTGGTCCGACAGGTGCAGGATGCGCGCTATCGGGGCGAGCACCTCCGTACCGATGTTGGCGAGCTTGCCGCGCTCCACATAGCCGTACTTGTGCTCGGGCCAGCCCAGCAGGCGGGTCATGTGCTCGTGCGTCAGCCCCTCGACCTTGCGCCCCCGCGGGTCGGCGCGGGGCGCGAGGCCGAGTTCGGCGGGATCGACGCGGGCACGGGCGCGGGCGAGCAGGGTCTGCAGCGCCTCGCGGTCGCGCATCCCACCGCCCCCGTTCCGCCGTCCCCTTCGTCCGGACGTGTCTCCGGTACGCGCCCACGCCGCCGGGACGTGTCCCGGATACGCGCACATGTTCCAACGGGACGTGTCCCCCGTACACGCACACGTTCCAACCGAAGGTTACAGATCACGCGGGTCGAGGTCGCACGCGAGCTTGTAACCGACCTCGAAGCGGCTTCCGGCGCCGAGCCGTTCCATGAGCGTCGTCATCACCTCCTGCACCGCCGACTTGTCGATGGCCAGCTTCGTGGCGATACGGTCGTCGCTGTAGCCGTTGGTCATCAGCCGGATCACCGCCCGCTCCTGGCGGGTCAGTTCGGTGTGGTGCGGGCGGGTGCTGGCCAGCGACAACGGGGTGGCGCGCTGCCAGTACGACTCGTAGATCGACGCGAACGACTCCACCAGCAAGGCGCCGCGAATCCGGATCACCGACTCGGACATGTCACCGAGCCCGCCCGGCAGGCACACCGTGTGCCGGTCGAACACCAGCATGTCGTGGGCGACATGGTCGATGACGCGTACGGTGACGCCGACATCCGACAGCTCCGCCAGGTACCGGGCGTACGCCGGCACACCCAGCAGATTGCGCGGATACAACGCCCGCACGCGCACGCCGCGCCGGGCCAGCGCCGCGTTCGGCTCCACGGCCTTCGCCAGCGCCTCGGGATCGGGCGGCCCCTGGTAGGCGGTGTCCAGCGTCTCCCGCAGCGCTTCGGTGATGTCCCGCAGCGCGCTGTCCCGCGCCTCGATGCCCTTGAACTGCTCCACCGCCACCTGTTCCTGTCGCTGCGCCGCGGCCGGCCGGAACACGGTCAGCAACTTCTGGGTGGCGTCGTTCACCGCGAGCGCGGCCTGCAACTGGTCGTGCACGTTCGCCGTGTACCTGCCCATCACCGAAGCCAGCGCCGTATCCGGATCCACGGTTTCCACCCGTCCGTCCACGACCCGCACCAGCCCCATGTCCCCCAACGTCCGCCAGCCGGCTTCCACCCGGGCCTCGTCCAGCCCGGACTTGGCGCTGACGTCCGCGACCTCGCCACGGCCGTACGCGGCGGCGATCTCGTACAGCGTGACGGCGGCGGAGGTGTCGTGGCCGGGCCATTCGCTGCCGGGCCATTCCCTGCTGGGCCATTCACTACCGGGCCGGGCGCGGGAGTCCGACTCAGGGGGCGCGGACCGGGGGTGCGCCGGTTCGGGACGGCGCCCGGGTTCGGGACGGCGCGCGGGTTCGGCGTGCGCCGGGGCGCTGGGCGCCGACGCACCGTCGTGCCGTGCGCCGTCTGCGCCGTCTGCGCCGTCCGCGCCGTTCGTGCCGCCCGGTACGTGCCCGTACGGCCGCTCTGTCGCCGCGTTGTGCCCGGCCAGCGGCATCCGCGGCACCTCCGCCACCTTGCTCACGGTTTCGGACGTCATCGGTCTGGACCTCCATTGCTCGACACGGACAGTCGCCGGCGGTTTCCTCTCCGCCGGTGCGTCCTCATGTACGTCCCTGGGCAGTACGTCCTCGGGCACGTCCTCTGTTACGTCCTGGGGTACGTCCTGCGGCACGCTGCGAGCCCCCCGTCTTGCTGTAGACCCGTCAACCCGTCAGGCACAGAGTGTTACAGCGGCATCACTGGTTTTCCAGGTCGAATCCGTTGAGGAAATCAATCGGGTGGACGAGGGCAAATGCGTAGGAGACGGTGCGCGGACGCGGGTCCCGAGGGGCGTAGGGGCGTGCGGACGTGTGGCATTGAGGGATTCCCTGGGTGTTTGGCGCGTGCGGGCGTGAGGGGGGTGCGGGCGGGGTGAGGGGAGGTGGGCGGGGCGCGGGAGGGGCTACGGAAGGGTTACGGGATGCCTGCGGTGGCGATGACGGGTGCTGCCCCGGCGAGCGCGGCCCGTACGCGGGCGCGGCCGTTGCGGGCGATGGACGCCCACGGGGGTTCGCCGTCGGCGGTGGGCCGTTCGCAGGCCCGGCACCGTCCCGCTGCGCCTTCCGGGAGGGGCCGCGCGCAGTCGGGGCACTCGGGACGCCGCCGTACGGGCGGGCCCGCCGCCTCCCGTACGGCCTGCGGCGGCAGCTTCCGTACCAGCCGTGAGGCCACGAACTTCACGGGTACGAAGACCTGCGGCGGCAACCCCGCGGTCAGCGCGTGCACCAGCGCACTGTCGCCGACTCCGCGCTCCCGCCACTGCGCGATCAACGGCACCAGGGGCGCCGCCTCCGCCTCCCCGATCCGCAACCGCCGGTCGACCTCCCCGAGCCGCCGCACCAACGCGGCGTCCTCGCGGCGCAACTCCGCCGATCCACCGGCCGTGCGGGGCAGCGCGGCCTGTCCACCGGCCGCTTCCTCGGAGTGCGGTCGAGGCTCGCCCGCCTTCTCCCGGCGCGGCTCTGACCCGGCCACCCGGCCGGGCCTGCCCTCGCCCATCGCGCACCGCACGAACTCGCCGACGACCGTTCGGCCCGGGGAGGGAGGTACTTTCCCCCCGGTACTTCCTTGGGTACGTCCCGCCGCCCCGGCGTCCGGTTCCCCGGCCGCCGGGGCGGCCTGCGGATCTTCCCGGATCACCGTCCGCGTCACCCACTGCCCGCTGACCGTGTCCTGCACCCGCTCGACCACGTAATACCCGCGCGCCTTCAACTCGTTGAGCGCCCCGGCGATCTGGTCCCTCCCCGTCTTGCACAGCTTCGCCAGGGTTCGCACATCCACCTGCGCCCCGTCCCGCAGCGACAGCAGATAACCCAGCACCCCGCGCGCGACGAACGACAGTTGGTTGTCCTGCAACACCGTGTTCGACACGACGGTGTACGCGCGCACGTGCGCGCTACGATGGATCCGCATCGGGGTCCTTGCTCCCTTGCCAAACCCCGGGGCGTTCCCGCGCCGCCGGGGTCCTCTATGTGACGGCTTGCTGACTCACCGTAGCGCCAACCCCCGTGCACGCAAACATCGTTCACTCTCCGGAGTGAGAGCCAGTACGGACGCCCGAGCGCGCGCCCCCACCACCGCCCGCTTCCGGGTCAGCCCCGGGGTCCCCCGGCTGCCGAATGGACGGCACACCGCCGCCGCGCTGGCGGCAGCACGCCCCCGAAGCGCCCGCGCTTCACCCCTCCGGGTGAATCCCTCCACCCCTCACCTCGCGTATGAACGAGGCCCACGCCGCCGGGGAGAACGCCAGCACGGGGCCCTCGGGGTCCTTGGAGTCCCGCACGTCGACTCCGCGGGTGTGAATCGCCGTCTCTACGCACTCCGTGTTCGCCCCTCCGCTGTACGACGACTTGAACCACTCACGGGTGTCGGCGCTCACTGCATCTCCTCGCGTGCTCTGCGAATCATCTCCACCGACTCCGCCGGCCCCAGGGCCTGAGCCCGCAGGTAGTCGAAGGCTCGGCGGTAGATGTCCAGTTCCTCTTCCTTCTCCATGAAGACGGCACCGGTGTGGATGTCCAGGTAGACGACGTCCAAGGACGGTTCAGCTCCGCCGAGGACGACGAAACTGCCCATCGCCGAAGCGTGGGCACCGGTCGCGAACGGCAGGATCTGCAGGGTGACGTTCGGGGTCTCGGCGCTGGACAGGAGATGGTCGAGCTGCCCGCGCATCACACTCGGGCCACCCACGACCCTCCGGACGACCGACTCGTCCAGTACGGCCCAGATGTGCGGAGGGTGCGGCCGGTGGAAGATCTCCTGGCGCTTGAGGCGGATGGTGACCTGACGTTCCACATCCTCGGCGGACTGCCGCATCTCGGACGCGTGAAGCACCGCCTCGGCGTATCCGCGCGTCTGAAGCAGCCCTGGCACGTACACCGTTGAGAAGTGATCCTCGCGTACGGCTTCGTCCTCCAACGTCAGCAGGAGGTTCAGTGTCTCGGGGAGCGCGCCGGGCAACGAACCCCACCAGCCCTGCTCCCTGGCGGACTTCGCCCAGGTGACCACGGCTTGCCGTTCGGTCTCGGTGGCGTCGTACTCGCGGCACAGCGCGTCCACGATCGGCCACTTGACCGGGCCTTCCTTGGTCTCGTAGCGACTGACGGTCGCCTTGGAGACGCCGACGAGCTTCCCAGCCTCTTCGAGCGTCATGCCCTTGCGTTCCCGCAACTTACGCATTGTCGCGCCCAGTTGGCGGCGACGTGTTGTCGGACCGGTTGTCATGCCGCGGCGCCTCCCTCCTGTGCTCTGTGCCAGGACGAGGCTATGCCGTGCCGCCGTTGGTGCTCCACCGACCCAGGACCGGTGAATCTCCGCGAGAAGTTACACGGTGGAACTTCTCAATGACATACTCGCTTCCAGAGCGCCATCGAGCACATGCGTCAAGTGATGGCATTGGCTGTGAGAGGGGCTGATCGCCCGTGTACGTACGCCCGCCCGCTGAGAGGCAGCGACGCTGCCTGCTTCCCTTCGAGGCCGCACCGCAAGCCGTGGGAGAGCTACGGCGTATGGTCGGCCTCCAACTGGCGACCTGGGGAGCTTCCGCCCTGGCCGACGCCGCCTCACTGGCCGTCTCCGAGCTGGCCACCAACGTCATCCGTCATGTCGGCCAAGGCGCCCCGGCGGCTTTGGTGATGGAGACGCGCGACGACCGGATCCGCGTCGAACTGCATGACACCAGCCGCACCATGCCCTACTGCGAACAGGCCGGCCCGGACGACGAAGGTGGCCGGGGCCTCGCT
>NZ_DATDBG010000095.1:0-8122 GCF_036524955.1 Streptomyces sp.
AGCCCGCACCTTCGTCGCCGCGAGCCCATGGAGGTCTTGCCTGACGGGACATATCTGACCCGGATGAATCTCGCCGGGCAGCGGCGCTCCCATCCGGGCGGGGTGACAGTGAGGGTGATCGACTACCAGGTCGACGGCGGCCGCTGAACGCGTTGGAGCCCGAGTGGGAGGCACGGTTCGACGGCAAAGAGGCCGGCTACTACCGGGCTCTGGAGGAGGCGGGAATCGCCCCTGATCGGCGCCTGGTGGTCACCGTGCCCTGGGGCGGGGAAGAGGGCGCCGACGCCATGGCCCAGCAGCTGAGCCTGCCGGACCCCCCCACCGCCGTGTACGCGCACTCCGACGAGGTCGCGCTCGGGGCGATGCGCACCCTGCGCCGCGCCGGCCTGGGCGTGCCGCAGGATGTCTCCGTCATCGGCATCGACGACCATCCCCTCGCGGGCCCACCGACCTGACCACCGTCGCACAGTCGGTAAGTGAACAGGGTGTGCTGGCCGGACGTATGGTCCTGTCACTGCTGGCGGGGGAGACCGTGGACGCTGGGCGGCACGTCCCCACGCACCTCGTGGTCCGGGCGAGCACCGCTCCGCCGCCCGCGCGTAGAACCGCTCACCGGCAGGAGCCCGCGGACTCCCCCCGCTGAGGCGACGCCCCCGGCCGCTCCATCGGCGGGATGTGGAGCACGATCGCGGAGACTAGTATGTGAAAAGCCAGTGATGTCGATATCGGGCCATTGTCGTCATGTGCAGAACCGGTAAGGCAGTGAACCCGGGCACCCCGTACGGTTGCCTGGTCTCACGCTCCGCATGCGGCCGCCGAGGTCCGCGGACGACGTGGCGAGTTCGTCTGCGCGGCGCTGCTGTCGCCGGAGTGGCATTGTGCCTGGCCATCGGTCTCGAGGCTTGCGGACAGGCGGGAGACGGCCCGGCCGGTAGCGTCCCGCCCGCGCGCGGTTTGCGGATCGGCCTCCTGCTTCCGGAGAACCAGCCGCCTCGCTACGAACAATTCGACAAGCCGCTCATCGAGGCGAAGGTCCGGGAACTGTGCCCGGATTGCACCGTGGACTACGCCAACGCCCGCGGTGATGCGATCGCCCAGCATCAGCAAGTCGACGCCATGATCAGCAATCGGGTCGACGTACTGGTCCTCGACGCCGTCGACACGGGGTCGCTCCGCTCCTCCGTCGAGGAGGCGCACAGCGCGCACATACCGGTCGTTGCCTACGACAACCTTTCCGAGGGCCCGGTCTCGGCCTTCGTTTCCTTCGACGGGGAGCAGACCAGCAGGATTCTGGGGGAGACGCTCCGCAAGGCCCTGAGCGGCGATGCGCGCGGTGGCCGGATCGTCCGAGTGGAGGGGCCGAGGGTCTCGGACCAGCAGCCGGCACTGTCCGAGCTCAAGGGCATTGGGAAGGTCACGAAACCCTACGTCGCCGCAGCATGGAACGCAGGCGATGCCTACGCCGTCATGTCCGGCGCGATCGCCAGGCTGGGCGACGGCCACATCCAGGGCGTACTCGCCGTCACCGACGCCCTCTCCGACGGTGTGATCTCCGCCCTCAAGGACGCCCGTATCCACCCGCTGCCCCCGGTCACAGGCCAGGACGCCGACCTGGCGGCGGTGCGGCGCATCGTGAGCGGCGACCAGTATATGACCGTCTACAAGTCGTACAGGCTGGAGGCCGATGCCGCGGCCACGATGGCGGTCGCTCTGGGCCGGGGAGCGAAGGCCACCGCTATTGGGAAGAACCGAATCAGCAGCCGGACGACCAAGGACATCCCATCGGTCCTGCTCACCGCAGTCCCGGTCACCGTAGCCAACGTCAAGTCGACCGTCGTCAAGGATGGTGCCTACACGATCCGTCAGATATGCACCCCGGAACTCAAGAGCGCCTGCAACAAGGCCGGACTCACCTGATGGCGGAATCCTGACGGGTCCCGCCCCGAGTCTCCCGGCTCTGCTACCCGTCACGAGCGGCGCTCGGGCCAGGAGCCGAACCGACGGCATCCAGAGTGAGGAGAAGGAGAAGGAAGATGGGCCACGCTGCGGCTGTACCCCTGCTGGCATTGCGCGGAATCTCCAAGCAGTACGGCGCCGTGGCGGCGCTCACCGATGTCCAACTCGACATCAACGCCGGCGAGGTCGTTGCCCTTTTGGGCGGCAATGGTGCCGGCAAGTCCACGCTCGTCAAGGTGATCGCGGGCGTCAGCCCTGCGGACGCGGGTGTCATCGAGTGGAAAGGCCGGACGGTCCACGTCAACCGCCCGAACGACGCGCTTGCCCTTGGTGTCGCCACCGTCTACCAGGACCTGGCGCTGTGCGACAACCTGGACGTCGTCGGCAATCTCTACCTCGGCCGCGAGATACAGCGGTTCGGCATCCTCGACGAGGTGGAGATGGAGCGCCAGGCGCGGGAACTGCTGAGCACCCTGTCCTTCGGCGTTCTGGATACGCACCGGCCCGTCGCCTCCCTCTCGTCAGGCCAGCGACAGGCCGTCGCCCTCAGCCGCTCGCTTCTCGGTCGGCCCGAGGTCCTGCTCCTCGACGAGCCCACCGCCGCGCTCGGCGTCCCGCAGACCGCCCAAGTTCTCGACCTCATCGAGCAACTGCGGGACAAAGGCCTCGGATTGCTTCTCATCAGCCACAACCTGGGGGACGTCAAGGCCGTGGCCGACCGGATCGCGGTGCTCCGCCACGGACGTAACAACGGTTTCTTCGACGTGAACACCACGTCCTACGAACAGATCGTTTCCTCCATCACCGGCGCCTCGGACAATGCTGTGACCCACCGCGAGGCGGACGCGGCAGAGATGGACCTCTGAGCGAGGGAGCGTGCGCAAGCGTGAAGAGCACGAAGAAGGACACCACCGTCGTCACGATCCGCACCGGCGCCGCAACGAAGCCGTCTGCGAAAGCGGTGATGACAGCAAAGGGCTTCCGGAGTTACGTGGCCGCCTTTTACGGCAAGCTACGCGGCGGTGAGTCCCGCTGGGCCCCTGTTGTCCTGTGCCTCATTCCGATCTGTGTCGTTTTCCAGACGCTGAACAGTAATTTCCTCTCGCCGCGGAACCTCTCCAACATCGGCGTCGACATGGCGGGGCCAGGATTGATCGCCACCGGCCTGATCTTCGTGCTGCTGGTCGGCGAGATCGATCTGTCCATCGGAGCGGTCAGCGGACTCGCGGCGGCCGTCTTCGCGTTGCTGGCCGTCAATCACGGTCTGCCGGAATGGCTTGCCGTCATCACGGCGGTACTTACCGGTGCGGCGACCGGAGCCGTCCACGGGTTCTTCTTCGCCCGGATCGGGGTGTCCTCCTTCGCCGTCACCCTCGCGGGACTGCTGGGCTGGAACGGGCTGATGGTCTACCTTCTGGACGGCACCGGCAGTATCACCCTCGATGCAGGGGGTCTGGTCGGCCGCCTGACAAGGACCTATGTGGACGGGGCGGCCGCGTACGGGCTGGCCGGACTCGGCGTGGCGGTATATTTTCTGGCTTCCTGGAAGTATGAGCAGCACTACAAGGCGTCGGGAATGCTCAGCCGGTCGCTCTCGGGCATCGGAATACGCGCCGGTGTACTCGCAGTGGTCGCCTTCGGCGCCGTCATCGTTCTCAACCGGTTCCAAGGACTGCCACTGGCCCTCCTGATCTTCCTGGCAGTCGTCGCCGGGCTGGACTTCGTCCTCTACCGCGCGACCTACGGGCGAAAGGTCCTCGCGCTGGGCGGTGGTGCCGAGGCGGCCGGCCGCTTCGGCCTCAACGTGGCAGCGGTGCGGATCTCGGTGTTCATCCTCTCCGGGGCGATGGCCGCCATCGGTGGCCTGTTCATCGCCTCCCGCATCACGTCAGTGAGTCAGGCATCAGGCGGCGGCAGCCTCGTCGTCGATGTCATCGCGGCCGCCGTCATCGGGGGTACTAGCCTGTTCGGCGGATACGGCACGCCATGGTCGGGAGTACTGGGCATGCTGGTCATCCAGTCGATCGCTTCGGGGGTGGCGCTCCTTGGCATCCAGGCGTCCGTGCAGCTCATGATCACCGGTGGTGTACTGCTAGCCGCCGTCGTCATGGACTCGCTGTTCCGGCGCTACCGACAACTTCACGGCCGGGCCTTATGGTCCGGTCGCAGTCCGCTCTCATCACCTGGCCGGAGCGGTGCTCGAGACCTAACCTCGATCGTTCGTGAGGTCCGTCAGCTCGTGACGGACCCTTTGTGACTGGAGGCGATCCACAGGCCGGGACTTCTCCGGCATCACCTTCAACAGTCCTCCAGCTCCTCCAGCTCCTCCCGTGCGGGAGAGCTGAAGGTCCTGTTGGCCTTGCGCCTGCCGAAAACCTCATCCGCCGAGGTCACGCGGCATGTTGGTACTCGTGGACGAGGCCGCCGAGGCGATCGCATCGTCGTATGTCGAGGCGGGTGATCTGCTCCGGATCGGCGATCGGCGTGGGCAACGGGTTTAGCGGGCGGGCGTTGGCGATGCCCTGATGGGGGCGGTGAGAGTTGTAGTGCTCTTCGAACTCCCGTAGTGCGTGGAGCAGGTGTCGCTGGTTCCAGATCAAGGTGCGGTCCAGCAATTCCCGTCGGCAGGTCTGCACCCACCGTTCCATGATCGAGTTCATTCTCGGCATCCGCACGCCGCTGGGCACCACCTCGATCCTGCATCGTTCAGGACGGTGTCGAACAGGGCGGGGAACTTCCCGTCCCGGTCCCGGATGAGGAGCCGGTGCCCGGCAGCCGGCGTCCTCGAGGTCCATGACGAGGTTCTTCGCGGCCTGTGCCACCCAAGATGCGGTCGGGTGCGCGGTGGCACCCAGGATCCGGATCCGCCGGCTGGCGTGCTCGATCACCGCGAACACATACAGCCGCGCCCCGGACAGCGTGACGGTCTCCAGGAAGTCGCACGCCAACAGGGCGTCGGCCTGTGAACGCAGGAAGTCCGCCCACGTACTGGAACTCCGCTCGGGCGCCGGATCGATCCCGGCCTCCTGGAGGATCTCCCAGACTGTGGACGCGGCCACCTTGATCCCCAGAACGAGCAGTTCACCGTGGATGCGGCGATACCCCCAACTGGGATTTTCCCGTGCGAGCCGCAATACCAAGAGCCGGATGGAGCGCACGGTCCGCGGGCTTCCCGAGCGCTTCGGCCGGGAGTCGGCAGCGTGGCGGCGGGCGACCAGGTCACGGTGCCAGCGCAGCACCGTGTCCGGCCGCACCAGCAACCGCACCCTGCGCACCGTCTCCGACGCTAGCCGGTGCAGCAACGCCGCCAAAAACGCACGATCACCCGGCGTGAACCGGACCTTCTCATTGCCGAGTTGCCGCTCCAGCACCGTGATCTGATGGCGCAGGGCCAGCAGCTCCGCGTCCTTGTCCCGATCGCTCATCGGCAGCAGGCGCAGTATGGCGAACGCGTTCGTCACGGCGAGATAAGCCAGTCGCAGCAGCACGATCAGCCATCATGCCGGAGGCCACCGGCCGCGCGAGGGGCCCATTTCGAACGCCCGAGCCGAAGGCCCCGCCCACCCCCACAACGGCTCCCACCAGTGCGGATGAGGTTTTCGGCAGGGGCACCGTGCCCTCGCCCTGCACGAGGCCGTACTCGCCGACCGCATCCGCCTGCTCGGCCCCGACCACCCGAGCACGCTGACAAGCTGGCACAACCTCGCTGTGGCCCTGCGCCTCATCGGCGACCACGTCGGTGCCGTCACGCTGCACGAGCGGAATCCCGCCGATCGCACCCGGATCCTGGGCACCGACCACCCTCACACCGTCGCCAGCCGGATCCAGCTGGCTCAATGCCGGGAAGAGATCGACGCGCAGGCCCGGCGTCCTGCCGCACGATGGCGTGCGCTGCGGTGGCGAACCGATACGGTCGGCGTGCCGGGGGAGCCCATAGCGTGCGCGGGCTGGAACGGCGTTCCGTGCGACCGCCCGGCCATACCAACCCGGACGGTGTGCGCCCGCCACCGCGCGCAGGAACTGGATGAGACGCAAGGGCGAGGCGCGGCGTGAGCGGGACCGAAGAGCACAGCGGTGTCGACCTGGCCCGAGTGCCGTTGCAGGCCGCCAAACAGGCCTCGAACAAGCGCGGCGACAATCCGGTGAAGTCCACCGGCGCCCGGCACCGGATGAAGACGGTGCGGTGCGACAGCGGCCGCGATCCGGTGCCGTTCGGCACGGCGGTCATCGGCCTGACGGCCGCCGCGACTCCACAGCCGGACTCAGGCAGGCCGGGCTCACCACATGGCCCACCAGCCGCGGGCCCCGGTTCGGCCGGTGTGCCCAGCAGCCCGTACCGTCCGAGTCCGGATAACGCCCTCGGGAAACGGCCCGATCCGGGCCCATCAGAAGAGCTCAGGGGAGAGCGTGACAACGTGACACCCGCCGGGCACGAGGTCAAGCGGGCGGCGTGACCTAGGACCACACGCCGAACCACTGCTCGGCGCCGTACGCTTCGAACCGCTCCAACCCGGTGAACCCCAGCTTCGCCGCGAGGCGCATCGAGCGGGCGTTGGCGGTCTGGGTGTAGAGCACCACCGGCTCACCGGGCAGCGCACCGGCAAACCAGTCGAGTGCCGCTGTGCACGCCTCGGTGGCGTACCCGCGTCCCCACGCCTGCGGCAGGAACAAGTAGCCGAGCTCGGTCCCCCCGGCCTCCCGACGGCGGTTGCTGCCCGGAAGCTCGGGGGCGTGGGTCGAGCTCGATCGTGCCGATCACTGCTCCGTCGAGCTCGACCACGAAGAAGCCAGGGCGCTGCCCGGGTACCTCGGGCACCGTGCGTTCGAGCTCAGCACGCGGTCGAGGGCCGCCGAGGTAGGTACCCACCTCTGGCGAGGCGTTCAGCTCGATGACCGCCGCACGGTCCCGGGCCTCGGACTCGCGGAGTACGAGCCGCTCGGTCCTGATCGGGGCAGGTGGCCAGGCGACGGGCCCGAGCTCAGTCATGGCGGGCAATCTAGGGTGCGTTTCAGAAGTGGATCTTGATGTGTCAAGATCCACTTCATGGGGAGGCACGATCTGACGAATGCGCAGTGGGCGAAGCTGGAGCCCCTGCTCCCGGTCGGGAGGAAGCCCGGACGGCCGCCGGTGCACACCAAGCGGCAGTTGATAGACGGCATACGCTGGCGCACCCGCGCTGGTGCTCCCTGGCGGGATGTGCCCGAGCGGTACGGCCCGTGGGAGACGGTCTACGGCCTGTTCCGGCGTTGGCAGCGGGAAGGCACCTGGCACCGCATCCTCGAGCAGTTGCAAGCCCGGGCCGACGCCGAGGGGCTGATCACCTGGGACGTCTCGGTGGACTCGACCATCGCCCGCGCCCACCAGCATGCGGCGGGTGCCCGCAAAAAGGGGATCTGCAGGTCGAGCCGCCCGGTGGCGTCTTCACCGAGCCGGACGACCACGGGCTCGGGCGCTCCCGGGGTGGTCTGACGACCAAGCTCCACCTGGCGGTCGAGCAGGCCCAGAAGCCGATGTCACTGGTGATCACAGCCGGGCAGCGCGGTGACTCCCCGCAGTTCCAGGTGGTGCTGGGGCGTATCCGGGTGCCCAGGCTCGGGCCGGGCCGCCCGCGCACCCGACCGGACACGGTTCGTGCCGACAAGGCGTACGGCTCCCGCGCGAACCGCGCCTACCTGCGCAAGCGCGGCATTCGCTGCACGATCCCGGAGAAGCGCGACCAGATCGCCAACCGCAAGAAGCGCGGTTCCCACGGAGGTCGGCCGCCGAAGTTCGACAAGGCCGACTACAAAGAGCGCCACGCGGTGGAGTGCGGAATCAATCGTCTCAAACGCCACCGCGCGGTCGCCACGAGATACGACAAGCTCGCCGTCCGCTATGAGGCCACCGTGCTGGTCGCAGCCATCAACGAGTGGCTGTGACTCACGAGCCTATGATCACCTGGCGGTGATCTTCGCGACATCGGGGGCAAAGACTGTCATCCAGTGCGGGTGCAGCCGGTAGAAAACCACGTCGTTGTCCCAGTCGAAGGCGTCGTCGCCGTAGAAGTTCTTGAAGTACCCGAGCAGGTCTGGCCAGTCCGAGGCCGCCTCACCGTCCTCGGGGTTGAGGATCTCCACCGTGCCGTGCGTGAACACACCCAGGTCCTCGCCGCGCATGTGCGCGACG
>NZ_DATDBG010000096.1:0-11143 GCF_036524955.1 Streptomyces sp.
ACGCCGGACCCGGCGCGCTCCGGGCCGACGACGATGCCGCGCCGGCCGCCACCGGCCCGCACGTACGGCGGGTCGAGCTCGCGTGGCCCGCCGGTGTGCCCGACGGCGGGCGGCACGGATTCCTGCCCGCGCACCGGGTGGCGCTGGAGGCCGCGCTGCCCGCGATGGGGCAGCGGCTGGCCGCCGCGCTGCCGCCCGGCGCCCGGCGCGTCCTCGTCCTCGGCAACGAGGAGCTGATGTACGCGCCACTGCGCTTGGCGCAGGCCTTCCAGGACGCGCTGGCGAGCGGGGGCGCCGGCCGTACCAAGGCCCCGGAACACGGCGGCGGGGCGCCCGGCGACCGTGCCCCGGCCCCGCGGCTCGCGTCGGGAGGCCGGGACGCGTCCCGGCAGGTCGCGCCCGGTGGCGCAAGCGCGTCCCCGGAGCCCGCGGTCAGCGTCCTGTACTCCACGACCACACGCTCACCCGTCCTCGCCGTGGACGATCCCGGGTACGCGATCCGCAGCCGGATCGTGTTCGCCGCGCACGACGAGCCGGGGGACGAGGGCTCGCGGGAGCGGTACGCGTACAACATCGCCGGGGCCGGGTTCGACGCCGTGGTGTGCGTCGTGGACTCGGCGGGGGACACCCCGGAACTGCACGGCGCGAGCGGGCTGCTGGCGCGGCTCGCCGCGCACACGGAGACGGTGCTGCTCGCCGTCGTACCGTCCTACCGACCGAATGGGAAACCCCGCACCATG
This sequence comes from Streptomyces sp., assembly GCF_036524955.1. GTDB lineage: Bacteria > Actinomycetota > Actinomycetes > Streptomycetales > Streptomycetaceae > Actinacidiphila. The sequence continues at coordinate 741 of NZ_DATDBG010000096.1, forward strand.
AGCCGTACCGCACCGCCGACCGCACACCCGCTGCCCGAGCCGCTGCGAGGGCCGGAGTTCTCCTCGTACGCCGCCGAGGACGTGGGCTGGCTGCTCAAGGACCTCTCCGGCGTGGAGCTGGAGGCGCCCACCGAGGAACGGGAGGAGGCCATCCAGAGCGGGGGCGCGCACTACGCCGAGTCGCTGCCCGTGGAGTACCAGCCGAGCGCGGAGTACCAGGAGCTGTTCCGCACGGCGCTCGCCGCCTCCGCGGAGCGGATCGCGCGGGCGGTCGGCGCCGTCACCGAACTCGTACTGGCCGAACGCGGACCCGACGCGGTCCTGGTGTCACTGGCCCGGGCCGGCACGCCCGTCGGCGTGCTGATGCGCCGCTGGGCCCGCCACGCGCACGGCCTGGACCTGCCGCACTACGCCGTCTCGATCGTCCGCGGGCGCGGCATCGACGCCAACGCGCTGCGCTGGCTCGCCGCCCACCACGACCCGGCGGACGCCGCCTTCGTGGACGGCTGGACCGGCAAGGGCGCCATCACCCGCGAACTGGCCGACGCCGTCAAGGACCTGGGCGGCTTCAACCCGGACATCGCGGTCCTCGCCGACCCCGGCGGCTGCGTCTCCACCTACGGCACCCGCGACGACTTCCTGATCCCCTCCGCCTGCCTCAACTCCACCGTCTCCGGCCTGGTCTCCCGCACGGTGCTGCGCGCCGACCTGATCGGGCCCGACGACTTCCACGGCGCGAAGTTCTACCGGGACCTGCGCGGCGCCGACGTCTCCGGACTCTTCCTGGACACCGTCAGCCGGGCCTTCGACGCGGTCGCGGACGGCGTCGCCGAGGACGTCAAGGTGCTCAGCTCCACCGACCGCGCACCGACCTGGGCGGGCTGGGCGGCGGTCGAGCGGATCAGCGAGGAGTACGGCATCCACGACGTGAACCTGGTCAAGCCCGGCGTCGGTGAGACCACCCGGGTACTGCTGCGCCGGGTCCCCTGGAAGATCCTCGCCCAGCGCGGCGCGGGCGCTGACCTGGACCACGTACGGCTGCTCGCCGCCCAGCGCGGCGTACCGGTCGAGGAGACCGACGGCCTCCCGTACTCCTGCGTCGGCCTGATCCACCCCCGCTACACCCGGGGCGCGACCGGCGTCGACGGCAAGGCGGTGGTGGCCAAGTGAACCGCGTGGCGAGTATGGCGAGCGTGGCGAGCGGGGCGGGCCTGACGCTGCCGGCCGGCCGGACCCTGGTCGCCAGCGACCTGGACCGTACGCTGATCTACTCCACCGGCGCCCTGGCGCTGGCGATGCCCGACGAGCACGCCCCCCGGCTGCTGTGCGTCGAGGTGCACGAGGCGAAACCGCTGTCGTACATGACCGAGGCGGCCGGCCGCCTGCTGGTCGAACTCGGCGACACCGTACGGTTCGTGCCCACCACCACCCGCACCCGCAAGCAGTACCGGCGGATCAGCCTGCCCGGCCGCCAGCCGCGCTACGCGATCTGCGCCAACGGCGGCCACCTGCTGGTCGACGGCCGCACCGACCACGACTGGAACGCCGAGATGCGCCGCCGCCTGGCCGACGGCTCCGCGCCCCTGGAGGAGATCCAAGCGCACCTGGCGGCCACCTCCGACCCGGAGTGGCTGCGCAAGGAGCGCGTCGCCGAGGACCTGTTCGCGTACCTGGTGGTGGAGCGCGAGCGGCTGCCGGCCGGCTGGGTCAAGGAGCTCGCCGCGTGGGCCGAGCCGCGCGGATGGACCGTCTCGCTCCAGGGCCGCAAGATCTACGCCGTGCCGAAGCCGCTGAGCAAGAGCGCCGCGCTGGCCGAGGTGGTCCGCCGTACCGGCGTCGAGCAGGTCCTCGCGGCCGGCGACTCCCTGCTCGACGCGGACCTCCTCGCCGCCGCGGACACCGGCTGGACCCCCGGCCACGGCGAACTCGCCGACACCGGCTGGACCGCCCCGCACGTCACCGCGCTGGCCACGGTCGGCGTCGCTGCGGGCGAGGAGATCCTGCGGCGCATGCTGGCCCGCTCCGCGGGGGAGGGGACGGCGCCGTAGCGTCCTCGCTCCGTCCTCGCCCCGAAGGACGCGCGGTTCCGCGCGACCGGCCCCGAGCGGGCCGCAGCCCCGGGAACGCGGGGAATCCGGTTCGGCGAGACGGGTGTGCTGCCGGGTGCGGGTGCGTTGTGGCCGGTCGCGCGGTTCCGCGCGCCCCTGCGGAGCGCCCGTCTTTGGTCAGGTGTCCCAGCCGCGCGCTTCGGGGCGCCCGCCCTCCGTCAGGTGTCCCGCTCGGTGACGACGATCCGGGTGCTGTGCCTCATGCCGCGCTCCACCCGGCGGGCGTTGGGCCGTTCGCTGGTGGTGATGAACGCCCGCGCCTCGCTCTCGGTACGGCCGCCGTCCACGTGGCGGCTGAGCAGCCGCCGCTCGCGCAGCGGCTGGGGCGTGTCCACGTACCACAACTCGTCCAGCAGATCCCGTACCTGGTCCCAGCCGGGTCCGTCGTCCGCCAGGTAGTTGCCCTCGGTCACCACCAGCCGCGCCTCGGGCAGGACGACGAGCCCGGCCGCCACCGGCTCTTCCAGCAGCCGGTCGAACTCGGGCGCGTACACCGGGCGGTCCCGCTCCACCCGCAGCCGCCGCAGCAGATGCACGTACCCCTCCACGTCGAACGTCTCTGGGGCTCCCTTCCGGTCGCGCAGCCCCAACCGGTCCAACTGGGCGTTCGCCAGATGGAACCCGTCCATCGGCACATACGCCGCCACGTCCGCGCCGAGCCGTTCGTTGACCCCCGTCACCAGCCGCCGGGCCAGCGTCGACTTCCCGGCCGCGGGCGCGCCCGCGAGTCCGAGCAGGGCCCGACGGCCCGGAACGGCGGGGACCAGGGCGACCACGTCATCCACGAGCATCTGGTCACCCTAGTCCGCGCAACCGGGAGAACGCCCCGGTACGGCAAGCCCGCTCCGGGGCACCTCATGGCGTCGGCCGGGAGGTGCCCCGCAGCGCCTACCGTAAACGTCAAGCCCTGCAGGGCGCCCCAGCCCGGCTAATCTGAACCCATGCCTCGTTACGAATACCGTTGCAAGACGTGCGGCAGCACCTTCGAGCTGCGCCGCCCCATGTCCCAGTCCAGCGCCCCCGCGAGCTGCCCCTCGGGCCACGACGACACCGTGAAGCTGCTCTCCACGGTCGCGGTGGGCGGCTCCGCGGCGTCCGCGCCCGCCCCCGTGAGCGGCGGCGGGGGCTGCTGCGGAGGCGGCTGCTGCGGCTGAGCAGGAGCCGTTCGCACGCCGGCCGGCGGAGGCCGGCCCACGGACCGCCGGTGGTTACCGGCCCGCCGCGCGGTCCTCGCGGATGTTGGCCACCACCCGGTTCGCTGTCTCGCGGACCGCGGCCGTCTCGGTGAGGAAGGCCCAGTAGTCCGGGTGCCGGCCGCCCAGCGCGGCCACCGCGCGGTCCAGGCGCGCCACCGCCTGGTCCAGCGGGCGCGCGTGCCGCGGCTCCGGCGTCGTACGGCCCTGCATCGCGAGGCGCTGCGCGTCGCGGATCGCGAACCGCGTCTTCTCGACCTCCGCCGTCGGGTCCCTGCGGACCTCGTTGAGCCGCCGCAGCCGCTCCCCGGCCGCGCCCACCGCGCCGTCCACGTCGTCCATCAGCGAACGGACCGCGGACAGCCGCGCCGTGGCGTCCGCCCAGCGCTGCTCGGCCCGCGCCCTGCGGGCCTCGGCGAGCGAGGTCTCGGCCTGCCGCACCGCCTCCGCCGCCTGTTCGGGCACCTGCTGGAGATCCTGCCAGCAGGCCGCCGCGTACCGCCGCCGCAGCTCGCTCAGCACCGGGACCACGCCTTCGGCCCGGGTGCTCAGCGCCTGCACCCGGGTACGGAGCGACACCAGCCGCTTGTCGATCTCGCGGGCCCGCTCCGGCAGCCGCTCGGCCTCGGACCTGACCGCCTCCGCCTCGCGCCGTACGTCGTCGGCCCGCTGCACGGTCTCCCGTACGCCGTGCCGGCCCGCGCCCTCGTTGAGCTTGGTCAGGTCGGGCCCGAGCGCGGCCAGGCGCGCCGCGAGGCCGTCCGCCGTGAGGCCCGCCGCCCGTACACCGTCCAGCGCGTCGCTCGCCGCGCGCAGGGACTGCTTGGCCCGCTCCACGGCGGGCGCGAGCCGGGCGAGCTGCGTCTCCGCCTTGCCCAGCAGCGGTCCCAGACCGGACGAGAAGCGTTCGAGATCGGCCTTCGCCTTCTCCAGCTCGTCCTTCGCCCGGGTCAGTTCGCCGCGGGCGCGCGACGCGGCGGAGTGGTCGAGTTCGTCCCGGTCCAGGTCGTGCGCGTCCATCGTGGCGATGTACGCCGCGCTGACCTGGTCGATCCGCTCGCCCAGCGCCCGGAAACCGGCCAGCGCGCGGCGCGCCTCGGAGGAGTCGTCCACGGCGGAGATGGTCTCGACGGAGATCTCCAGTTCGCGCTGAGCGGTGTCCAGCTCGTAGAAGGCCTGCGCTGCCGCGTCCTTCGCCGCCTGGGCCTCCGCACGCAGATTGTCGCCGCGCCGCCACCACGAACGTGCCGTCGTCACAGACACTCTCTCCCCGTGCTAGGTCCGCGAACCGTCCGATCCATCCTCCCACCCGGCCGCCGCGAACACACCGTCCGGTCGCGCCCCCCACATGGTTGCCGACCAGGCCCCGGGGCAAGGTAATCTGTGACGTCGCAGTCTCCGGGGCGTGTAGCTCAGCGGTAGAGCGCCGCCCTTACAAGGCGGATGTCGGCGGTTCGAAACCGTCCACGCCCACCCCCGGTCCGTCGCCTCCCGGCGGCGGGCCGTCGCGTTCCCCGGGCCCGCCGACCGGGCCACTCCTCGCGCGGAAAAACCGGGTGTTTGCCCTACGGTTCACCCGTCCGGGGGAATGCCCTGCCGTACCGTGCTCCGGGCCCCGGCGCGTCCCCACGATGAACGGGTGACCACTTCAAGGGGGAAGCGCGCCCGTCCCTGGGCAGCGCTGATCGTCCTGACAGCCGCAGCGAGCTCCTGGGTCGTGACCGCCCCGGCCACCGCCACGCCCCGAGTGCCTTGCCCGGCCCACCCGTCCACCACGTGCGCGCCGCCTGCCGCGCACACGCAGGCCCGCACGCACGGCCACCTCGCTGAGCCGTCCCCCAGCGGCAGTGCGCCCCGTCAGGGCGGCGGGGAACCGTCCGACCAGCCGCCACCGGCCGGCATTCCGGGAACCACGGGGCTGAGCCCTGCGGGTCCCGGCGCGCTGCCGGGCGTGCCGCGCGTCGTGGCTGAGCACCTGGTCCCCCGCGCCCCCGTGGGGCACGCAGCCTCCCGCGCCCCCGTGGGGCGTCCCGGAGAGAGCCAGGGCCCGGCGCCGGGGCCCGGCGCCGGGGGGTGGTCCGGGTCGGCGGAGCCGCCGTGGGGGCACTGGAAGTGGTGCCGGCCCTGGGACCGGGACCGGGGCCGGCCCGGGCGCGAGCACCGGCCCTGGCATCACCACCGGCCGAAGTGGTGCCCGCCGACACCGCCCCCGACACCGCCCCCGACCCCGGCGCCCACCCCGACCCCGACCCCGCCGCCATCCACGCCGACGCCGAGCCCGCGGCCCACACCGAGACCCGTACCGCCCCCGGCGCCCAGCCCGAAGCCCGCACCTGAGCCCGTACCGACGACCCCTTCACCCAAGCCGAAACCGAAACCCAAGCCCGGGCCCGCGCCGCAGGCGGTCGTGCCCCCGGCCCCGTCACCACCCGCTCCCGAGCCGTCGAAGCCCGCGCCGCGCCCCGCGCCGCCCGTTGCGGCAGCGACCGTGCACTGGCCCGACCGGAAGCCGACGCCCGTGACCGTGCCGAAGCCGCATCGGAGGGCGCTGACGATCACGATGCTGCTCACCTCCGTGCCCGCGCTGCTCGCCGTCGCCGTGCTGCGGCCCGGCTCGGGCTCGTACCGCAGGAGCAGGTAGCAGCCGGTTCGTACCGCAGGAACACCAGACACCCAAGGGGGAGTTCGGTCATGTCGCAGTGGGTCGCACTGCTCATCGCCATGAGCGCGGTGTGCGCGGTCGTGGTGACCGTTGTCGTACTGAAACAGCGCACGATCGGGGAGGACGACGATCCGTCCGAGACGCCGGACGTCATCGAGTACATGACGATGATGATCGGGGTGATCTACGCGATCGTGCTGGGACTGGCGATCGCGGGCGTGTGGGAGGGCCGGGGCGCTGCGCAGGCGGACGCGCTGGCCGAGGCGCAGGCGCTGCACGAGGTGAAGGCGCGCGTGCAGGTGTATCCGGCCGCCGTACGGGACAGGGTGCGCGCGGACGTGGACGCGTACGCGCGCTTCGTGGCCGACGAGGAGTGGACGTACATGAGGGACCACGGCGCGCTCGCCCCGGAGGGCACCGCGTTGCTCGACCGGCTACGCGCCGATGTGACGCAGGTGGAGCCCGCCACGGACCTGGCCGCGCAGGCCTACCAGCCGGTGGTGGACGAGGTGGCCGCGGTCGATCAGGCGCGGGCCGCGCGCGGGCAGAACGCGGGGTCGACGATGGGCGGGATCGTGTGGTTCGGCCTGGTCGTCGGCGCGCTGGTGACGGTGGGGCTGATCTTCGTCCTGCAGATCCGGCGTTCGCCGCGGGAACTGCTGCTGGCCGGCCTGTTCAGCGCGCTGATCGCCTTCCTGCTCTTCCTGATCTGGGATCTGGACGCGCCCTTCGGCAGCGGTCTCGCGGTCTCCGCCGACGTCTTCCGGGACCTGGTCCTCACCTCCTGAGCCGGTGTGTCCCTGACGCCGGGGCCTGCTGACGCCGGGGTCTGCTGACGCCTCCGGGACGCGAAAACGCGCGTGAAATGAACGGTTTCCCTGCCCGGCAGGTCGGGCAGGGAAACCGTTCATTTCACGTCAGGAGCGGGGCGCCTACTCCCAGTTGGCCACGTTCACGTTCTCCAGCACGCCCAGCGCGTCCGGCACCAGGACCGCCGCCGAGAAGTACGTGCTGACCAGGTAGCTGATGACGGCCTTCTCGTCGATCCCCATGAAGCGGACGTTGAGACCCGGCTCGTACTCGTCGGGCAGGCCGGTCTGGTTGAGGCCGATGACGCCCTGGTTGTCCTCGCCGGTGCGCATCGCGATGAACGAGCTGGTGCGGGCCGGGCTGATCGGGATCTTGTTGCAGCTCAGGATGGGAATACCGCGCCAGGCCGGGACGGTGGAGCCGAGCACCTCCACCGGGTCGGGGTAGATGCCGCGGCGGGTGCACTCGCGGCCGAACGCGGCGATGGCGCGCGGGTGCGCCAGGATGTAACGGGTGCCGCGTCGGCGGCTGATCAGCTCGTCGAGGTCGTCGGGGAGCGGCGGCCCGGCGTGCGGCTGGATGCGCTGCTCGTACTCGGCGTTGTTGAGCAGCCCGTACTCCGGGTTGTTGATCAGCTCGTGCTCCTGGCGCTCGCGCAACGCCTCGACGGTGAGCTTGAGTTGCTGCTCGGTCTGGTTCATCGGCTCGTTGTAGAGGTCGGCGACGCGGGTGTGGACGCGCAGCACGGTCTGGGCGACGCTGAGTTCGTACTCCCGCGGCTGGACGTCGTAGTCGACGTACGTGCCGGGCAGCGACGGCTCGCCCCGGTGGCCGGAGGCCAGCAGGACGTCGGCCTCGCCGCGCTTGTTGGTCCGCTGCTTGGGTAGTGAGCGCACCGCCTCCAGATGGTCGCGCAGCTCCGCGGACCGGGCCAGCAGCGACTCCAGTTCGGCCCGGGGCAGGGCGAGCACGGTGGTCGCGGCGGCGGCCTTCGCGGTGAACTCCCAGGTGCCGTCGGTGGAGAGCAGCGCCTGCTCGCCGAAGTGGTCGCCGTCGGCGAGGACGCCGAGCCGGGTCGCCTCCCCGTACGACCCCTCGCCGAGTTTCTCGATCTTGCCGTGGGCGATCAGGTAGACGGTGTCCGCGGGGTCGCCGGCCTGGGCGATGACATCACCCGGCGCGTACTCGCGCTGGACGAAACGGTCCGCCAGCGCGGTGAGCGAGCCGTCGTGGTCGAACGTGCGCAGTACCGCGATCTCGCCCAGTTCGTGCGGGACGACCCGGACCTCGGACCCCGTCTTGACGAAGGTCACCCGCCCGTCACCGACCGCGTAACTGAGCCGGCGGTTGACCCGGTACGTGCCCGACTGAACCTGCACCCAGGGCAGCACGCGCAGCAGCCAGCGGGACGAGATGCCCTGCATCTGCGGCGCGGACTTGGTGGTGGTCGCCAGATTCCTGGCGGCCGCCGTGTCGAGACTCGTGCGCGCCTGGCCGTTGTGCGCCGGTCCGTTCTGCGGAGTGCCTTGTGCGGTTTCCTGGCCCGCATCAACCGACATGGGCTGTCCTTCCCGTCAGGGGGTGATACGGCCCTCATTGTTTCGGTGACACAGAGTGCTGGCTATTGCCGGAACGAGTGAGAATACTTTCCGGAAACCCGGTAATCGGCGCTGACCTGCGGGTTCCGCCGCAGTCGGGGGGCCGCCTACGCCAGACCCCGCAGTGGGCGCCTACAGCACCTCGACGACCGCCCCGCGGTCCGGCGGGTTGCCCTGCCCCGGGATCGCCAGCGGGACCCCCGCGTACGCCTGCGCGAGCGCCAGACGGCGCTCGCGCCGGAACACGTACGCCGCGAACGCGCCCGCGCCCATCAGCGCCACGAACGACATCAGCGTGCCGAGCCAGCTCGCCCCGAGCCACTTCGCGCCGATCCAGCCCACGCCGACGCTGTAGGTCGCCCAGCACACCCCGGCCAGCGCCGACCAGGGCAGGAACTCCCGGGCCTGCCGCCGGGCCGCGCCCGCGCCCAGGCTGACCACGCTGCGGCCGGCCGGTGCGAACCGCGCCAGCACCACCAGCGCGCCCCCGCCACCGCTCAGCACCTGGCCCAGCCGCTCGTGCGCGGACGCCAGCCGCCGCGAGCCCGCCATCCGGTTCTCGAACCAGTCGCCGCCCCGGAGGGCCAGCTGGTACGCGAGCAGGTCGCCGAGGCAGGAGGAGGCGGCCGCGCAGAGCAGCAGGGCGAAGACGTCCAGCAGGTCGTCGCGGGCCCCGGAGGAGCCGGCGGTGGCGGCGCTGATCACCAGCACGCCGCTGGGCAGCACGGGCAGGAAGACGTCGAGGAGCACGGAGAGGGCAACGAGCGCGTAGATCCACGGCCAGTCGAACAGCGAGCCCAAGCCCTGCGGCACCGCGCCTCCTCGTCCTCCGCCAGTGGTGCTCGTGTCGTGCGTTGGTCCCGCGAGTCCGTTGCGAAGCCCCGAAGTGCGTGCTGGTGCGTACCGCGTTGACGGTGGTCGATCTTCAACCACCGTCAGCCGTACAGCGTACGCCTGTGGGGCCCGGCGGTTCCGCCGAAAGTGCGTGACGTAGTAGACAATCACGGCGTTATTACGGCCGGAATACTTCCGCGGAAACGGTTCAGCCCTCCTTCGCGCCCGCGCGCCTACAGTGGCGCCGTGACCGCCGTCGCCTCTTCCCTGCTGCCCGTCGACCGCACGCTCGGTGTCGTGCTCGTCGTGCTGCTGGTCGCGGCGGGCGGCATCGCGGCGTACGCGCGGCTCGCGGACCAACACGAGAACTACGCCCGCGGCATCGCCACGGCCGGCGTCAGGGCGGCCGTGCAGCTCGCAGTGGTGGCCACCCTCATCGGGTGGGTGGTCGGACACCAGGCGGCGCTGCTGGGCTTCGTGGCGCTGATGTACGCGGTCGCGTCGTGGACGGCCGGGCGGCGGATCACCCGCAACGGCACCTGGCGGTGGGCGGCCGTACCGGTCGGCGCGGGGGCGCTGCCGGTGCTGGCGCTGCTCGTGCTGACCGGTCTGGTCCCGCTGGACGGCATCGCGCTGGTCCCGGTCGCGGGCATCCTGATCGGGGGCGGGCTGACCGCCACCGTCCTCGGCGGGCGGCGCGCGCTGGAGGAGCTGTCCGGGCGGGCCGGCGAGGTGGAGGCCGCGATGGCGCTCGGCTTCACCGACCGCGACGCACGGCTGGAGATCGCCCGGCCCGCCGCGTCCGGCGCGCTCGTCCCCGGCCTCGACCAGACCAGGACCGTGGGATTGGTCACACTGCCCGGCGCCTTCGTCGGCATGCTGCTCGGCGGCGCGAGTCCGGTACAGGCGGGGGCAGTTCAGCTCTTCGTGCTCATCGCACTGATGGCCGTCCAGGCGGTCTCGGTGGCGCTGGTGCTGGAGTTGGTGGCCCGGGGCCGGATCACCCGGCTGGTACCAGAGGGCTGACGCACGAGCTCGCGCGGTGGCCGGCCGAGGTACGGGGCGGTCCGCGGGGTGAGTGAGCGGGATGCCCGAATGGCACGGCGTGGGCTGTGGCACGGGCTCGCGCGGTGGCCGGCCGAGGTACGGGGCGGTCCGCGGGGTGAGTGAGCGGGATGCCCGAATGGCACGGCGTGGG
>NZ_DATDBG010000097.1:0-7523 GCF_036524955.1 Streptomyces sp.
TCCGGTCGGCGGGGAGGAGCACCGGACAGGCCCCGGTGGATTCGGGCGCAGCAGGGCGCTGGCGGACGTCAGCCGGGGCGAACCCCATGCCCGTCTGTCAGTCCCGTTGGAGCAGAACCGTCGTGTCCGGGGGTATCAACCCGTTCTTGCTCAGCGGTCCTGACGTGAGGAGGGGGCTGCAAGTGTCGGGGAGTGGGACCGGCTGGTCGGAGAGATTGACCGCGCACAGCAGGCCGTTGCCCCGTTCGAAGAGCAGCGTGCCGTCCGGGCTGTCCAGCCAACGGAACTCCTCGCCGCGCAGGCCGGGGTGGGTGCGGCGTAGGCGCAGGGCGGAGCGGTAGAGCTGGAGCATGGAGGTGGGGTCGGCCTGGTTGGCTTCGGCGGTGTACGCCTTCCAGTCCTCGGGCTGGGGGAGCCAGGGGGCGGCTCCGGAGGTGCTGAAGCCGAAGGGCGGGGTGTCGCCGGTCCAGGGGAGGGGGACCCGGCAGCCGTCGCGGCCGCGGATGGTGTGGCCGGAGCGTTCCCAGGTGGGGTCCTGGAGGGCCGATTCCGGGAGGTCTTCCACCTCGTAGAGGCCGAGTTCCTCGCCCTGGTAGATGTACGCGCCTCCGGGCAGGGCCAGCATCAGCAGGGCCGCGGCGCGGGCGCGGCGGGTGCCGAGGGCGAGGTCGGTGGGGTGGCCCTGGTCGCGCATCGGCGTCGTGACGCCGGTGTAGGCGCGGCCGTAGCGGGTGACGTGGCGGGTCTCGTCGTGGTTGGAGAGGACCCAGGTGGCGGGGGCGCCGACCCGCGCCAGACCGGTGATCGTGCGGTCGATCACCTCCCTCAACCTGTCCGCTTCCAAGGCGCACTTGAGGAAGTCGAAGTTGAAGGCCGTGTGCAGTTCGTCGGGGCGGAGGTAGTCGGGCATGCGGCCGGGGCGGACGTGGGCCTCGGCGACGAAGACCCGGCGGTCCTCGTAGCCGTCCGCGATCGCCCGCCAGCTACGGAAGATGTCGTGGATGCCGTCGCGGTCCCAGTGGGGGTGGTTCTCCTGGCCTTCGCGGGCGAGGACGGAGAACTCCGTCAGGCCGAGGTCGGGGAGGGCCGGGTCCTTGACCATGCCGTGGGCCACGTCGATGCGGAAACCATCGACGCCCAGGTCGAACCAGAAGCGCAGGATCGACTCGAACTCGGCTCGGACTTCGGCGTTGTCCCAGTTCAGGTCGGGCTGTTCGGGGGCGAAGAGGTGGAGGTACCACTGGCCGTCGGCGGTGCGGGTCCAGGTGGGACCGCCGAAGGCCGCGTGCCAGTCGTTCGGGGGCAGAAAGCCGTCCTCGCCCCTGCCGTCGCGGAAGATGAAGCGTTCGCGCTCCGCGGAGCCGGGCGGTGCCGCCAACGCCTGCTGGAACCAGGTGTGCTGGTCGGAGGTGTGGTTGGGGACGATGTCCAGGATGATACGCAGGCCGAGCTCGTGGGCCTCGGCGATCATCTGCCTTGCCTCGTCGAGGATACCGTAGGCGGGATGGATGTCGCGGTAGTCGGAGACGTCGTAGCCGCCGTCGGCCAGCGGGGACGGATACCAGGGGTTGATCCAGATCGCGTCGACACCGAGGTGGGCCAGGTAGTCCAGGCGGGAGCGGAGGCCGGCGATGTCTCCGGTTCCGTCGCCGTCGCCGTCGGCGAAGCTGCGTATGTAGACCTGGTAGATCGCGGCGGAGCGCCACCAGGAGTCGTCGGCTGCCGGTGATGTGGGGGTCGAGTCGCTCATGTTGCTCGGTCCTGACTGTCTGAAGGGGTGATGGGGGTGGGTGTCAGCCCTTGACCGAGCCCTGGAGCAGCGCCTTGACGAAGTGACGTTGCAGGAACAGGAACACGAGGATCGTGGGGGCCATGATCAGCAGGGCGCCGGCGTTCAGGAGCACCTGGTCGGTGCTGTATTTGGTGGTGAACGCCTGGAGAGCACCGGCCATCGTTCGCTTGTCGGGGTCGTCGATGAGCACCAGGGCGAGCAGGAACTGGTTCCAGGTGGACAGGAACATCAGCAGGGCCAGGGAGGCGATCGCCGGGCGGGCGAGGGGCAGGTGGATGTGGAACAGAGCCCGCCAGGGGCCCGCGCCGTCCATGCCCGCCGCCTCGGACATTTCGCGGGGCACGCCCACGAAGTGCGCCCGCATCCAGAACACCGCGAACGGCATGTTCATCCCGATGAGGGGGAGGATCAGCGCCCACTGGCTGCCCAACAGGCCCATGTCCCTGGTCTGTTCGTAGAGGGGGACGATCACGATCTCGTACGGGAGGGTGAGAGTCAGGACGAGGATCGTGGAGAAGACGCGGCCCAGCGGGATCTCCAGTACGGCGATCGCGTACGCGGCCATCGTCGAGATCAGGACAGCGACGGGGACGACCCCGAGCACAATGAGCGTGCTGGACTTCAGCAGGGTCGTGATGTTGGCGACGTTCCAGGCGTCGGCGAAATTGTGCCAGTGCGGGTCGGACGGCCAGCTCAGACCGGCGGGGAAGGATCCCTGGGGCGCGAGGGCCGCGCTGACCATGCTCAGCAGCGGGACGACCGAGTAGAGCGCGGCTGCCGTGATGAGTACGAGTCCGGGGGCGCGTCGGCGCAAGGTGCGTACGGTCTGCATTCGTTCGGGCATCGGACTACTTCTCCCGGAACAGGCGCTGGAGCGGGACGACGACGGCGATCACGATCAGGGCGAGGACGACGGCGAGGGCCGAGGCCGCGCCGAGGCGGCTGTCGTTGAAGGCCAGGTTGTAGACGGCGACGCCGGGGACCATGGTCTGGGTGCCGGGGCCGCCCTGGGTGGAGAGGTAGACGACGTCGAAGCTGGCGAGCGCGGCGATGACGGTGATGGTGACGCAGACGCCGATCTCGTTGCGCAGGCCGGGGAGGGTGACGGCCAGGAACTGGCGGATCGGGCCGGCGCCGTCGATGCGGGCGGCCTCGTACAGGCTGTTGTCTATCTTTCCGATGCCGGCCAGCAGCAGCATCGTGCACAGCCCGGTGGACAGCCAGGTGCCGATGAAGCCGACGGCGGTCAGGGCCCAGGTGAAGTCGGCGAGCCAGGGGCGGGCGACGTCGTCGAGGCCCACGGCGCACAGGAGTTGGTTGACCACGCCGTTGTCGGAGTACATCCAGGTCCAGGCGACGCCCGCGGCGGCCCCGGGGATGATCTGCGGGAGGAAGAGGAGCGTGCGGGCCAGGGCGCCGGTGAAACGGCCCTGGAGCTGGCGCAGTACGGAGGCGGTGATCAGAGCCAGCGTCACCGGCAGGACGGTGAAGAAGAGGATCAGGTAGAAGGCGTGGAGCAGGGCGGAGAACTGCTCGGCGTCGGTGAAGACCTCCGTGTAGTTCTTCAGGCCCACCCAGGTGGAGGCGCCGATGCCGTCCCAGTCGTAGAAGGAGTACTGGATCGACAGTAGGACCGGGTAGAAGTTGAAGACGCCGTAGAAGGCGAGGGCGGGGAGGGCGAAGAGCCAGCCGGCCCACCGCCGGGCCCGGAGCCTGCGGCGGCCCCGGGCGGCGACGGCGCCCTTCCTCGTCGTTCGGGTCGAGGACATGGCGCTCAGCCAGCCTTGAGGGCGTCGGCGTAAGTGGTCTGGAGGGTTTTCACCATCGCGGTCGGCTCGACCTTGCCGGAGACCAGCAGTTGGAGCTGCTGGGTGAGCTTGGTGTTGACGGCAGGGGCGGAGTTCTGCAGCCAGCCGTCGAAGCCGTTGTCGGAGGCGATGGCGGCGTAACCGGTCTGGATCTGCTCGGTCAGCGTGCCGGACAGGGAAGGCTCGGCCGCGTCGGACGCGCCGGAGGCCAGTGCCGCGTACCCGTTGTCGACCGCGACCTTCGCCGCTTCAGACGTGGTGAGGAAGTCGAGGAACAGGCCGGCGGCGTCCTTGTTCTTCGAACGGGCGGCTATGGAGAAGGCGAGCGTGTTGCTGGTCATGCCCGCCTGTTTGCCGCCCTTCTCGGCGGGCGGCATCGGGAAGACGCCGTACTCGCCCTTGAAGTTCTTGTCGAGGGTCTGCGTGATCCAGCTGCCCTGGAAGAAGAACAGGCCCTTGCCCCCGGTGAACTGGCCGTACGACGCCTCCTGGTTGAGGGCGTTGACGTCGGAGGCGAAGTAGCCCGCCTTGATCCACTTCTGTAGGGTCTTGGTGGCCTTCACGGCCTCCGGGGTGTCCAGCGTGGCGCCCGGCTTGTGGTGGACGATGTCGCTGAGTGCTTGGGCGCCCATGTAGTCGCCGAGGAGCAGGTTGTAGAGGTGGCCGATCAGGCCGTCCTGGTTGGAGGCGACGATCGGGGTGATGCCGGACGTGTTCGCCTTGGCCATGACGGCTTCCAGCTCGCTGATGCTCGCCGGCACCGTCTTCATGCCGACCTTGGCCGCCAGCTCCTTGTTGTAGAAGACGCCGACCAGGGGGCCTGCCGAGCCGCCCGCCTGGTACAGCGAGCCCGAGCCGCTCACGCCGTTCGACACCCGGCCCGGGGCGAGTGCGGAGGCGGGGACCTTGTCACTCCAGCCGTACGCCTCGTCGTAGGCGTCGAGGTTCGTCAGCAGGTTGTCCTTGACACCGCCGAGAAGGTCGTAGGGCTGGACGATGTCGGGCGTGGAATCGGAGGCCAGCAGCCTCGGCAGCACGGTGTTGTAGTTGTTGTCCGCCTCCACCCGCAGCTTGACCTTGATCTTCGGGTACGTGGCCTGGAAGGCGTCGGCCAGGCCCTGCTCGTACGTCTCCACACCGGCCGCGGAGAACAGCGTCAGGGTCGCCGGGGTGTCGGCGACGGCGGTGTGCACGGCGGTCGGGGTCGCGCTCGCCGGCGAGCCGGAGCCCGGCCCGCTGCACGCCGCCAGCGTGACCAGCACGGACGCGGCGGCGACCGCCGCCAGCGGGGCGCGCGGGCGACCGCCCACGGTTCTGACGGGGGAGGTGGGGTGCTGCTCAGGCATGATGCCTCCTTGCATCCATGCGGCTGCCGCTCACGGTGGGCAGACAGAGGTCGGTGCGCTTTCCGGACCGGACCGCAGGACGTGCGAATCAGGTTTCGGAAGCGTTTCCGTTGCAGAAAGACTGAGGTGACCGGACACGTCTGTCAAATAACGAAACCGCAACATGCATTTGACGTGCTGAAACGATGAGATGGCCTTACGGGCAGGTAGCCGGCGCCAGTGGAATCCCCGGAAACCCTTCCGGGAACTATGGAAGCGTTTCCGAACGTGGGTTAGCCTTCCGGCATGGCGCAGAGTTCCCGGAAGATCAACATGGCGGACGTGGCCCGTGCGGCCGGTGTCTCGATGGCCACCGCCTCACGCGCGCTCAACAACGAGAACGGCGTCGCCGAGGCCACCCGACGGCGCGTCCTCGCGGTCGCCGAGGAGCTCTCCTACGTCGTCTCCCCGGAGGCGTCCCGGCTGGCCGGCGGCGACACCGGCCGGGTCGCGGTCGTCGTGCCGCACATCTCCCGCTGGTTCTTCGCCACCCTCCTGGAGGGGCTGGAGTCGGTGCTGCGCGCCGCCGACCTGGACGTGCTCCTGTACCACGTCGACGGCATCGAGGACCGGCACGACTTCTTCCACCGGCTGCCGGCGAGGCGCAAGGTGGACGCGGTGGTCGTGTTGGCCTTCCTGGTCGGTGAGGAGGAGCAGCGACGCTTGGAGCTGATGGGCGTGACGGTCATCGCCGCGGGTGGTCAGCACGCGCCCTACCCGAACGTGTCCATTGACGACGAGACCGCCGGTCGCCAGGCCATGGACCACCTGCTCTTCCTGGGGCACCGCCGTATCGCCATGATCGCTGCGGTAGACCCCGACCAGCCGGACGAGGTGCAGCCCTCGGGCCGCTCGAACGCGTACTACGCCGCTTTGCGCGACGCGGGCACACCGCTCGACGAACGTCTCGTCGTCACCGTCGACTGGGGCGGCGCCCAGGGTGCCGACGCCATGGCCAAGCTGCTCAGCCAGCCCGAGCCGCCCACCGCCGTCTACGCCCACTCCGACGAAGTCGCGCTCGGCGCGATCCGCACCCTGCGCCGCGCCGGCCTGCGCATCCCCGAGGACATGTCCGTCATCGGCATCGACGACCACCCCGTCGCCGAGCTGACCGACCTCACGACCGTCCGCCAGCCTGTCCGGGAACAAGGAGAACTCGCCGGACGCATGCTCCTGGGCATCCTGCGCGGCGAGGAAACCGACCACGACGTCGTCGTACCGACCCAGCTCGTCATCCGCGGCAGCACGGCACCACCGCGCGCATAGGCTCATCCGCAACGGCCCGGAACACTGCAGGCCGGAGCCGGTGCAGCCATTATGGAGCGGTACCGGGGGCGGTCCGCGGGGCGGATCCGGCGGCGCCCGCGCCGAGCCCGTTCAGGAGCGTGTCGACCACGGTGTCGGCGGCCTGCGCGGGGGTGAGGTCGGTCAGTTGGCGCGAGGCGATGTCCGTCAGCATCGGCAGGACCGTGCTCACCCACCCGTCCGGCAGCCCGGAGCGGATCAGGCCCTCGTCCGTGGCGCGGCGCAGGAAGTCGCTGAGCTCGCGGACCGAGCGCTCGCGCCGCTCGCGGACGGGCTCCTCGGCCAGCATCCGGCTCAGGCCGACCGGCCACGTGCGGTTGGCGCCGATGATGCCCTCGACATAGCGGTGCAGGGCGACGGCGACCGGGGCCTCGCGCAGCCGGGCGTCCTCGGTGGCCCGCTCGATGGCCGTCAGGCGCGCCTCGTAGATGGCCGCCAGCAACTCCTCGCGCGAGGCGAAGCGCCGGTAAACGGTGCGCCGGTCCACGCCGGCCTCCGCCGCGATGGCGGTGATGCTCGCGGCCGGATCGGCGGCCAGCATGCGTGCACCGGTCGTCATGACTGCTTCCAGGTTACGTGCTGCGTCGGCTCTCACACCCCGAGTATAGCCAGCACTGGGGCGGAAAGACTCGACTACTGTCACATCGTTGCGCACTACTTTGATAAAAGTGCTACATTGAAGTGGCATTTAGTGGAAAGCCCTCCGCTACGGAGTCGGGAGGAAGCACATGATCACCTACGACAAGCTTTTCATCGGCGGCACCTGGACCGAGCCGAGCAACCCGGAGTTGCTCGACATCCTGTCCCCGCACGACGAGTCGGTCGTCGGCCGCGCCGCCCAGGCCGAGCCGGCCGACGTGGACCGCGCGGTGGCCATCGCCCGCGCCGCTTTCGACGGTGCCCTCCACGTCCCGGGGCACCCTGACCTCGACCGGTCCGACATCGGTCAGCACCGTCTTGGACCGGCTGCCGTTGCGGCTGTTGCCGGTGTTCCGGCCGGCTGCGTCATGCTTCTCGTCAACGAGCTTGTGCAGACGGTGTTTTCGGGTCTTTCCCCGCTGGTCATTGAGGATGTGGCCGACGAGTGCGAGCGGATCGTGGTGCGGGCACGGACTCCGCAGGGCACCGCGGTCTGTCCGGTGTGCGGCGCGTCGTCGGGGCGGGTGCACGGATCTCACCTGCGGACGGTGGCCGACGTGCCGGTCGACGGACGGCGGGTGGTGGTGCGGGTGC
>NZ_DATDBG010000098.1:0-9742 GCF_036524955.1 Streptomyces sp.
CGGGTGGCCTCGTTCCTCGGCCGCCCACTCCAGGAGCTCGGGCGTCAGCCCTGTGGCGTTTTCGGTCGGTCTTCCTGCTCGCTCCTTGTGCGGGTGGCCTCGTTCCTCGGCCGCCCACTCCAGGAGCTCGGGCGTCAGCCCTCCGTCACCCCGCGGTGCTCGTCAGCCGGGCCCAGACGGTCTTGCCGACGGGTTCGGCGGGCGAGTGGCCCCAGGAATCGCTGAGTTCGGCCACGATGCGCAGCCCGCGGCCGGACTCGGCGAACGGCTCGGGCTCGGGAATCGCGGGCAGTTCGGGGCTCGGGTCGGCGACCGCGCACACCACCGCGCGCTCCATCCGTACCAGGGCCAGCCACGCGGTGGGGTTCGGCGGCAGGGCGGGAGAACACAGCGCGTGCGTCACCGCGTTGGCCACCAGCTCCGCCGCGATGGTCGTGGCGTCGTCCACCAGGTGGTGGAGCTGCCAGCCCGTCAGGGTGCTGCGCAGAAAGCGGCGGGTGCGGCTGACGCTGTGAGGCGTGGCGTCGAAGCGGAGCGCGGCGAACCCGTCCCCGTCCAAGCCTGCGGGCACGCCCCAGGCGTAGCGCTCCCAGCGCAGGAGGGAGTCCAGTGCGCTGACACCGTTTTCGGCCACGGGCGGTATGCGTAAGGGGGGAGTGTCGCTCTCGAGGCCGGACGACTGGGCGATCATGCGGTTCACTCCTCCAAGTGAAGCCAGAAGAAGCCGGGATGCGGGCCAGGCGACGCCGTGCCGTGCACGCATCGAGACCACTGAGGCACTGACAGTATCGCTGGTGCGCGGCTGCTGATGCAATTGCAACGGAAAGTGCATTCGCAAGTGCTGCGCGGGTAGGTGTTATCCGTCGTGCCCTGTGATGCGGAAACAGTCGCACGGGGTGGCAGCTCATGAAGGAGTGATGCGAATGCAGCGGTTCCACAACGGGATGCCGGCCGGTTCGATAGCCGGTGCCGAATGGGTCAGGAGCGGCCGCAGCAACCAGAGCGGCAACTGTGTGGAGGTGGCCGCACTGCCCGACGGCAGCGTCGCGGTGCGCAACTCCCGCCACCCCGAAGGCCCCGCGCTCGTCTACACCCGGGCGGAGATCACCGCCTTCGTGGCGGGTGCCAGGGACGGCGATTTCGACACCTTCACCGAGTGAAACCGACTGAAGTCGGCCGATAATCATCTCTCGTGGCGCGGTCGTCGCGGGCTCTCCAGTGCAATACTGGTCTGTCCGGTATCTCCTGGGGAGCCCGCATGTCCGCCGCATCGCCTGTGTCACAGCTCGTTTCGCCCGTACAACTCGTCGAGCGGCGACCGGACATGGGCGCCAAGGCCATGGCCCGCGTGCTCGGCACCTACCTGCGCGCGCTGCGCGAGAGCCACGGCATCACCCCGGCCGCAGCGGGCCACCACATCAGGGCGCACGCCTCCAAGATCAGCCGGATGGAGACCGCCCACGTCTCGCTCAAGCTCCGCGACGTCGAGGACCTGCTGACCCTGTACGGCGTCGACGACCAGGAACGTGCGGAGATCGCCGCCCTCGCCCGGCGCTCCGCGCAGCCCGAGTGGTGGCACCCGTACGGCGACGTCGTCCCCGACTGGCTGCAGCAGCTCATCGGCCTGGAGCGCGACGCGCACGTGATCCGCACCTACGAGACGCAGTTCGTGCCGGGCCTGCTCCAGACACCCGCCTACGCACAAGCCGTGGTGCACAGTGGCCACCGGCTCGCCCCGTCGGCCGAGGTGACGCGGCGGGTCGAGTTACGCATGGAACGGCAGCGCCGCATGTCCGAGCCCGGCGCACCCGTACTGTGGGCCCTGATCGACGAGGGCGTGCTGCACCGCCCGGTCGGCGGCCCGCAGGTGATGCGCGAGCAGCTGCTGCACCTGCTCGACGTGCTGCGGCAGCCGGGAGTGCGGCTGCAGATCGCCTCGTACGAGGCCAGCGCCGCGGCCACCCCGGGCGCCGCGATCACCTATCTCCGCTTCGCGCAGGGCTTCCTGCCCGATGTGGTGTACCTGGAGCATCTGACCAGTGCGGTCTATCTGGACCGGCTGGAGGACCTGGACAAGTACCGTGCGGCGCTGGACGAGTTGAGCGCGCTGGCGGCCACCCCGGCGGCGAGCCGGGCGATGCTGGAGAAGGCGCTCCTCCGGTACGAGTAGGCCGGGTACGGGGAGGCGCCGGTCCGTCCGGTACGAGGACGCGTCCATCAGGTGCGAGGAGGCCGGTCCGTCACATGGAGGCCGGTCTGCCGTGGGCCGACGGGCGGGCGCAGACCTGGGCGGGGCCCCGCGCCGGGGCCCCGGAGACCACGATCAGACCAGGCGGGCGACGCCGCCGAACTCGATCCACTCCTGGCTGGGCTGCTTCGGGTCCAGGTCGTTGTCCGGGCGCCAGGTGGAGACCTCCACCAGACCCGGCTCCAGCACCTCCATGCCCTCGAGGAAGGCGTGGACGTCGCGCTCCCGCCGGACCTCGCCCCAGTTCCCGTGGGTGCTCTGATCCATGAACTCGGTGACGAACCGCCGGGTCTCCGCGTCCTCGCTGACCAGTTGGCACACCACCATGAAGCTGCCGGGCGGCAGTTTCGCGGCCACCCGGCGGACCAGGCCGGCCGGGTCGTCGCTGTTCTTGATGCAGTGCAGCACCGAGACGAACAGGGCCGCGACCGGCTCGTCGAGGTTGATCAGCCGCTCGACCTCGGGGTGGCTCCAGACACCCTCGACGTCCCGCATGTCCGCCTGGATGACCGCGGTGTTGTGGTTCTGCTCCAGCAGCGCGCGGCCGTGCGCCAGCACAATCGGGTCGCTGTCGATGTAGACCACGCGGGCGTCGGAGTGCACGCGCTGTGCGACCTCGTGGACGTTGTCCCTCGTGGGCAGCCCGGACCCGTGGTCGACGAACTGCTTGATGCCGTAGTCCTCGGCGAGCCTGCGCACCACGCGGCGCAGGAACTGGCGGTTGTTCACCGCGAGGACCTTGGTGCTCGGCACCTGCTGCAGTAACTCCTCGGTGGCCGCGCGGTCGGCCGGGTAATTGTCCTTCCCGCCCAGCAGGAAGTCGTACATGCGGGCCACGCTCGGCACCGTCACGTCGATCCTGCCGGTCATGGATACGTCGGTGTTGTCCATCGAGTCCCTCGTGCTGTGTCGGCGGTGCGTGATCCGGCGGTGTCTGAACAACCGGGTCGCGGAACGCCTCTCATCCTAGGGAGCGCCGATCTCGGGGTCGAGGGAACCGTCAAGGAGCCTTGTGCGCACAGCCGTTGAGGTTCGAACCCCCGTGGCTGCGAGGCAGGGCGAGGGCCAGCACCAGCCCGCTCCCGCCGGCCCTGGCGGCGGTCAGCCGGACGCCCCCCGGCAGCGTGGGCAGCGTCACGGTACGGGGTGCGAGCCGTTCGGCGAGGCCGGCCGTGGCCGGGACAGCGGCCAGCCGGTCCACCGGGAAGACCTGGCCGAGAACGGTGACATCGGCCGGCGTGACGGTGACCGAGTCGGCGGTCGCGGAGAGCCGGGTGCGTACGGTGACGGGCAGTGGAATCCCGCCCAGCCGGCCGCTGAGCACCAGACCGCCGGCTCCGTCGGAGCCCGGCGCGAGACCGCCGGCCGCACTGCCCAGCCGCTTGCGGAGTTCGCCGTACGGGATGGTGGCGGTGGCCGAACCGCCGCTGGTGGCGCCCCTGATGGTGACATCGTGCAGATCGGCAGAGACAGTCAGGCGGGTGCCGTCGCGCTGTACGTCGCGGGCGCTGATGTGGATGGTGCCCACTTTCCCGGTGAGCAGCCGCAGCCCGGCGAGGGTGCCCGAGAGCCGGGCGGAGACCTCCCCGGCGGGCCGCAGCCGGCAACTCGCGGCGTCCGCGATCCGCTGCCGGGCGGTGTGTTCCAGCAGCAGGTCGCCGACTCCCGCGAGAACGACGGCTGTTGCCGAGACGCCGACGGTGATCAGCAGGCGGCGGCGGGTACGGCGGGGCCTGGGCCGACCGGCGGGCGCGGGGGCGGACGCGGCGGGGTCGGCCGTGGCGAGACGGGTCTGCACAGGGACGGCCTTTGCGCGGCGCGTCCTTGTGAGGAAGGGCTTCATGGAGGTGAGGACGCGGGACGGCGCAGCGCGGAGCTTCACGAGGCGGGTTTTCCCATCCGGGACAGGATGCCCAGAGCCGTGGGCAGCAGGTTCATGGAGTGCGGCTCCGCGGCGGCCAGCAGTGCCCGGCCGACCGCGGTCAGCGGATCCTCGTCGGCCGGGCGCGCGGCCAACCGCTTCGCCACGACGGCGAACAGCTCGTCGCTGTCCGGCAGAAGCAGGGCTTCCTTGCCGTCGAGGTATCGGAAGAAGGTGCGCTCGGAGACGTTCGCGGCAGCGGTGATGCCCGCGACGGTGGTGGCCGCGAAGCCGTTCGCGGCGAACAGCCGTGCCGCGCTCTCCCGCAGGTCGTGGCGGGTCTGCTCCTTCTTCCGCGCGCGGAGCCCGGGTTCGGCCGGATGAGCTCTCATGCCGACAGCCTATGCAACGTGTCAGCCCTGTCGCTTTGTCGGCTCTGACACTTCGTGCGTAGGGTCGCGCCGGTCCCGGCGTCCTCCCGGAGGCGCGTCGTGTTCTTCCTCCCCGCACCGAAACCCGGGCCGGGCGGCAGCCCGGCTCGGCGCCATCTGCGGTCGCCACGCGGGACGGGTGGTCGCCTTCTGGCTGGTCCCGCTGGTGGCCGCGCCGGCCGGCCGCCACGTCGTCGGCCCGACCTGCAGCGACCAGATCACCCTGCCCGGCAGCCGGTGCGACCGTGGCGCCGACCTGCCCGCGCCCCGGCGAACGACCTCGCCGGCGAACTCGTCGGCCTCGGTGCCGCGTTGGACCCGGGCCGTTCTGCCGCGAGACCACAGGTGAGGGGCGCCCGGGCGGTCCCCGGTCAGCCCACGTCGGTCCAGGTCATCTCCTTGAGTTCCATGCGTGCGGCCGGGACGGAGCCCGGGAGGGTGGTCCAGTAGGGGTGGGCGGTGATGCGGACGGAGAGGCGTACGAGGCGGCGGCGCAGCACGGTGGTGTGCGTGCCCGCGGTGCCGGTCGCGGCCAGTTCGCGGTAGGTGGCGTACCAGTCGCGCTGGGCCTGGACGAGGTCGTCGGGGAAGGCGTGGGGCATGCAGGGATTCTGGCATATGTTCGAACAGGTGTGCGATGCGAGAGGTGTGGTCGTTCGAGCGGGGACGGACGCGGGGCTCACCTGCGGCCGAGGACCGGGCCGCCATCGGGGTCCGTACCGGGCTCGCGGTAGCGGAGCAGCAGCATCGCCGCGTCGTCGTGCAGCGGCCCCCGCGTATGCCGGATCAGGTCGGCACGCAGCGTTTCCAGGGCGCGCTGCGGGTCGGCGTCCGCCAGGAGATGGGCGCGCTCGCCCAGCGGGTAGAACGTGCCGGCGGCGTCCCGGGCCTCGGTCACCCCATCGGTGTAGAGGAGCAGTTGGTCGCCCGGCTGGAAGGTCACGGGGTACGGCACCGGCACCGCGGAGTGCTCCGGGCCGAACCCCAGGCCCAGAGGCAGCGAGTACCACGGCGGCTCCGGGAAGACGACCTGCCCGTCGGGACGGACGATCATCGGCGGCGGATGCCCGTAACTGAGCAGCGTCGCCCCGTGCCCCGCGCTGAGCTCGGCCATCAGCGCGGTGACGAACTTCTCGCCGCTGACGGTACGGTCGGCCGCGCGCTGCACCCGCTCGCCGACGCCCTCCAGGGTCTTCTCGTCGTACGCCGCCTCCCGGAACGCGCCGAGCACCACCGCGGCCGTCTCCACCGCCTCGAGCCCCTTGCCCTGCACGTCACCGATGATCACCCGCACCCCGGCGGGCGAGGCGACCACCTCGTACAGATCACCGCCGATCCGCGCCTCGGCCACCGCCGAGGTGTACGAGACGGCGGCGCGCAGATGCCCGGCGCTGCGGGGGACCGGCCGCAGCAGGACCCGCTGGGCGACCTCGGCGATCGACCGCACGCTGGCCAGTTCCGCCTCCCGCCGCTGCCGGGTCAGCGCGGCGATCGCACCGGCCACGGTCACCCCGATCACGGCGCCCACCGCGGCGAACCCCCGCCGTTCCGCGAAGAGTCCGTCCACCGCGCCCAGCGCGCCGACCACCGCGACGGCCAGCACGCCGATCACGGCCGTCCGTAACCACGTCCCCACCAGTCCCGCGAACGCCGGGCCGAGGGCGACCAGCGGCAGCAGGCCGACGCTCGCCCCGGCCACCCCGTCCACGGCGGCGACCAGGGCCATCACGGCATACGGGAGCACGGTCAGCGGCAGCGGCACCGGGCGGGGGCCCGGAGCGGTACCCGGCGGGGGCGGGCCCGCACCCGGGTCCGAACCGGAGCCGGATCCGGTGCCCGCGCCGGTACGCGAACGCGCACGCGACCCCGCGCCCGCGGAAGGGCGGCGGCCGATCCGGACTCGTCGCGGCACGGTGACCTCCCCTTCCCCCCGGAGTCTCCGGTCCCAGGCTCCGGGTGTGCGCCCGCGCGACCACTCGGTGGACGACACCTTACGCACCGTCACCGCGCCTGCATACAGTCCGCGGCCGGTGGACCGGCCGGGTGCTCCGGGGCGGCGGCGCGCGGTCCGCCGCCGCCACGGGGCACCCGGTCGGCCGACGCCCCGGGCCGGTCCGCCACGTCCGGGGCCGCCCCGCCGGCCCGGCCGGCTCCGGTTCACCCGGACCGGGCCCGGGGCGCCATGGGCCGGGGCGGTGGCCGCCGCCGGGCTGCCGCTCGGATCCGGCGATCTCACCCCGGGTTCACATCCCGGACTTCTGCGGGTCGTTGACGCCGGACGCGTGCGACGCGTCGTGGCCCGCGCCCGCGCGCTCTTCCCCCGGCGCCTCCCGGACGAGGCCTGCCCGCGGGCGTCGTACGAGAGGGACCCTGGCCACGTGCCGGGCCGCCCGCGCGACGAACTCGGGTCGCGGCTCGTCCTCGTCGGGCCGTTCCTCGTCCCGGTCACGGCGGAGCAGTGGACCTGACGGGAGGACTGGACCCGCGCATACAGGTGGCAGGGGCCCCGCCGAGGAGCTCGACGCCGAGCCGGTCGAGAGCCCGCTCGCCCGGCTCGGCACGGTCAGCAGGTGCGGCGTACCGGACCGTCCGCCCGGAGCCATGCCCCCGGGATCTGCCGCGAGCCGTCTCCCGACCCTCCCTCAGACGTCCCCAGCCACAAGGGGTCCAGAACCCGCCGTGCCGCGCATCCGAGTGGCGGCCCCCCCGGATGACCGACAAGAAATGGCGGGGGGCTACGGGCGCCCATAGCTTCGAGTCGCGCGGGCATGGCCGCTCCACCGACGGGGCTGTTGGCCGGTACCGCCAGGAAAAGTTCGGATCGACCGGTCGAAGAGCGGGTACCGCTCCGCCGGGTCAAGGGAAGGCAGGTATGGGCGATGCCCGTACGACAGGGAAAGTATCTCGCGGGAGTCATGACGGTCGCGGCGCTGGGCGCCGGGTTCGCGACGGCGCCCGCCGCGCACGCCGAGCGGAGCGTGCGCGTGGTGCATGAAGGTCAGTCCATCCAGGCGGCGGTGGACGCATCCGCCGCCGGGGACACCGTTTTCGTGATGCCGGGCACGTACCGCGAGAGCGTGCAGATCGACAGGAAGCTGACGCTGCGGGGCGCCGGCGCCGGGCAGGTGACGAT
Source organism: Streptomyces sp. (assembly GCF_036524955.1). Taxonomy (GTDB): domain Bacteria; phylum Actinomycetota; class Actinomycetes; order Streptomycetales; family Streptomycetaceae; genus Actinacidiphila. The sequence goes on from NZ_DATDBG010000098.1 coordinate 7,674, forward strand.
CGAGCCGGCGGCCACCTCGGCCACCGCGTCGGCCACGAAGGCCGCCGACTCGGCCGCCGCGTGCGCCACCGCCGGACACGGCATCTGCGTCACCGGGACGGCCGACCACCCCGTCTCGCAGGTGCGGATCGAGTCCCTGACCGTCGAGGGCTTCCGCCAGAACGGCATCGACGCCTCCGGCACCGACCGGATGGTCGTACGGCACGTGCTCGTCAAGGACAACGGTGAGCAGGGCATCAGCCAGGAGATGTCCACCCGCGCCGTGCTCAGCGCCAACCAGGCGGTGCACAACGGCCAGTCGGGCATCTTCGTGGCGAACCTGGTCGACGCCGAGGGCGGCGCCCTCGACACCATGGGCACCGTCATCTCGGACAACACGCTGACGGGCAACCGGATCGGCGTCACCGCACGGCGGGTCAGGGCGCTGGAGGTCGAGAACAACACGATCACCGGCAACTGCGGCGGCGTCTTCGTCGTCGGCGACGAGAACACCCCGCACGCCGGCGACCTGGACATCCGGCAGAACGAGATCATCGCGAACAACGCGTACTGCGCCTCCAACGGCCGGCTGCCCTTCATCCAGGGCACCGGCGTGCTGCTCACCGGCGCGGAGGACACCCGGGTCACCGACAACCTGATCAGGGACAACGTCGGCACCTCGCCGATGTCCGGCGGAGTCGTGCTCTTCCCGAGCACCGTCGGCGTCGCCAACCTGCACAACCAGGTGACGGGCAACACCCTGTCCGGCAACGGTCCCGCCGACCTGGCCGAGCGCGACACCGCCGGCTCGGGCAACACGTTCACCGGCAACACCTGCCAGGTCTCGGAGCCGGCCGGTCGCTGCTGACCCGCCGTCCGCAATCCGCCATATCGCGACGCTCCCACCTCGTGCCCCGAGGTGGGACGCGTCATGACACCACCCAAGACCAGAGATTTCGACATCCCACACCTGAGAGCCGAGAACTGAGAAAGGCCGCCCATGACCATGACCAAGACGGCCCCGCGGCCCGCCGCGGGGCCGCCGGCCCAGTCGGCACCCCACCCGGGCATGGAGCTGCGGGAGATCGTGTTCGGTGCCGCCCGCGCCGCCGCGGTACGTGCCGCGGCCCGCATCGGCGTCGCCGACGCACTGGGCGACGCACCGGCCACCGTGGAGGAACTGGCCGCGGCGGTGAAAGCCGAGCCGCGACCGCTGAACCGCCTGCTGCGCGCACTCACCTGCTACGGCATCTTCGCCGACGCGGGCGACGGCCGGTACGTCCACACCGAGATGTCCCGGCTGCTGCGCAACGACGCCCCCGACAGCCTGCGGCACATCGCCCTGTGGTGCACCGAGCCGTGGACGTGGGAGGTCTGGCCGCGGCTGGACGAAGCGGTACGGACCGGCAAGGAGGTCTTCACCGGCCTGCACGGCAAGGGCTTCTTCGACTACCTGCACGACGACGCGCCCGAGTCGGCCGCGGTGTTCGACAAGGCGATGACCCGTTCCAGCACGCAGTCCGCGCGGGACATCGCCGACCACCTCGACCTCACCGGCGTCTCGTCGGTGGCGGACATCGGCGGCGGTCAGGGCCACGTCCTGGCCGCGCTGCTGGAGAAGCACCCCGATCTCAGCGGCACGCTGCTCGACCTGCCGAAGGTCGTCGCGAACGCCGATCCGCGGTTGCGGGACGGTGGCGCGCTGGCGGGCCGGGCCCGGCTGGTGCCCGGCGACTGCCGAGGGGAGATCCCCGTCGACGTGGACCTCTACATCATCAAGAACATCCTCGAATGGGACGACGAGAGCACCCGGAAGACCCTCGGCAACGTGGTGGCCGCCGCGCGGCCGGGGGCCAGGGTGCTGGTCATCGAGAATCTCGTCGACGACAGCCTGTCGATGCGGTTCACCACCGCCATGGACCTGCTCCTGCTGCTGAACGTCGGCGGGCAGAAGCACACCCGCGACAGCATGGTGGCCCGGATGACCGAGGCAGGTCTGACGGTCGGTGAGATCGCGGCGGTCAACCCGTACCTGCACGCCTTCCACGCCAAGGTGCCCGGGTAGCACACCGGGAAGACAGAAGACGGCA
>NZ_DATDBG010000099.1:0-25642 GCF_036524955.1 Streptomyces sp.
GCCGATCTGGCGGGCGCCGAGCCGGACGACCTCGGGGGCCACCCAGGTGGGGGCGTGCACCCCGTTGGTCACGGAGGTGATGGGCACGTCGGCCGGGTCGAAGCCGGGCCACAGCCCGGCGAACATCTCCCGGCTGACCGCGCCATGCAGGGTGGACACGCCGTTGGCGCGCTGGGCCAGCCGCAGGCCCATGACAGCCATGTTGAACAGGTTGGGGTCGCCGCCGGGGTGGGGCTCCAGGCCGAGTTCGAGGACGCGGCCGACGTCCACGCCGGACAGCTCGCCGCCCTCGCCGAGGTGGCGGGCGACCAGTTCGCGGTCGAACCGGTCGATGCCGGCCGGTACCGGCGTGTGGGTGGTGAACACGGTGCCGGCCCGCACCGCTTCCAGGGCCGCGTCGAAGTCGAGGCCGTCGAGGGAGAGTTCCCTTATGCGTTCCAGGCCGAGGAAGCCGGCGTGGCCCTCGTTGGTGTGGAAGACCTCGGGATCGGGGTGGCCGGTGATGCGGCAGTAGGCGCGGACGGCCCGCACCCCGCCGATGCCCAGCAGCATCTCCTGGAGCAGCCGGTGCTCGCTGCCGCCGCCGTAGAGCCGGTCGGTGACGTCACGCTCGGCGGGCTGGTTGCCCTCCACGTCGGAGTCGAGCAGCAGCAGCGGCACCCGGCCGACCTGGGCCTTCCAGATCCGGGCGCGCAGGGTCCGCTCGCCGGGGAGGGTCAGGCCGATCCCGGCGGGGGTGCCGTCGGCCTCGCGGAGCGGGGTGACCGGCAGGGAGTTAGGATCGAGGACGGGGTAGTGCTCCTGCTGCCAGCCCTCACGGGACAGCGACTGGCGGAAGTAGCCGTGCCGGTAGAGCAGGCCGACGCCGATCAGCGGGACACCGAGGTCGCTGGCGGCCTTGAGGTGGTCTCCGGCGAGGATCCCGAGCCCGCCGCTGTACTGCGGCAGGGCGAAGGTGATGCCGAACTCGGGTGAGAAGTAGGCGATGGCGGCGGGCAGGTCGTTCTGGTCCTGGTACCAGCGGGGATTGGCGGTGTAGTCGGCGAGGTCCTCGGCGGCGGCGGCCAGCCGGCGCAGGAAGCGCCGGTCGGCGGCGAGCGCGGCCAGCCGCTCCTTGGAGACGGCGCCGAGCAGCCGTACCGGGTCGCCCTGGGCGGCCCGCCAGCCCTCCGGGTCGACGCTCTCGAAGAGCTCCCTGGTCTCCTGGTGCCACGACCAGCGTAGGTTCTGGGCCAGTTCCCCCAGCGGGCGCAGAGGTTCCGGCAGGACTGTGCGCACGGTGAATCGACGGATTGCCTTCACCCCCCGACCGTAAACCCGCGAGCGGGGGGCCTGGGGTCGGTCTCCACGATCCGGTGGTTCAAACGCTCGAACGGCGGCTCATGGAAGCGCTGCGTGACGAGCGTACGGGGCGGGGCGCGTGCGGGACAGTGTGCGGAGATGTGGGCGGACCGCTCAGAGGCAGTGCGTCGTGAGCGATCCGGTGCGATCCTGGTTGCTTGGACGAGGCGACAGGCAGAGGGCTCTCCGGCGGCCTCGCGTGCCGAAGAGGCGTACGCGGGGGCGCACTGAGGGGCGCAACAGCGGTGCACCAGGAGCGTTTTCGGGGGAGGGACCGGCGTGTTTCGGGGGGCGCACCATCAGGCGTGCGTGACGCGCTCCCGAAGAGCCTTCCCAGCGCGCGTGTCGCGTGGAGACCATGGGCAGGCTCCGCGCAGCGCGCACCGCACACTTACGCACGAGTTCCACCGTGCCCGTTTGGAGTACGCGAACGGGCACAGGCTCACCTAGAGGTACCCGTTCAGTCACAAAGCACAGCCAAAAGCACAACCAGCCGTACACGTACAGGCGGACGCACCGGCAGGCCCCCCGCCACCCGGGTGAACGCGGACCCGGGCGGCCATGCAGGCAGGCCCGCAACGCCAAGAACAGTTAAAAAGAGCGGGGGTCGTCGTCCCGTGGTCCCGAGCTGTCAGGTGAGGAAATGATCGGTCGTATTCCCGTGGTCGACGTCCGCCCGGTCGTGGACTGCGGCCGGCGCCCCGCGAAGGCCGTCGTCGGCGAGGTGTTCGAGGTGACGGCCACCGTGTTCCGCGAGGGGCACGACGCGGTCGCCGCCAACGTCGTGCTGCGCGACCCCGCCGGCCGGTCGGGCCCCTGGACGCCGATGCGCGAACTCGCACCGGGCACCGATCGATGGGGCGCGCTGGTCACCCCCACCACCGAGGGCCGCTGGACGTACACCGTCGAGGCCTGGTCGGACCCACTGGCCACCTGGCGGCACACCGCCGGCATCAAGATCCCGGCCGGCATCGACACCGAACTGGTGCTCGCCGAGGGGGCGCTGCTCCACGAGCGGGCCGCCGCCGGGATGCCCAAGAACGAGGGCCGGCCGGAGGTCCTGGCCGCGGTGGACGCGCTGCGGGACCCCGCCCGCCCCCCGGCCGCCCGGCACGCGGCGGCGCTCGCCCCCGACGTCCTGGCGGCGCTCGACCGCCACCCGCTGCGCGACCTGGTGAGTACGGTACGGCCGCTGCCGCTCCAGGTCGAACGGCAACGAGCGCTCTATGGCTCGTGGTACGAGTTCTTCCCGCGCTCCGAGGGCGCGGTCGTCACCGAGGGCGCGCCCCCGCGCTCGGGCACCTTCCGTACCGCCGCCGAACGGCTCCCCGCGGTCGCCGCGATGGGCTTCGACGTGGTGTACCTGCCGCCGATCCACCCGATCGGCACCGCCTTCCGCAAGGGCCGCAACAACAGCCTGTCGGCCGGCCCGGACGACGTGGGCTCACCCTGGGCGATCGGCGCCCCGGAGGGCGGCCACGACGCGATCCACCCGGAGCTGGGCACCCTGGAGGACTTCGACCACTTCGTGGCGCGCGCCCGCGAACTGCGCCTGGAGGTCGCGCTGGACTTCGCGTTGCAGTGCTCGCCGGACCACCCGTGGGTGACCAGGCACCCGGAGTGGTTCACGCACCGCGCCGACGGCACCATCGCCTACGCGGAGAACCCGCCGAAGAAATACCAGGACATCTACCCCATCGCCTTCGACGAGGACTTCGCCGGCATCGTCAAGGAGACCCGGCGGGTGCTGCGGCACTGGATGGCCCACGGCGTGCGGATCTTCCGGGTGGACAACCCGCACACCAAGCCGGTGGTGTTCTGGGAGAAGGTGATCGCCGACATCACCCGCACCGACCCCGACGTGATCTTCCTGGCCGAGGCGTTCACCCGCCCGGCCATGATGAACACCCTCGGGAAGATCGGCTTCCAGCAGTCGTACACCTACTTCACCTGGCGCACCGGCAAGGCCGAACTCACCGAGTACATGCGGGAGTTGAGCGGGGAGTCGGCGGCCTGGATGCGGCCGAACTTCTTCGTCAACACCCCCGACATCCTGCACGCCTATCTCCAGCACGGCGGCCGGCCCGCCTTCGAGACCCGGGCCGTGCTCGCCGCGACGCTCTCTCCGAGCTGGGGTGTTTATGCGGGTTACGAACTGTGCGAGGGTACTGCCGTACACCCGGGCAGTGAGGAGTACCTCGACTCGGAGAAGTACGAACTGCGGCCCCGCGACTGGGCGGCGGCCGAGGCGGAGGGGCGCTCGCTGGCTCCGCTGATCGCCACGCTCAACCGACTGCGCCGCCGCCACCCGGCGCTTCAGCAGTTGCGGGACATCACGTTCCACGATGTGGACAACGACGCGCTCATGGCCTACTCCAAGCGGCGCGACGACGATGTCGTTCTGGTGGTCGTCAACCTGGACCCATTCCACACCCAGGAGGCGACCGTCTCGTTGAACATGCCAGAACTCGGCCTTTCCTGGCACGAGTCGTTCCCGGTGCGCGACGAGCTCACCGGAGAGACCTACCACTGGGGCAGCGCCAACTATGTGCGCCTTGAGCCGGGCCGCGCGCCCGCGCACGTTCTGTCGCTGCGACCGTCTCCATCGATCGGAGGGTCACTCAGTTGATCGTCAACGAACCCGTCCCCGATACCTTCGAGGACACCCCGGCAAAGGACCGTGATCCGGACTGGTTCAAGCGGGCGGTGTTCTACGAAGTCCTCGTCCGCTCCTTCCAGGACAGCAACGGCGACGGTGTAGGCGACCTGAAGGGAATCACCGCCAAACTCGACTATCTGCAATGGCTGGGCGTGGACTGCCTGTGGCTGCCCCCGTTCTTCGCGTCACCGCTGCGAGACGGCGGTTACGACGTGGCGGACTACACAGCGGTGCTGCCGGAATTCGGCGACCTGGCGGACTTCGTGGAATTCGTGGACGCCGCGCACCAACGGGGCATGCGCGTCATCATCGATTTCGTCATGAACCACACCAGCGACCAGCACCCCTGGTTCCAGGCGTCCCGCAGCGACCCGGAGGGGCCGTACGGGGACTACTACACCTGGGCGGACGACGACAAGCAGTTCGGCGACGCCAGGATCATCTTCGTCGACACCGAGACCTCGAACTGGACGTTCGACCCGGTGCGCAAGCAGTACTACTGGCACCGCTTCTTCTCCCACCAGCCGGACCTGAACTACGAGAACCCGCAGGTACAGGAGGAGATCCTGGCCGCGCTGCGGTTCTGGCTGGACCTGGGCATCGACGGCTTCCGGCTGGACGCGGTGCCGTACCTGTACCAGCAGGAGGGCACCAACTGCGAGAACCTGCCGCGAACCCACCAGTTCCTCAAGCGGGTGCGGGCGGAGATCGACGCGCACTACCCGGACACCGTACTGCTGGCCGAGGCCAACCAGTGGCCCGAGGACGTCGTCGACTACTTCGGTGACTTCCAAAAGGGCGGCGACGAATGCCACATGGCGTTCCACTTCCCGGTGATGCCGCGCATCTTCATGGCGGTGCGGCGCGAATCCCGTTACCCGGTGTCGGAAATCCTGGCAAAGACACCGGCCATCCCGGCGACGTGCCAGTGGGGAATCTTCCTGCGGAACCATGACGAGCTGACCCTCGAAATGGTCACCGACGAGGAACGCGACTACATGTACGCGGAGTACGCCAAGGACCCGCGCATGCGGGCCAATATCGGCATCCGCCGCCGGCTCGCCCCGTTGCTGGACAACGACCGCAACCAGATCGAGCTGTTCACCGCGCTGCTGCTCTCCCTGCCCGGCTCGCCGATCCTGTACTACGGCGACGAGATCGGCATGGGCGACAACATCTGGCTCGGTGACCGGGACGCGGTGCGCACCCCCATGCAGTGGACGCCGGACCGCAACGCGGGCTTCTCCTCCAGCGATCCAGGCCGCCTCTACCTGCCGACGATCATGGACCCGGTCTACGGGTACCAGGTCACCAACGTCGAGGCGCAGATGAGCTCCCCCAGCTCGCTGCTGCACTGGACCCGGCGGATGATCGAGATCCGCAAGCAGAACCGGGCGTTCGGCCTCGGCTCGTACACGGAGTTGTCCTCCAGCAACCCGGCCGTGCTGGCCTTCCTGCGGGAGGACGGCGACGACCTGGTGCTGTGCGTGAACAACTTCTCCCGGTTCGCCCAGCCCACAGAGCTCGACCTGCGGCAATTCGAGGGCCGCCATCCGGTGGAACTGATCGGCGGGGTGCGCTTCCCGGCGATCGGCCAGCTGCCCTACCTGCTGACCCTGGCAGGACACGGCTTCTACTGGTTCCGGCTGCGCCGCGACCCGTCCTGACCGCGGGGGGCCGGGCAGCCCGGCCCCCTCGGAGGGCTGACGCCCGAGCTCCCGGAGTGGGCGGCCGAGGAACGAGACCACCCGCGCAGGGAACGAGCAGGAAGACCGACCGGGGACGCCCTGGGGCTGACGCCCGAGCCCCCAGCGGGCGGCCGAAAAACGAGACCACCCGCACAGGGCACGAGCAGGAAGACCGACCAAAAGTCGCGGTATCCCGGTTCGGCCTGTTCCACGACTGGCGGGGCCGACGTACCTTTGGCAGTATCCCAAGAGTACCCCCAGCCTGACCGGTCGCGACGCGGCACCGGAAGGTATCGCGGGCGGCCCCGAACGGCGGTTTCCTGTCACTCGCCTGGGGCAGGCTCCCCGTGTCGCCGGACAGCCGGAACCCGTCATCCGGGAGGCTGGCGCCCCTGCCGCTCGCCGTTGCGGCCAGGTGCGCGACTCCCCGGGGAAAGGACGTCATGTCGGACAGCTCCTGGACCCGTGTACCCCCCAGCGGCCGCGATCTGGTGCCGGGACTGCTGCGCTCGCTCGATCCGCTGCTGCGCGGCTGGCTGCCACGGCAACGCTGGTTCGCCGGAAAGGGCCTGCCCGTGGGTCGGTTCCGGCTGGCCGCCGCCACCGAACTCGTAGCGCCGGGCGGACGGCTCGGCCCACTCGGCCTGCTGCACGTCCTGGTCGACGTCGAACAGCCCGGCCGGCCCGCGGACTGCTACCAGCTCCTCCTCGGCGCACACCCGCTGCTGCCGTCCGCGCTGGTACGGGCCGCGCTCGGCCCGGCGGTCGGCGGCCCCTACGACAGCCTGACGCTCTACGACGCCCCGCACGACCCCCGGTTGGCCGCGCTTCTGCTGGAACGGCTCAGGACGCCGGGCCGTACCGGCCGACTGCGCTTCACCACCGAGCCGAGCGCCGAGTTCCCGCCGGGCCTGGCTCCCCGGGTGTCCACGGCCGAGCAGTCCAACACGTCGGTGGTGTACGGGGACGCGTACATCCTCAAGCTGTTCCGCCGTGTCTCCCCGGGCGGCAACCCCGATCTGGAGCTCTCACTCGCCCTGGCCAGGGCCGGTTCGCGGCGGGTCGCGGAACCGGTGGCGTGGTTCGAGGCTCTGGACACCGACGGCACGGAGGACGGGCCCGGGGAGCCGACGACCCTGGGGGTGCTCCAGCGGTTCCTGCCGGGTTCGGCCGACGGGTGGACGCTGGCGCTTGCTTCGGTGGCCGAGGACGGCGACTTCCGGCAGGAGGCGTCGGCGCTCGGCCGGGCCACCGCGGAGGTGCACGGTTCACTCGCCACCGCCCTGCCGGTACGGGAGCTGAGCGGGTCGGCGCTGGAACGTATCGCCGCGGGCATGACGCACCGGCTGGAGGAAACCGCCGCGGAGGTCCCGGCGGTACGGCCGTACGCGGGCGCGCTGCGGTCCGCCTTCGACGACCTGACCAAGCTGGGCGCGGGCGCCGGGACCGGCGGCGCGGTGACCGTGCAGCGCATCCACGGCGATCTGCACCTCGGGCAGGCGCTGCGCGGGGCGGACGGCGAGTGGGTGCTGATCGACTTCGAGGGTGAGCCGGCCAGGCCGCTGGCCGAGCGGCGCAGGCCGGCGCCGCCGGTGCAGGACGTGGCCGGCATGCTCCGCTCCTTCGACTACGCGGCCCACCACAGCGCCAACGGCCCCTGGGCGGACCGCCATCGCGACGCCTACTGCTCCGGCTACGCCGAGGTCTCCGGCACCGATCCCCGCGAACAGCCGGTCCTGATACGGGCCTTCGAAACCGACAAGGCGGTGTACGAAGCCCGCTACGAGGCCCGCCACCGCCCGGCCTGGCTCCCCATCCCCCTCTCCGCGCTGGCCCGCCTGGCCTTGGCGGCCCCGCATTAGGGGTGCCCCCGACATACTGACCACCGACCCACGGCGCTCCGACGCCCCCCGGCCCCTGGCTCCACCGACCCACCGACCGCCGGCCACCCACCCGCCACCACCCGACCCTCACCCACCGACCCACCGACCCACCGACCCGCCCTACGTCCGCCACCACCCGACCCACCGACCGCCGGGCGGCCGCACGTCCGCCGCCACTCAGCCCCCAGCCCCACCGACCCACCGACCCGCCCCACGTCCGCCACCACCCAGCACCACCGACCCACCGACCGCCGGCCCGCCGCACACCCGCCGCCAGCCGACCCGCACCTGAACCGTCGAGGAGAACCAGCCGTGATCCCGCGCACTCCTGAGACACCGTCCGGCCGCCTGGTGCCGCCGGGCGCGCCCGTCGCGCCCGCGGACGGCGCCCATCCGGCGGCGTCCGCGGGTGACCTCTCCGAGGCCGCCGCGCGCGGATACGACGCGACGACCCCGCATCCGGCCGCGTCGGGCACGGTGCCGCAGACCGCCGCGAGCGGCACGTCGGCCACCGGTCGGTGGCACCCGGAGGTGCGGCCGACCGCCGCCCCGGCAGACCCGGCGACGCAGACAGTTGGCGGAACGGCGGGACAACCCGCCGGCCCGGCCCGGACGGCACCCGGTGGGATCGTCCCTACCCCATCGGCAGCCGCAGAGCAGCCGTCCGGGCCCCCCGCCGCGGCCCTTCACGGCAACGTGAACGCCCCCGGCCTGGAGGAGGGCGAGCGGTGGCGGTTGCTGAACGGCGCGCACCACGACCCGCACTCGCTGCTCGGGGCGCACCCCGTGTCCGGCGGCGTACGGTTCCGGGTGCTGCGGCCGTTCGCGCGGGCGGTGGCCGTGCTGGCCGACGGGGTGCGGGCGGAGCTCGCGGCGGAGGGCGACGGGCTGTTCTCCGCGGTCGTACCGCTCAGCGGCATCCCGGCGTACCGGCTCGCGGTGACGTACGACGACGGCGAGCACGTCGTGGACGACCCGTACCGCTTCCTGCCCTCGCTCGGCGAACTCGACCTGCACCTCATCCAGGAGGGCCGGCACGAGCAGTTGTGGAGGGCGCTCGGCTCGCGGCCGATGACGCACGGCGGCGTGGCCGGCACCCGGTTCGCGGTGTGGGCGCCCAACGCCCGGGGCGTGCGGCTCGCCGCGGACTTCGCCTTCTGGGACGGCACCGCCTTCCCGATGCGTTCGCTGGGCTCGTCCGGCGTGTGGGAGCTGTTCCTGCCCGGTGTCGGCGCGGGCACCGCGTACAAGTACGAGGTCACCCGCCGCGACGGCTCCCGGGTGACAAAGGCCGACCCGATGGCCCGCGCCACCGAAGTCCCGCCGGCCACCGCCTCCCTCGTCACCGAGTCCCGGTACCGGTGGCGCGACGAGGAGTGGATGCGGCACCGCGCGGACACACCCGCACACCGCGCGCCCCTCTCCGTGTACGAGGTGCACCTGCCGTCCTGGCGCCCCGGCCTGAGCTACCGCGAGCTGGCCGAGCAACTGCCCGCGTACGCGGCCGAACTCGGTTTCACGCACGTGGAGTTGATGCCGGTCGCCGAGCACCCCTTCGGCGGTTCCTGGGGCTACCAGGTGACCTCGTACTACGCGCCCACCTCACGGCTCGGCTCGCCCGACGACTTCCGCCACCTCGTGGACGCGCTGCACCAGGCCGGGATCGGCGTGATCATGGACTGGGTTCCGGCCCATTTCCCCAAGGACGAGTGGGCGCTGGCCCGGTTCGACGGCGAGGCGCTGTACGAGCACCCGGACCCGCTGATGGCCGAGCATCCGGACTGGGGGACCCTGGAGTTCGACTTCGGGCGCACGGAGGTCCGTAACTTCCTGGTCGCCAACGCCGTCTACTGGTGTGAGGAGTTCCACATCGACGGGCTGCGGGTGGACGCCGTCGCCTCGATGCTCTACCTCGACTACTCGCGTGAGCACGGCCAGTGGACGCCCAACATCCACGGCGGCCGGGAGAACCTGGACGCGGTCGCCTTCCTCCAGGAGATGAACGCCACGGTCTACCGCCGCTGCCCCGGCGTGGTCACCATCGCCGAGGAGTCCACCGCGTGGGACGGGGTCACCCGCGCCACCCACCACGTCGGCCCCACCGGCTTCGGCGGCCTCGGCTTCGGCCTGAAGTGGAACATGGGCTGGATGCACGACACGCTCTCGTACCTGCAGCACGAGCCGGTTTACCGCAGGTACCACCACAACGAGATGACGTTCTCGATGGTGTACGCGTACAGCGAGAACTACGTGCTGCCGATCTCGCACGACGAGGTGGTGCACGGCAAGGGCTCGCTGGTGGGAAAGATGCCCGGCGACTGGTGGCAGCAGCGCGCCAACCTCCGCGCCTACCTGGGCTTCATGTGGGCCCACCCGGGCAAGCAACTGCTTTTCATGGGCCAGGAGTTCGCCCAGGGCTCGGAGTGGTCGCACGACAGCGGCCCGGACTGGTGGCTGCTGGACGAGACCTACGCCGCGGCCGCCGACCACCGCGGTGTACGCGACCTCGTCCGCGACCTCAACGCGGGCTACGCGGCCACCCCCGCGCTCTGGCAGCTCGACACCGATCCCGGCGGCTTCGCATGGATCGACGGCGGCGCCGCGGAGGACAACACCCTCTCCTTCCTGCGCTACGACGACGCCGGCACCCCCCTGCTGTGCATCAGCAACTTCTCCCCCGTGGTCCGCCACGACTACCGTCTCGGCTCCCCCGACGCCGTCTGGACCCAGGTCCTCAACACCGACGACCTCCGCTACGGCGGCAGCGGCGTCCTGCTCGACGGCCCCGTCACGTCCGCCCCCGTCCCCTGGCACGGCCACCCCCACAGCATCACCTTGACCCTCCCCCCCCTGGCCACGGTCTGGCTCCGCCCCCTGGCCTGACCGGTATGGCGGCCCCGATCCGGGCCCCTCACCGCCGCGCGGTGAGGGGCCCGGTCGGGTGAGCCAGGGGTCGGTGAGCCAGCCGTACCTCGCTCGGACGTGAACGGGGGAATCCCTCATGCAGAAACCGGGGCCTCTGCCTCACAGTGCGGGGTGATGAGCGGCCCAATCCGCGCGGGTGGCGATGAGTTGTGGTCGCATCTCATGGTCGAGGCGGGCCTGGGCACGGAATCGGGTGGCGACCTCAGCGAGGTCGTCCGGGTCCAGGCCGTTGACCCAGTGGTCGTCGACAATGTGCAGGTTGACGACCGGAACCTGCGGCAGCTCCCCGTCCTCGCTGTAGGGGATGCACTCGATGCGGCCCCCGAAGACCTCCGATACCTGCCCCGGGACCGTGCCCTCCGGTGACACCCGCATCCGCTGACCGCGGAACGCAAAGCGGTGACTGATCCCGGACAACCCGGATCCACTCCTGCCCGGAGGGCGCGGTGGTCCGGACGAACTACCCGACCATGTCGGAGCTGCACGTCGGATTGGCATGCGTGACGTAGCTGCCATCCGGACGGCCAGTCAGATGTTCATGCAACTCGACTTCCTCTATGGAGGCGGGCACGGGCACGCGGCACTCCGGCACTACTTCCGCCATGAGGTCATTCCGCTGCTCAATTCCAGCTACTCCGATCAGGTGGGGCGCGCGCTGTTCACAGCAGCCGCTGAGGTTGGCGAAATTCTGGCTTGGACGGCATACGACATCGGAAACCACGGCCTGGCCAATCGGTACCTGGTCTCCACCTTACGCTTGACCAGGGTCGCCGACGACCGCATGATGGGCGCGACCATCCTCGCCAACATGAGCCACCAGGCAAACTATTTGGGCGACTTTCCACGCGCCGCGCGGCTGGCCCGTGCTGCTGTCGAGGGAGGGCACGGTACCTCTACACCTCGCGCCAAAGCCTGTTCGCCGCTCACGAAGCGCGCGCATTGGCAAGCAGCGCGGACTTGGCTGGGGCCTCCAGGGCCATGAACGAATCGGAAAGACACTTTGAGAGAGCCGACCTCACACAAGATCCCGAATGGCTTGCATGCTTCGACGAAGCGGAGCTGATTGGCGAGTTCTCCCACTGTTTCCGTGACCTCAAGCGCCCCACGGAGTCTCTGAACTTCGCGGAACGCGCGGTCCATCAGACGGAACCTCAGTACGCCCGCACACTGGCCTTCTGCCGCATGGTGCTCGCGCAGAGCCAATTGCTCAATGGTGATCTGGACGCTGCCGTCTCCACTGCTGACACAGCCGTCCGGCAGGGTGAATCCGTGCAGTCAGCCCGCTTCGTGCGCTACGTGACCGACTTCCGCGACGAGATCGCCCGATACCCAGCCTCAGCGGCGGCAGCCCATTTCAATGACCGGGTGTCCCAGTTTCTGACCGAACGGGCGGGATAGTCATCCGACCGCCGTTCCGCTCTCAGTACGGTCGCCAATGGCGAGGCGCGTCATCGTCCCGCAGTGAAGCGATCCGCTTCATCACCTCTTCCGCCACTTCCGGGCCCTCCCCCACGTTCTGCATCAGCCACGTTGTCATTCGGAACTCCTGAATGGCACACAGCGTTCGAAAGCCCGGCCACTCCCGCAGATCCCGACCGTAGGCACCTGAGAACGCCGTATACTGTTCCTCCACAGCCCACCCCAGCCGGTCGAACTCATGCGCGGCGACAACCAGATCCCATTCGGCGTGGTCAACACAGAAGTTCTCCAGGTCTATCAGGTGCACACGTCCGCGCTGATCCACCATGAGATTGCCCGCATGGGCGTCACCGTGCACCGGCCCCATCGGCGATTCAAATCGCAGTGCCGCCAGGTGACCCACGAGCTCCTGGGACGCCCGCACAGAAACTCGCGGTCGCCCGCTGAAATCCCGGTCCCCTTCTCCAACCTTAAGTCCGCTCGCCCGAAGGCGGTGACGGGTGGCAGGCCCAAACCGTCCGGAACTCTCAACGCGTGCAGATCCTTCAGGACGGCGCCCAGTTCACCGTAAGTGGCGTCGCGTTCGCCTCGATCAGATGCCAGAAGGTCACCGGGTGCCCGTCGACAAGCAGGGGTTGCTCTATGTCGTCCACCACGCGCGCCGCCGGGAACCCCTCCCGCGCCAACCAGTGCGACACGCGCACCTCGGTCCGTACCGATGACAGGTATTCCGCTGATCGGGCCACCCGGACGATCACCGGACGCGCGGCCAGCCGGAACAGCGCGTTCTCACCGAGCCGGATCAGCCGAGCCCCGTCAGATGCCAGCCCGGCGACACGGCAGGCCTCGGTCATCACGCCCTGAGCACCGACCGATGTGAACGCACGCGGTCCCTCCCGCTCAGCACCGATCATTCACCCACTTCCCAGATCGCGCCCGCGCTCAGGCATGCCGAGGCAGCCGGCCCGGCACCCTCAGAACACCGACTCCGCCTCCTGCATGCGGTCCTCCGGGACGGTCTTGAGGTAGGTGACGGCGTCGGCGAGGGGGACCATGGCGATGCGGGTGCCGTGGAGGGCGGTCATGTGGCCGAAGGCGCCCTTGTGGGCGGCTTCGACCGCGTGCCAGCCGAAACGGTTGGCCAGGACGCGGTCGTAGGCGGTGGGGACACCGCCGCGCTGGACGTGGCCGAGGATGACCGGGCGGGCCTCCTTGCCGAGGCGGAGTTCGAGTTCACGGGCGAGGGTGGTGCCGATGCCCGCGAAGCGCTCGTGGCCGTACTTGTCGATCGCGCCGACGCCGTAGTTCATGGTGCCCTTGGCGGGGTGGGCGCCCTCGGCGACGCAGATGACGGCGAACTTCTTGCCCCGGGAGAAGCGTTCCTCGACCATCGCGACCAGGTCGGCGGGGTCGAAGGGGCGTTCGGGGACGCAGATGCCGTGGGCGCCGCCGGCCATCCCCGCTTCGAGGGCGATCCAGCCGGCGTGCCGGCCCATCACCTCCACCACCATCACCCGCTGATGGGACTCCGCGGTGGTCTTGAGGCGGTCGATCGCCTCGGTGGCCACGGTGACGGCGGTGTCGAACCCGAAGGTGCGGTCCGTGCCGTTGATGTCGTTGTCGATGGTCTTCGGCACCCCGACCACGGGCATCCCGGCCTCCGAGAGCATCCGGGCGGCGGTCAGCGTGCCCTCGCCGCCGATCGGGATCAGCACGTCGATGCCGTAGCTGGCGCACAGCTCCTCGGCGTGGTCCGCGGCCTCGCGCAGCCGGCCGCGTTCCAGCCGGGCCGAGCCGAGGATGGTGCCGCCGCGGGCGAGGATGCCGCTGACGGAGTTGAGGTCCAGGGGCCGGAAGCGGCCCTCCAGCAGCCCGACGAAGCCGTCCTCGAAACCGATGACCTCGTCGCCGTGGCCGGTCAGCGCCCGGTGCACCACGGATCGGATGACGGCGTTCAGGCCCGGGCAGTCGCCGCCCGCGGTGAGAATACCGATACGCATCAGGGGATCTTCTCCAGTACCAGTAGGTGGTCGTACCAGGTAGTACCAGCGGTCGCGGGGAGTACCAGGGTGCCGGCGCGGCCGACCGCGCTCACGGTGACCTCGGTACCAGCGTGCACTCCGTAATCCGCCCCATGAGATAATCATCCACATTCCGGACAGTCGCCGCGACGATCTCCTCGACCACGTCCACCGTGAAGTACGCCTGGTGAGACGTGATCAACACGTTCGAGAACGTCATCAGGCGCGCCAGCGTATCGTCCGACATGGCCTCCAGGGCCTTGTCGTAGAAGAAGATGCCGGCCTCCTCCTCGTACACGTCCAGGCCCACCCCGCCCAGCGTGCCCGCTTTGAGCGCGTCCAGCAGCGCGGCCGGGTCGATCAGGGCGCCGCGGCCGGTGTTGACGAGGACCACGCCGTCCTTGACCTCGGCCAGCCGCCGGGCGCCGACCAGGTGGTGGGTGGAGGGCATCAGCGGTACGTGCAGGCTGATCAGGTCGGCCTCGCGGAAGATCCGGTCCAGCTCGACGTACTCCATGCCGAGTTCGGTGCACTCCAGGTTGACGGCGATGTCCCAGCCGAGCAGGCGCATCCCGAAGCCGCGGGCGATCGCGGCGAAGGCGGTGCCGATCCGGCCAGTGCCGACCACTCCCGCCGTACGCCCGTGGAAGTCGCGGCCGAGCAGCCCGTCGAGCCGGAAGTCGAAGTCGCGGGTGCGGCTCGCCGCCCGGACGATCCGGCGGTTGAGCGCGGTCGCCAGGGTCCAGGCGAACTCGGCCACCGCATACGGAGAGTAGGCGGCGACGCGGGCCACGGTCAGGCCGAGCCGTTCCGCGTGATCGAGGTCGATGTTGTTGTAGCCGGTGGACCGCTGGGTGATCAGCCGGGTGCCGCCGCGGACCAGCCCTTCCAGCGTCGGGGCGTCCAGGGTGGCGTTCGCACTGGTGGAGACGGCCTCGTAGCCGGCCGCGAGCGGCAGGGTGTCGGCGCTGAGCACGGTCTCCAGGCAGCGGACGCGGTGGCGCGCGGGGAAGGCCCGCTCCAGCAGCGGTCGCTCGTCGCGCTGCACTCCGGTCGCCAGGATCTCCACCGCGCCACCCTTCTTGGTCCGCTGGTGTTCACTCTACGTGCGCTGTGCGGCGTTCGGGTGGAGATCACGTACCTGCCCCACGGACCTGGTCCGCACGACAGGCGCCGGGTGGCCCCGAGGGGGCGTCGCCCTCGCGGGCACGTTAGCGTCGGTGTAGATATGCGTACGCGCGTGCGTACGCGACCGACCGGATTCGGACAACCGCAGACAACCGCAGGCAAGGCGATCGGAGCACAGGTGTGACGCGCAGCGTCTATGTCACGGGGATCGGCCGCGGCGACGGCCGCCAGGTCGTGGAGCTGGGGGTGATGGAGCTGCTGACCCGGCAGGTGGACCGGGTCGGCGTCTACCGCCCGCTGGTCCACGACGCCCCGGACCGTATTTTCGAGCTGCTGCGCAGCCGCTACCGGCTGAGCCAGGAACCGGAGACTGTCTTCGGGCTGGGGTACGAGCAGGGCGCCGCGCTCCAGGCCGAGAAGGGGCAGGAGGCGCTGACCGCCCGGCTGGTGGAGGGCTACCTGCGGGTCGCCGAGCGGTACGACACCGTACTGATCCTCGGCTCGGACTTCGCCGGCACCAACCTCCCCGCGGAGCTCGGGGTGAACGCCCGGCTGGCCAACGAGTGCGGCGCCTCCGTTCTGCCGGTGATCGGCGGCCGGGACCAGAGCGCCGAGTCGGTGGTGGCCGAGGTCCGCAACGCGCACCACGCGTACACCAACCTGGGCTGCGACGTGATCGCGATGTTCGCCAACCGGGTCGACCCGGCGGTGGCCGGAGCGGCGGCGGAGCAGTTGCGGCGCACCAGTCAGCTCGGCGTTCCGGCGTACGTGCTACCCGACCAGCCCGCGCTGTCCGCGCCGACGGTGACGCAGATCGTGGACGCGCTCGGCGCGCGGGTGCTGCTCGGTGACGAGGCGGGGCTGGACCGGGACGCGCTGGACTTCGTCTTCGGCGGCGCGATGCTGCCGACCTTCCTGCCGAAGCTGACGCCGGGCTGCATGGTGGTGACGCCGGGCGACCGCGCCGATCTGATCATCGGCTCGCTGGCCGCGCACTCCGCGGGCTCCCCGCCGATCGCGGGCGTACTGCTGACCCTGGACGAACGGCCCGGCCCGGACATCCTGGCGCTGGCGAACCGGCTGGCCCCCGGCACCCCGGTGCTCGCGGTGCCCACCGGGTCCTTCCCGACCGCCGGCGAGCTGTTCTCGCTCGACAGCAAGCTGGGCGCGGGCACCCCGCGCAAGGCGGAGACCGCGCTCGGCCTGTTCGAGAGCCACGTGGACACCGCCGAACTGACCCAGCGGCTGTCGGTGGCCCGCTCGTCCCGGGTCACCCCGATGATGTTCGAGCACGCGCTGCTGGAGCGCGCCCGTTCCGACAGACGCCGCATCGTCCTGCCCGAAGGCACCGAGGAGCGCATCCTGCGCGCCGCCGAGGTGCTGCTGCGCCGGGGCGTGTGCGAGGTGACCCTGCTCGGCGAGGAGGGCGTGATCCGCAAAAAGGCCGGCGACCTCGGCATCGCGCTCGACGACGGGGGCGTCACGATGATCGACCCGCAGACCTCGCCGCTGCGGGAACGGTTCGCCGCGCTCTACGCGAAGCTGCGCGCGCACAAGAACGTCAGCTACGAACTGGCCTACGACGTGGTCGCCGACGTGTCCTACTTCGGCACCCTGATGGTCCAGGAGGGCCTGGCCGACGGCATGGTCTCGGGCGCGGTGCACTCCACGGCCGCCACCATCCGCCCGGCCTTCGAGATCATCAAGACCCGCGCGGACGCGGCCATCGTCTCCTCGGTCTTCTTCATGTGCCTGGCCGACAAGGTCCTGGTGTACGGCGACTGCGCGGTCAACCCGGACCCGGACGCCGAGCAGCTCGCGGACATCGCGATCCAGGCGGCGGCCACCGCGGCCCGCTTCGACGTGGAGCCCCGGATCGCCATGCTGTCGTACTCCACCGGCACCTCCGGCACCGGCGCCGACGTCGACAAGGTGCGGGCGGCCACCGATCTGGTCCGCGAGCGGCGGCCCGACCTGCTGGTCGAGGGACCGATCCAGTACGACGCCGCGGTCTCACCCACGGTGGCGGCCACCAAGCTGCCGGGCTCCGCGGTGGCCGGCCAGGCGACGGTGCTGGTCTTCCCGGACCTGAACACCGGCAACAACACATACAAGGCCGTGCAGCGCTCGGCGGGCGCGATCGCGGTCGGACCGGTCCTGCAGGGGCTGCGCAAGCCGGTGAACGACCTGTCGCGCGGCGCGCTGGTGCAGGACATCGTGAACACGGTCGCGATCACCGCGATCCAGGCCCAGGGGGAGGCCGTATGACGGCGAGCAGGGTGCTGGTGCTGAACTCCGGTTCCTCCTCGGTGAAGTACCAGCTGCTTCAGATGGCGGACGAGTCCCGCCTGGCGTCCGGCGTCGTGGAGCGGATCGGCGAGGAGGGCGGGGTCGCGGACCACACCGAGGCGCTGCGGAAGGTCTCCGCCGAACTGGCCGGGCGGGGCCTCGGCCTGGACTCCCCCGAGCTGGCGGCGGTCGGACACCGGGTGGTGCACGGCGGCACCCGGTTCACCGAACCCACCCTGGTCACCGACGACGTACTCGCCGGGATCGAGCAGCTGGTGCCGCTGGCCCCGCTGCACAACCCGGCGAACCTCACCGGCATCAAGGTGGCCCGCGAGCTGCGCCCTGACCTGCCGCAGGTCGCCGTCTTCGACACCGCCTTCCACGCCACGATCCCGGAGGCCGCCGCCCGCTACGCGATCGACACCGCGACCGCCGACCGCTACGGCATCCGCCGCTACGGCTTCCACGGCACCTCGCACGCCTACGTCTCCCGCGCCACCGCCGACCTGCTGGGCGAGGACCCGGCCGACCTCAACGTGATCGTGCTGCACCTGGGCAACGGCGCGTCGGCGTCCGCGGTCCGGGGCGGGGTCTGCGTGGACACCTCGATGGGCCTGACGCCGCTGGAGGGCCTGGTGATGGGCACCCGCTCGGGCGACATCGACCCGGCGGTGATCATCCACCTGGCCCGGACGGGGGGCCTCGGCACGGACGAGATCGACGACCTGCTGAACAAGCGCTCGGGGCTGCTGGGCCTGTGCGGCGCCAACGACATGCGGGAGATCGGCCGCCGGATGGCCGAGGACGACCCGCGGGCGCAGCTCGCCTTCGACGTGTACGTGCACCGGCTGCGCCGCTATGTGGGAGCGTTCACCGCGGTCCTCGGCCGGGTGGACGCGCTCGCCTTCACCGCGGGTGTCGGCGAGAACTCCGCGGCCGTCCGCGCGGCGGCGCTGCGCGATCTCGACGGCCTGGGGATGGTGGTGGACCCGGTGCGCAACGCGGTACGCGGCTCCGGCGCCCGGCTGATCTCCGCCGCCTCCAGCCGGGTGGCGATCGCCGTGGTGCCCACCGACGAGGAGCTGGAGATCGCGCGGGACGCCTACGCGCTCGCCCGCGATACGGAAGCATCAGCCGGCCACACTCGTTCATCCGCCCGCGACCCCCACCGACCGACCCGCGACCCGCACCCACCGGCCTCTGACCAGCAGGCACCGACCCCCGGCGCTCACCCCTGAGCCCGCACAGACAGCCACACAGCCCCTGGAATATTCCGGAGCGGAACAAACCGATAGGATAGCGCCCATGCGCCGAGCCAAGATCGTCTGTACCCTGGGCCCCGCCGTCGACTCCTACGACCAACTCAAGACACTGGTCGAGGCCGGCATGAACGTGGCCCGATTCAACTTCAGCCACGGCAGCCACGCCGAGCACGAGGACCGCTACCAGCGGGTCCGCAAGGTCGCGACCGAGACGGGCAGGGCGGTCGGTGTGCTCGCCGACCTCCAGGGCCCGAAGATCCGCCTCGGCAAGTTCGCCGACGGCCCGGTGGAACTCGTCGCGGGCGACGAGTTCACCATCACCACCGAGGAGATCGCCGGCGACCGGACCATCTGCGGGACCACCTACAAGGGCCTGCCCGGCGACGTCTCTCAGGGCGACCCGGTCCTGATCAACGACGGCAACGTGGCCCTGCGCGTCATCGAGGTGGAGGGCCCCCGGGTCCGCACCCTGGTGGTCGAGGGCGGCGTGGTCTCCGACCACAAGGGCATCAACCTGCCGGGTGCCGCGGTGAACGTGCCCGCCCTGTCCGAGAAGGACATATCCGACCTGCGGTTCGCACTGCGGATGGGCGTCGACATGGTGGCGCTGTCCTTCGTCCGGGACGCCAAGGACGTCCGCGACGTGCACCGCGTGATGGACGAGGAGGGCCGCCGGGTCCCGGTCATCGCCAAGGTGGAGAAGCCGCAGGCGGTGCAGAACATGGAGGACGTCGTCATGGCGTTCGACGCGGTGATGGTGGCCCGTGGCGACCTCGCCGTGGAATACCCGCTGGAGCAGGTGCCGTTGGTGCAGAAGCGGCTGATCGAACTGTGCCGCCGCAACGCCAAGCCGGTGATCGTGGCGACCCAGATGATGGAGTCGATGATCACCAACTCCCGGCCGACCCGCGCCGAGGCGTCCGACGTGGCCAACGCGATCCTGGACGGCGCGGACGCGGTGATGCTGTCCGCGGAGTCCTCGGTCGGCAAGTACCCGATCGAGACGGTCAAGACGATGTCGCGGATCGTGGAGGCGGCCGAGGAGGAGCTGCTGCGCCGCGGCCTGGAGCCGCTGCCCCCCGGCAAGAAGCCGCGCACCCAGGGCGGCGCCGTCGCCCGCGCCGCGGCCGAACTGGGCGACTTCCTGGACGCCAAGACGCTGGTCGCCTTCACCAAGTCCGGTGACACCGCCCGCCGGCTGGCCCGCTACCGGGTGCCGGCGCCGGTGCTCGCCTTCACCACCGACCCGGCCACCCGCAACCAGCTCGCGCTCACCTGGGGCGTGGAGGCGTTCGTGGTGGAGCACGTCGACACCACCGACGCCATGGTGAAGCTGGTCGACCAGGAGATGCTCAAGCTCTCCGAGTACGCCAAGGGCGACACCGTGATCATCACGGCCGGCTCGCCTCCCGGCCTGCCGGGCACGACCAACCTGGTCCGGGTACACCACCTGGGCGACTGACACCGCTCCGGAAACACCGCGGCCCGTACCCCGTCCTCGTTCCACGGAGGGGGTGCGGGCCGCGTCGCGTGTACGGTCCACGCCGCGTTACCGCGGCGGCCGGCCGGGCAGCAGGCGCATGCCGGGTACGTGGAGGTCGCCGCCGAACTGGCCGGCCTGGACCACCGTGACGTCGGTGAAGAAGAGCTCGGG
The DNA here is from genome assembly GCF_036524955.1 of Streptomyces sp. Taxonomy (GTDB): domain Bacteria; phylum Actinomycetota; class Actinomycetes; order Streptomycetales; family Streptomycetaceae; genus Actinacidiphila. Next base: position 20,270 of record NZ_DATDBG010000099.1, read on the forward strand.
GAGGGTCAGCGGCGGCGGTGCCTTCGGGGTGAAGGTCACCGGGACCAGGCCGAGCAGCCTGCCGCTCAGCGACTCGGTGTACATCGTCACGGTGCCGTTGCGGATCGTCGAGGTGGAGCCCTGGCGTGCCGTCACATGCGTGGTGGTGTCGCCGGGGGCTTCGACGATCTGGTGCAGGTTCTCGATGTCGACGCCGGCGGAGGTGAACTTCAGGACGTCCTTCACCGCGCCGTTCCAGGTGCGTACCCGCACGATGCCGTGGTACTGGAGGCCGTGCAGGGTGAGCTTGGTGGTCTTGAGGATCCACGGGGCGTCGGGCAGCAGCGGTATGCCCCGCTCGGCCTTGGCGTCGGCGAGCGCCTGCGCGTCGTAGGTCGGGCACGGATAGGACTGCGGGCCGTCGTGGGCCGCAGAGCCGTCCTTCGCGGCACCGGAGGGCTTCGGGGCCACAGGGGTCGCGGTGGGGTCGCCAAGGCTCTTGGCCGCCTTCTGAGGGGCGTTCCCGGCGCCCTTGGCGGTGTCCTTGGCCCGGTCCTTGGCCGTCTCCTTGGCGGACGTGCCGGACGTGCCGGACGTGCCGGACGTACCCGACGAGCCGGACGCGCCCGACGTACCCGGGCCGGTCGAGCCGCCCGATGTCCCGCCGGGGGCCGGGAGGTCGGCGGGCGCGGGGGTGGTGGGCGCGGGCTGGGGCGCCTGCGGGGTGGGCGCGGGCGCCGGGGTGGCTGTGCCGTCGGTGGTACCGCCGCCCAGCAGACCGCCGACCAGGTTGCCGAGGCCCAGCGGGTCCAGCGGGTCCACGGACTGCGTGGACGTGTCCGAGGTGGGCGACGCGGACGACGCCGCTGTGGACCCGGCCGGGCCCGCCTCGGACGGCGGCTCGTCCGCGGTCGCCCCGGACTTCGGCACCAGCCCGGTGAGCGGGTTGTCGGTGGCCGAGGGGACGGCCGCGGGCATGGGCACGGACGGGCTCGCGGAAGGAGCCGGCGTGGCCTGGTGCTCCGGGGACGGGCTCGCCGAGGACTTGGGTTTCACAGCCCGGCGTACGGGCTTCGGCGTCGCGGTGCGCGCCTCGTCCTTCGCACCGCCCGTGCCGGCGGCCGACGGTGACGGGGTGTCGGACCGGGTGACGCAAGGACCGGGCTTGAACGGGGGCTTGGGCATGTCGTCGGCCTGCGCGAGGTGCGGCGTGAAACCCATGCCCATCAGCACGGCCGTGGGCATCGCGGCCAGCGCGACCGCCTTCCCGGCGGGTACGTGCAGTTTGGTCAGCAGCGATCTGCGTGGAGCCGCGTGGCGCGGCCCGGAGGCCGCCCTGTCGCGGGACTCGTCGCTCTCGGCCGGCTGAGCCTCGTCACCCAGCACGGTGCCTCCCGTTCTCCTCGATGGTCTCTTCGTCGGACCGGACGCCCGCGGGTACCGGGTCGGCCCACTCGTACGGCTCCCCGTCCAGCGCGGACGCGGCGGGAAGGGTGGACACGGCCGGGCCCGCGGGGTCGAGCTCGCCGCCGTCGGACTCGGGGGCACCGCCCGGCAGTTCCGCCTTGTCGCCGGGGTCGTCGGCCGCCGGGGTCCCCGGCTCCCAGGCGATGGCGAGCGCGCCCCCGAACAGCGCGAGCAGGAAACCGGCCAGGAAGCCGCCGAAGTTGGAGATGACGAGCGACACCAGCGCGAGCAGGATGCTCGCCACCCCGGCGAAGACGCGTACCGCGGCCTGGAACCACATGGTCAGACCGAGCACGAACAGCAGGACGCCGATGATCAGCGAGCCGGAACCCGCGGTCGTCGCCATCCGGACGGTCAGTTGACCGAGCGTGAGATTCGCGTACGGAAAGTACGCGATCGGCAGGCCCGCCAGCAAGGTCAGCAGACCCGCCCAGAACGGACGCTGCCACCGCCAGTGGCGGAACATCAGACGTCCGTACCGGATCCGGGCACGCAGTCCTGTTGACTCGGCGCTCATAGGAAACAGCTCCCTGGGACTGGCATTGCTGAGAAGTGGATCGGCGGCCCGGGCGAGCCGCATCCCGCGCGGCTCGCCCGTGGCCAGTGGACATGCTCAGGAACCGTCTCGCGGAAGACAGGCCCCGGTGCCGCGTCGCCAGAGTCCGCCCCGTCGCGACGCCCGGCACGGCACCTCGCGGCGTTGCCGCACCGACCGGGCAGGCCCACTACGAGGCCGATCCGGCGCCTTGCGACGCAGCGCACCGGAGGCCGCTCGTCGACGGGCAGACCCTGACTGACGCGGCACTAGTAGCACTCCACCGAAGAGCCGGAGCCCTTGTTCAGGCGCAGGCTGAGCCCGGCCAGCTTGAAGGTGCCCGCGTTGGTCGCCCAGGCGGTCTGCTTGACGTCCGTCAGATCGGCCACTTCCGCCTCCTGGGCGAAGTTGCCTGCGGTCTTCGGGTTGTTGACGATCGAGCCCTCGACCGGCGGCCCGTAGCGCGTGGCCCCCGACGCCACACCGATGTTGATGTTCGTGAAGGTCGCGTCGGCGTCGAGCTGGTCGAGGTCGATGTAGAGGTTGTGCGCCTCGACCTTCTTGCTGCCGTTGCCGGCGGTCAGCCTGAGCGTCACGTCGCCGATCGGCGTCGGGACGACCACCGACTGGCACAGGCCCGTGATGGTGGCGTCGGTGAACGCCGAGACCGCGACCGGCACGGGACCGCGCCCGCTCGGCACGTCGATGTTTCCGTACTGGACGAACCCCTCACCGTGCAGGGTCTTGGCGGTGACCTTGAACTGCTGGCCGGACACACTGAACGACGCGGCGAGCGCGCCCTGCGCGAGGGCCACGCCTATCGCGGCGGTGGCCGCGACGCTCGGCACCATGACGACGGCGAACCGCCGCCATCTGGTACCGCCGCGAACGAGCGATTCCATACTTCCTCCTTCTCGGACGTACATCTCCGGCCGGGGCCTGTTCCGTCCCGGCCTGGGATGGGAGAAGTGCTACGTCCTCGGGAAGGAGAGCGCCGCGGACCGGCGGACCGCCCTTCCCCGCGGGGAGTGCGGACGGCGCCGTCCGTGTCCTCGGCGATCACCCCCGAGCGACAACCACTGGCCACGCTCTCGCGCAACCTGCTGGACAGGCTCTGTCCGGTGCCATCCGCGGACGGAGACCCCCCTGTCCCGGAGCGGCGGCCCAGACCGCGCACCCCCACTCGGCGGGGACCCGCGGACCAAGGCGCCGGCTGGCGGCCGGGCAGTGGTTACGGACCGAGCTTGGCCGATCGTGGTGCATTCCCGCCCGGTGCACAAGGGGGTTCATTACCAGCGAGTAACGCCCGCATGTCCGTTGCATGATCGCCACGCGGAGTAATATCACCCTGCGTGACGGATGACGCCGGATCACATCCCGGCATACACCCCCATAACTCACCGAATCGGGGCGTGAATATGACCGGAAGTAACAGCGACCGCCCTTTGTCACGGTTTGATAAAGTGCGGTCGCCGTGTCGCTAAATCGGTGCCGGGCCGTGCCCCGGCACCTGTCGGCCTGTCAGAAGAGCACCCTGGCCAGCGCGGTACGGGCGGTGACCACCCGCGGGTCCTCCGGGCCGATCACCTCGAAGAGTTCGAGCAGCCGCAGCCGCGCCGCGTCCCGGTCGTCGCCCGCCGTGCGCCGCACGGCGTCCACCAACCGCCCGAAGGCGTCCTCCACATGACCGCCGACCAGATCCAGGTCGGCCGCGGCCAGTTGCGCCTGCACGTCACCCGGCGCCTTCGCCGCCGCGTCCCGCACCGCCTGCGGGTCGGCGTCCTGGACCCGGCGCAGCAGTTCGGCCTGGGCCAGGCCCAGCTTGGCCTCGGCGTTGGCGGGCTCGTCGGCCAGTACGTTCCGGTACGCCTGGATGGCCCCGCCGAGGTCACCGGAGTCCAGTGCCTCGTGCGCCGCGGACAGTGCCAGCTCCTGCGGGGTGGCGGGACGCGGCGGCTGGGCGGGGCGCTCGGCGGGGACGGTACCCGGGTCGACCTCTTGGCCGACGATGCCGAACCGCTGCTCGGCGACGGCGATCAACTGGTCGAGCACCTCGGCGATCTGGTCCTCCGGCGCGGCGCCCTGGAAGAGCGGCATGGCCTGCCCGGCCAGCACCGCGAAGACCGCGGGCACACCCTGGACGCCGAACTGCTGGAAGAGCATCTGGTTGGCGTAGACCTCGGCGGTGGCGAGCACGAACCGCCCCCGGTACTGGTCGGCCAGCCGTTCCAGCACCGCGTTGAGCTGCTTGCTCTGCTCGGCCTGGTCGGCCCAGAAGCTGATGACGACCGGGACCTCGGCGGAGCGCTGGAGGACATCGCTCTCGAAGGTCGCCTCGGTCACCTCGATGACGAGCGGGGAAGCGGCGGTCGCGTCGGCGCCGGCGTCCTGCCGCCGCGCCTTGGCCTGCTCGGCCTTCGCCTTGGCCTCACTGGCCGCCTTCACCGCGGCGAGATCGACCACGCCGCTCATGGACATGTTCCTAGGCTGCATAAGGCCAATCCTCCCCCCTCGTGAGGCAAACCGTGCACAGACCCGGCCTCCCCGCCGGATTGCGGGCGCCAGGGGTGGTACCGCGGTGGTACGGATCCCCATCCGTAGCTGTGGTCGTCGCCTGTGGCGCGTGGTTCCTGGTCGGACTTCGTCGGACTTCCTGCTCACTCCCTGCGCGGGTGGCCTCGTTCCTCGGCCGCCCACTCCAGGAGCTCGGGCGTCAGCCCTTTGGCGTTCTTCGTCGGACTTCCTGCTCACTCCCTGCGCGGGTGGCCTCGTTCCTCGGCCGCCCACTCCAGGAGTTCGGGCGTCAGCCCTCCGAGTGGAACTGGTCTCGCTACGATTCGTAGCGTAACTGCGCCCCCGCCACCCCGCGCGCCGTCGACCTGTGAAACCGATCACTCGCTCGCCGAGCACCTACCGGCCGGTAGGGTCTCGCCCCATCTGTCTCTTCTCCCCCGGCCGACGCACCGGGCGCCCCCGCAGCACCGACGCGGACCGCGCGATCCTGGCGGCCACCCGTGAGGTGCCGGCCGAGCTGGGCTGGGGCGGCTGTCGCTCGGCGACGTGGCGGCCCGCGGGCTTCGCCAGGACCACCCTCCACCGGCACTGGGCCGGCAAGAACGAACGGGTGGTGGACACCCTCGCCGTGCTCGTCGAGGCACACCCGGACCTGCCCGACCTCGGCAGTCTCCAGGCCGACATCCAGGGCGTGGTGCTGCGCTTCGCCGAACTGCTCGACCGTCCGGAGACCAGGACCGCGCTGACGGCGGTGGTCGCCGAAACCACCCACGACGACGCGCTGCGGCTGCGGATCCGCGCGGCGATCGTGGACCGCCAGAAGCACCTGGTACTGCTCGGCCGCGATCGCGCCCAGCGCCGCGGGGAACTCCCGCCGG
>NZ_DATDBG010000100.1:0-11445 GCF_036524955.1 Streptomyces sp.
TCCCGTCCAGCCGACGCCCGCGAGCGCCGTGTCCAGCGCGGCCAGCTCCGCGGCGCGCCCGACGAGCTCCGTCCGGACCGGCACCTCCACGAAGTCACCGGCTCCGCCGAGCGTCAAGGTACCTCCCGCATCCCACGCCGCCGGGCCGGGCGCGGCCCACGCACCGGGATGCCCCCTTCGGCATCGGCTCGACGCTACGGTGTGCGGTGGGGCGCCGGAATCCGTCACCTCACTGCATCCGCCTGTCCGGTGACCGGGCACGTGCACGCGGTGGGCCGGCGCTGCCGAGGACGACGGTCTTCACCTGGCCGTCGCCTTGTCCCGGTCGGTCTTCCCGCTCGTTCCCTCCGGGGGGCCTCGTTCCGCGGCCGCCCACTTCGGGAGCTCGGGCGTCAGCCCTTGTCCTCCGGCCGGTGCGGCGGCGGTCGTTTGCAGGGCCGGTGCCCGGCGGCGGTCGTCCGCACGGCCGGAGTCCCGGGTGGCCCGTCGGTCACCCGGCCCGGCCTGGCGGGGCGGCGAGGGGGTGTGCGGTGGCCCCGACCGAGAACGTTGGTCAAATGACTGAGTCTGTGATCGGCTCGCCCGTGTTCCGCTGTTCCGGTACGGACGCCCCCGGTCCGGTGCGGACGCCCGTGCCACGACGCTCCCGTTCGCGTACGACGCTCCGTTCCCGGTACGGACGCCCTCTCGACCCAGCGGTGGTGACCATGGACATCTTCGGACGCTCGGCGGAACTCGCCGCTCTGCGGCGCACCATCGACCGCGCGCCGGGCGCGCCCGGGAACCTGGTGCTGCACGGGGACCCCGGCGTGGGCAAGTCCGTGCTGCTCCAGGCCGGGATCGCGTACGCCCGCGAGCAGGGCCTGCGGGTGATCGGCGGCGCCGGGTACGAGAGCGAGGCCCAGCTCGCCTTCGCCGGGCTGCACCAGTTGTTCGCGCCGGTCATGCGCTACCTGGACGCCGTCGAGCCGTACCACCGCCAGGTGCTGCGCCGGGTGCTCGGGTTCGAACCGGGGGCGGTACCCGACCGGCTCGCGATCGCCGTCGCCACCCTGGCGGCCGTGGCGGCGGTCGCCGAGGACGGCCCGGTGCTGATCGCCGTGGAGGACGCCCACTGGGTCGACGTCCCGACCCGCGAGGTCATGATGTTCCTGCTGATGAGGCTGGAATCCTACGACATCCGCGCGATCTTCGCGCGCCGCCCGCTGGCCGCCACGGAACGGGTCACCCCCGGCATCAACATGGTCGAGGTGCCGCCGCTGGACGACCTGGCCGCCGCGGAACTGCTCGGCCACCTCCACCCCGAGCTGCCCCAGCACGTACGGCAGCGGGTGATGGCCACCTCGGCGGGCAACCCGCTGGCCCTGACCGAACTCGCCGCGGCCCTCGGCACGGACGCGGCCACCGGCCTGGAGCTGCTGCCCGACACCGCGCCGCTGCGCACCCGCCTGGAAGGGACCTACGCCTCCCGGGTGCTGGCCCTGCCGCCCGAGCAGCGCCGCTGCCTGCTGCTCACCGCGCTGGACGGCGACCGGCTGGAGAACCGGGCCCAGCAGGCCCATCCGCACGCGCTGTCCCCGCACTGGGTGGCGGACTTCGAGCGGCTGGGCCTGGTGACCCGTGACTCCACGCCGTCCGGCCTGCGTTTCCGGCACCCTCTGGTGCGCTCCGCCATCGTCCACAGCGCGTCGCCGGACGAGGTCCGCAGCGCGCACGGGGAGTTGGCGGCGAGCTACGCCGACCTCCCGGAGCGGCGGATGTGGCACCTGGCCGCGGCCACGGTGGAATCCGACGAGGCGGTCGCGGCCGAGATCGAGGCCGCCGCCCACGCGGTCAGCCGCCGCGGCGGCTCCGGCCTGGCGGTCCCCGCGCTCCAGCGCGCCGCCGCCCTCAGCCCGCAGCGCGCGGACGGCGCCCGCCGCCTCCAGCACGCCGCCGAACTGGCCGGCGACGCCGGGCGGCTGGGGCAGGCCCAGGAACTGGCCGAGGAGGCGCGCCGGTACCTGGACGACCCGGCGCAGTCCTGCCGGTCCCTGCTGACCAAGGCGCGCATCCTGCTGCTCAGGGACGGCGACCTGGCCGGTGCCCGCCGGCTGATCGGCCAGGTCCTGCGCCAGGGCGACCTGGCCGGGTCCGACGGCGGGCTGGACCTGCAGGCGCTGCGGCTGCGCGTGCTGGGGGCCACGTACGCCCAGGACCCCGAGGAGTGGGCCGAGGTGGCGGACCTGCTCGCGAAGTCCGGTGCCGGCTGGGGAACACCGCCCGACCCCGGCGCGACCTTGTCACCCGGCTCCCCGCCGCACGCGGGCGTGCCGCCCGAGACGCCCTGGGAACCGCTGATCGGGGGACCGCTGACCGAGGAGCGGCTGCGGGAGGCCTTCGACGTACTCCCGCCGGAGGCCCCGGCCGCCCGGGTGGTCGAGCTGTGCTACGGCGCAGCCGCCCTCGACCAGCTCCACCACTACCGCGACCACGTGCGGGAACTGATCCGGCAGGAGAGCGGGCAGGGCGCGGTCACGCACGCCGCCGCCGGGCACTGGTTCGCCGCGCTCGACCACTTCCTGGCCGGGAGCTGGGACGAGGCCGAATCGGTGGCCTCGGCCGGCCTGGACCTGTGCATCCGCCACGAACTGGCCCTCGCCGCCCACGATCTGCGCTGCACCCTGGGCTGGCTGGCCGCGGCCCGCGGCGACGCGGAGTCGGCACGCGAGTACGGCCGGGTCGTGGACCAGTGGGCGCAGCCGCGCGGCAGCCGGCTCCACCTGGCCCTGACCGCCCGCAACCTCGCGCTCGCCGCCATCGCGGAGGGGGACTACGAGACCGCGTACACGCACTGCGTGCGGGTCGGCCCGCCCGGCGTGATCGAGACCCGCGGCGGCTTCGCGCCCTGGGCGATCCTCGACCTCGTCGACTCGGCCCTGCACACCGGGCGGACGGCGGAGGCCGAGGCGCACGTCGAGGCGGCGGTGCGGGTGGGGCTGCGTGAGGTCTCCCCCCGGCTGCGCCTCCAGATACTGGCCGCGCGGGCGCTGGCCGCGGACGACGACCAGGAGGCGGTGGCCCTGTTCCGGCAGGCGCTCGCCCTGCCCTGCGAGCACTGGTCGTTCGACCATGCCCGGGTCCGGCTGGCCTTCGGGGAGCTGCACCGGCGCCGCCACCGGCCGGGCGAGGCCAGGCCCGAACTGCGCCGCGCCGCGGACATCTTCGGCCGGATCGGGGCCACCGCCTGGCAGCGCCGCGCCGAACAGGAGCTGCGGGCCAGCGGCGTGGCCGTCGGTCTGTCCCGTACCACCGGGGAACCGGCCGCCGCGGCCGACCTCACCGCGCAGCAACTGGAGGTGGCCAACCTGGCTGCCTCCGGCCTGAGCAACAAGGAGATCGCCGAGCGGCTGTTCCTGTCCCCCCGCACGGTGAGCGCCCACCTCTACCGTGTCTTCCCCAAGCTGGGCATCACCTCGCGGTCCGCGCTGCGCGACGCGCTGGCCTCGGCGGGCCTGACGAACGCGGGGTGAGGGCGGCCGGTCAGCCCGCGATGAAGTCGAGGACGGCGGCGTTCCACTGGTCGGGGTGGGTGAGGGGCGCTCCGTGCGGGGCGTGCGGGATGACCACGGTCCGGGAGTCCGGCGCGGTCCGGGCGACCCAGCTCCCGGTGGACGCGAACGGCATGAACGCGTCCTCCCCGCCGTGCAGGACCAGTGCGGGCACGTCGAGGCGGACCAGATCCGCCCGCAGGTCCGCCGCCGACCAGGCGCGGACCACCTCGGCGGTGGCCCTCGGCGAGGCCGCCGCCGCCAGGTGCAGCAGGTGGCGCCGGGTCGGCTCGTCGATCGCGGTCTCCCCGCGCACGGAGAAGAACCGCAGCAGGACGTCGTCGAGCATCGCGATACGGTGCCGGGCCGTCGCGGCCAGCAGGTCGGCCACCAGGGCGCTGCCGGGGTGGGTGACGACGGGACTGGCCAGGACGACACGGGCGACGCGCCCGTCGCCGAACCGCACCGCGTACCGTGCGGCCACGGCCGCCCCCGAGGAGTACCCGACGACGGTCAGGCCGCGCAGGCCGAGGTGCTCGACCAGCAGGTAGAGGTCGGTGGCCGGCGCGTCGCCCTCGTACCCCGCCCAGGTGCGGGTCGACCGGCCGAAGCCGCGGCGGTCGTAGCTGACCACCCGCAGCCCGGCGTCCACCAGGGCGCCGACCTGCGCCTCCCAGGCCGCCTGGCTGAGCGGCCAGGCCGCCACCAGCAGGACGGGCGGCCCCTCGCCGACGTCCTCGTAGTAGAGGTCCACATCGGCCCCCTTCTCACGTCCTACGGTGAGCCACGGCACCCTTCCTCCTTCGTCGTTCCCCTGCGCGGGCAGAGCCAGCCTCCGGCATCGCCGCCGCGGTGCCATCGGTCGTTTGACTGCACCTCACGCGCCGCCCCGGGGCCGACCCGCCACCGACCCGCCGCCGGGCCTTCTACCTGCGGGCCGTCGCGGCACTCCTGCAGCCCGGCCCCGGCCTGCCCGGAAGCGTCATGACCGCGCGGGGGGTGCGGTCACCTGCACGGCCCCGTGCCGCAGCACGTGCGCGGGGTTGGTGCGGCCGGTCGGGCGCGGCCGCGTCGACGTCTCCCCCGCTCGGCGAGATCCTGCCGCTCGCTGAGACACCCCCAGGCCGTGCGGCTGCTCAGCGCCCAGGCGGGCAAGCCGGTCGGCCTGGTCCTCAAGCCGTGATCCGGCCCCGCCCAGCCTGATCCGTGAAGCCCCTCGGCCGCGCTGCCTCCGCGCTGCCTCAGTCCGTCTCCGGCGGGATGAGGTCGCGCAGTTGGGAGCGCAGGGTGATGCCCAGCTTCGGGAAGCTCCGGTAGAGGTGGGACGCGACGGTGCGCGGGGAGAGGTACAGGCGCTCCCCGATCTGGGGGTTCGTCAGGCCCTGGGCGGCCAGCCGCAGGATCTCCTGGGTGCGCGGCGAGAACCCGGCCAGCGCGTCCTCCTCCGCGGGGCGCACCACGACCCCGGAGGCGCGCAGTTCGCCGCTGGCGCGCTGCGCCCAGGGCTCGGCGCCCAGCCGCTCGAAGACCCGCAGCGCCGCGCCGAGCCGGACCCGCGCGTCCCCGATCCGCCGCCGGCGGCGCAGCCACTCCCCGTACTCCAGGAGCACCAGGGCCTGTTCGAAGGGCCAGCGCCCCTCGGCCGGTTCCGCCACGGCCGCCCGGAACAGCTCCTCGGTCTCCTCGGCTCCCTCGGGCGCGAGCAGCGCCTGCGCCCGGCACAGCACACGCCGCAGGCGCGGCGAGCCGCCACCGCCCACCACCGCGCGCACCCGGTTCAGCACGGCCATGGCCTCGGCGGAGCGCCCGGTGCGCACCGCGGCGGCTGCCAGGTCGGCCACGTAGTAGGGGGACTGGTGGTAGTGGACCGGGTCGCCCGCCTCCTCGAAGAGTGCGCGCAGCCCCGGGTAGGCGGCGTCCGGCTCCCCGTCGGCCAGGTCCGCGAGGGCGTTCGCCCAGTGGGCGCGTACCAGCAGGGCCCGTACCTGGGCGGTCTCCGCCCGGCCGATGACCCGGCGCGCCAGCTCCCGGGCCCGCTCGGTGTCACCGGTCAGTGCCGCCAGTGCCGCGCGCAGCGCCTGGGCACTGCACGCGGCCAGCGGCAGGACGCGACCGCAGCGGGCGTCGCCGATCCGGTCCGCACTGGCGAGGGCGTCACGCCAGTTGCCCGACTCGAAGCGGGCCCAGGCCCGGTCGGCGGCGGCCAGCCCGCCGTGCAGCAGGTCGCTGTCGTCACGCTGCGGGTCGGCCACAGCGTCCAGGAGCCCGAGCGCGTCGCCGGTGTCGACGTGCTGGGCGAGGGCGGCCAGCAGGTGCTGCTCGGCCGGATCGCCGTGCAGCGCCGCGACCATGCCGGGCAGCGCGGCGCGTACCGTCTCGGCCTCCGCGTACGGGTCCACGGCCCACCGCGCCAGGCTGCCTTGCACCGAGGCCGGCCGGTCGCGCGGGAGAAGTGCGCCCAGCCGCTCGCGGAACTCCGGGGAGCCGGAGTAGTACGCGATCTGGGCACCGGTGCCCAGGATGGACCGCGGCGGTCCGTCCGGCCCGGAGTCCGCCGCGGCCGACAGCAGGGCCTGCGCCATCGCCTCGTCCAGGCGCATGGTCAGCAGCGCCACCAGCGCGGCCAGCTCCGCCAGCCGGGCCCGCGCGTCCGGATCGTCGGTCAGCTCCGCGGCCCGGTGCGCCAGTTCGCGTGCCTGGTCGACCTGGCCGGCCTGGGCGGCGACGAGCGAGGCGATACCGAGGCGGCGCCCGTGCTCGCGCGGGTCGGGGCTGAGCTGGCCGGCCCGTTCGAAGCCGGCGACGGCCTCCGCCACCGCGCCGCGCCGCCGGGCCCGCTCGGCGGCGGCCTGCACCAGCGCGGCGACCTCCTCGTCGGGGGCCACCGTGCCCGCCGACAGGTGCCAGGCGCGCCGGTCCGGGTCGGTCTCGGCCCGGGCCAGCCGCAGGTGCGCCTGACGCCGGGCGCTGTACGAGGCGGCCCGGTAGAGCGCCGATCGCACCAGGGGATGCCGGAACTCCAGCCGCCCGTCGCGCAGCCGGACCAGCCCCGCCTCCTCCGCGGGCCGCCACACCTCGTAGGGGTCGCTGATCGAGGCCGGCAGGGCGGAGACGATGACCGCCAGATCGCTGGTGTCCGCGGCGGCGGCGACGAGCAGCGCGTCCGAGGCGGTGCCGGGCAGCTCGGACGCGTACTGGATGAAGGCGCTCTCCAGGCGTTCGGTGGCGGCCAGCGCGGGCAGCGCGCCGCCGGTGCGGTCGCCGCGGGCCAGGGTCAGCGCCAGTTCGAGCAGGGCGAGCGGGTTGCCCGCGGCCTGCTCCAGGATCTGCTGCCGCTGGGCCCGGCTGAACGGGATCGCCTGGCGGTCCAGCAGCAGATCGCAGGCCACCGGGTCGAGCGGCCCGATCGTCAGCGTCGGCAGCACGCCCTCAAGACGCGGCGGCAGCCGGTGCCCCCTGGCGGCGGCGAACAACCCGATCGGCTCGCCCTCCAGACGCCGGGCCAGAAAAGCCAGGACGTCGCTGCTGGCGGCGTCCAGCCACTGGAGGTCGTCGACGAGGAGCAGCAGCGGGCCGCCGTCCGCGAGCCGGGAGAGCAGGGTGAGGACGCCCAGGCGCAGCACCATCGGGTCGGGCGGGGCCGGCATGGCGATCACCCCGAAGGCGGCGTCGAGGGCGTCCCGCTGCGCCGCCGGCAGTTCGCACACTCCGGGGAGCGCGGGCCCCAGCAGTTGGTGCAGCCCGGCGAAGGCGAGATCCGATTCGGCGCTGCTGCCGCGGGCCCGCAGCACCCGGACACCCCGCTCGGTGGCCTCCTCGTGGACGGCCCGCATGAGCAGGCTCTTGCCGATGCCGGGTTCGCCGAGCAGCGCGAGGAGCCGGCCCTCCGCCGGCTTCGGGGCGAGAGCCTCGGAGATCCGGGCCAGTTCCCTTTCGCGGCCGACGAGTTCCTTGACCGCGGGCGTCCCGTGCGGGTCGAGGGAACGTCCGCCGTCCACACGCGCCCCCTGCACTGCCGTTTCGCCCTGGCTCCCTGCCAGGGAGCAGGCTAACCCGCGAAAGTAACGCCCACGGGTCCGACCATTGCGTGCGCAGGTCCTGGGCGATCACGGAACCGGGTCCGGGTGGGTCCCGCCGCCCGCCGCCGGGCGCGCCATCACAGGGGCGCGGCCCCTTCCGGGGAGGCACGGAACCGAGTTCGGGGGTCCCGCCGCGCCGTCGGGTGTGGTGTTCCAGGGGCGCGGGCAACTGCGCGCGACCAGCCCCCACAAGGCTGCACTCCGGGGGTTACGGGACACAGCTCGGTGGGTCCCGGTGCGCTGCCGGGTGGCCCCGGCGTGGTGGCTGGGCGCACGCCCTTCGTGCCCCTGCGGCCCCTCCGGGGGGACCACGGAATCAAGTTCGGGGGTCCCGCCGCGCCGCCGGGGGCGGCGAGTTCCCGCGCCCCCACACACCTCAGAGCACGGGCCGCCCGCTCGCGGTCTGCGTGGCCGGCACCTCCGCCTGGACCACGTCCCAGTGTTCGGCGATACGGCGGCCCTCGAAGCGGAAGACATCGACGACCACCCGTGCCGGCCCGCGCGGCGAGCGCACGCGGCTGTGGGCGACCACGAAGTCGCCCTCGGCGATGAGGCGGTGCGGCTGCCAGACCGGACCGTCGGCCGCCGACGCCAAGTGCGCGCGCAGCCCCGCCACGCCGTCCGCGACGAGCGGGCTGTGCTGCAGGCAGTCGGGGGTCCAGTAGCGCTCCAGGGACGCCACGTCCCGCTCGGTCACCAGCGCCTCCATCGCGCGCCGGACGATCTCCTTGCGTACGGCGAGCCCGGTCCCCGTACCGGCGAGCGGATCGCCGGCCGCGTCCAGGCGCTGCAGCGTGCCGCTCAGCACCGCGCACCGTCCGTCCTGGAGGGCCACACTGGCCCGGAGCACTCCGTTGGCGAAGTCCTGCAACTGGGTCACCGTGGAGCCCGAGCGCTCCTTCCAGGAGGTGAAGAACAGCCCCGGCCGGACCTCCGCCATGGAAGCGGCCACTGTCTCCCGGTGGCCGGCCACCGCTAGTCCGGAACTCTCCAGCACGACGAACGTCAGCCGGCTCTGCGACTCGAAGGTCACCTCAAGGACGAGGTCTCCGAGATCAGCGAGGTAGGCATGGCCGAAGATGCTGGCCGGCATGGACGGCTCCGTTCCACGGGACAGTTGCCGGACCCAGTCTGGGTGCCGTCCTCCCGGGCAGAATCAGTCAACTGACTGTGCCTGCGGTCGGCGACGGCCTCGGTAACGTCAAGGCCGCCAGGACCGGCAGGGCCAGGCCCGCCAGGACGCTCAGGGCCAGGTCCGCCAGGATCTGCGGGGTCGGGTCCGCCAGGACCCGGTGCGGTCCGGCGTACGGCACGTCGTACTCGGCAGTCAGGGCGCGGGTCTGGGCGAGGCGCGCGCCCGCTGCCCGTTCATCCACCGCTGACCAGCCGTTCGAGGATCTCGTCCCAGGAGAGCATGGCGCCTTCCGCGCCCTCGGGCACCTCGGTCAGGGTCTGGTCCAGCCAGTCGCGCAGTGGCGCGGCCGGCACGTCCAGCATCGCGGAGGGACCGCGGCCCCGCAGCAGGACTCGCACCATCGTGCGTCCGTGCCAGTGGCAGGGCGGCCAGATCCGGACGTCTCCGTCGCCGGAGGGCGTGCGCAGCCCGGAACGGAGCAGTTCCCGGGAGAAGACCCACGGTGTGAACCCTTCGGTGCTGTCCGGGAACTCCATCCGGATACCGAAGGGCTGCGCGCTGTCGTAGACCAGGCGGGCCGACACCGGCAGCGACTCCGTCGAGTTGAGCACGAGGTAGAGCGTCAGGTTCAGTTCCAGGCGGCCGGTACGGGGGCGGCAGCCCTCACCGTCCGGTGGATTCGTGCCGGGCATGGTGCCTCCAGTCGTCGAAACGGCGTACGGGGAAGGGGAACGCGCGGGGAGCGGGGAGGGGGGAGCGCGCTCAGCCGGTGCGGGCGGTCCGCGGGTCCGGGTTGCGGTCGGACTCGGTCAGCCCGCCCCACACCCCGAAGGGCTGGTTGGTCGCGACGGCGAAGAGGGCGCACGGCGTGCGGACCGGGCAGGCCTCGCACACCGCCTTGGCCTGCTGCTCCCGCTGCCGGCGGGCATGCCCGCGTTCGTCCGGGGGTGAGAAGAAGACCGAACTGTCCATGCCACGGCAGGCGGCCTGCGCCTGCCAGCCCCACACGTTCAGCAGCGGCTCGACCTTGATCGGATTCACGGGAGCCTCCTCGCCTCGAAGCCGGCGGTCGGCGTGATCTTCGCGGTGCGGGGCACGGGGGAGGGTGTATTCGTCATGAGCCGATCGTCAGCCCGGAGGGGCCCGCGGCGAATCAGTTGCGTGACTGCACCGCGATACCGAACGACCGGGCCCGTCACCGTACGAACTACCTACACGGTGACTGAGCCGCCGCCCAATGTCCCTGTCCGGGGCCCCTGCCGCCCCCGGACCGTCACCCGCGGGTTACTCAAGGCCCCGGTGCGTTACTCAACCTCCAAGTGACAGTCGGACTACTGATGTGGGCGCCGGCGGACCGGGCGCAGGCTGCGAGGAGTCGGTAGACCGGTTCCTCCCCCGAAAGGCAGACGGCCATGGCCGCAGAACAGATCCCCGTGGTCTTCATCCACGGGCTGTGGATGCACTCCAGCAGCTGGGACCCCTGGGTGTCCCGCTTCAACGAGCACGGTTACCTGGCCTCCGCGCCGGGCTGGCCCGGGGACGGTGCCACTGCCGCCGAGACCCGGGCCGATCCGGACGCCGTGGCCGGGTTCGGCATCGACGACGTGGTCGCGCACTACGCCTCGGAGATCGCCGCGCTGCCGTCGGCACCGGTGGTGATCGGCCACTCCTTCGGCGGCCTGATCACCGAGAAGCTGCTCGGCATGGGCCTGGCGCGCGGCGCGGTGTGCCTGGCCCCGGCCCAGTTCAAGGGAATACTCGGGTTGCCGCTCGCGCAGCTCCGGACGGCCGCGCCGGTACTCAGCCGCCCCGGCCTGCGGACGAAGACCTGGTCGCACACGGCCGATTCGTACGCGGCCGGGTTCGCCAACGCCGTCCCGCGCGAGGAGTCCGACGCGCTGTTCGAGGCGTACGCCATCCCCTCGCCTGCCCGGCCGCTGTTCCAGACCGGGCTCGCCAACTTCACCCGGAACAGCCAGGCGACGGTGGACACCAAGCGCGGGCGCGGCCCGCTGCTGCTGATCGCCGGCGGCAAGGACCGCACCGTCCCGGCGGCCACCGTCCGGGCCGCGTACAAGATCCAGCGGCGCAACCCGGGCGTCACCGAATTCCGGATCTTCGAGGACCGGTCGCACTCGATGCCGGCCGACCACGGCTGGCGCGAGGTCGCCGACACGGCGCTGGACTTCCTTGCCCGCAACGGGCTGCACAGCACGCGCTTCCAGCCCGCGGGCTGAGCACTCCGCGGGCGGGGCCGACCGCGTAGGCGCGCTCCGTGCGCGGCTGACCGTACCCGTGGCCACTCCGTGCCTGGAGCTGACCGCGCGGACGACCACTGCGCGCGGCTGACCGTACCCGCGGTCACCCGGCCTCTGCCTGCCCCACCTGTGCCTGCCCCACCTGCGGCTGACCGTACCCGCGGCCACCGGACACCAGACCGACCGCACACGCGGGCCACCGCACACACCGCTGACCGCACCATCCATCAGGGAAAGAGAGTTTCGATGTCCACGATCACGACCAAGGACGGTACCCGGATCTTCTACAAGGAGTGGGGTGACGGACGGCCGGTGGTGTTCTCCCACGGGTGGCCGCTGAATGCCGATGCCTGGGACAGTCAGGCCCACCTGGTCGCCTCGCACGGGTATCGGGCGATCGCGCACGACCGGCGTGGTCACGGCCGGTCGGACCAGACGTGGGA
>NZ_DATDBG010000101.1:0-16737 GCF_036524955.1 Streptomyces sp.
CGCGCGCACCGTCACCGTACGGCCCGGGTCGCCCACCGGGGGGGGACTGGGCCATGACCGTCGCGTACGGCCGCACGGGGGTGGTGCCGGGCCGGCGCCACCCCCCGTGCGGCCGTACGCGGCCCCGCCTGCGGCCTGATCCCCCCTCAGCGCGCCACCGGCCGGGCCCGCTCCACGATCGCCGCCAGGTCCAGCGAGTGCGGCAGCGTACCGAAGGTCGTACCCCAGTCACCGCCCAGCCGGGAGGCACAGAAGGCGTCGGAGACCGCGGCCGGCGCGAACCGCACCAGCAGGGAGCCCTGGAGCACCAGCGCCATCCGCTCCACGATCCGCCGCGCCCGGGCCTCGACGGCGTCCAGATCGGCCAGTTCGGTCAGCAGGTCCTTGATCGCGCCGTCCAGCCGGTGGTCGGCGCCGCGGGCCAGACCGAGTTCGCCGAGGAACGCGTTCAGCGCCTGCGGCTCCCGCTGGAGCACCCGCAGCACATCGAGCGCCTGGACGTTCCCCGAGCCCTCCCACACCGAGTTCAGCGGTGACTCGCGGAAGATCCGCGGCATCCCCGACTCCTCGACGTAGCCGTTGCCGCCCAGACACTCCAGCGCCTCGGCCGCCACCGCGGGACACCGTTTGGTCACCCAGTACTTGGTGACCGCCACCGCGAGCCGCCGGAAGTGCCGTTCCCGCTCGGTGTCCGCGTCGCAGGCCGCGGCCAGCCGCAGCGCGGTGGTGGTGGCCGCCTCCGACTCCAGGGCGAGGTCCGCCAGCACGTTGCGCATCAGCGGTTTGTCGATCAGCGGGCCGCCGAACGCGCTGCGGTACGTGGCGTGGTGCACCGCCTGCGCCACCGCCTGCCGCATCAGCGCCGCCGAACCCAGCGCGCAGTCCAGCCGGGTGGCCGCCACCATCCCGATGATGGTGGCCACCCCGCGGCCCTCCTCGCCGACCCGCCGCGCCCAGGTCCCGGCGAACTCCACCTCGGCGGAGGCGTTGGAGCGGTTGCCCAGCTTGTCCTTGAGCCGCTGGATCGCGAACACGTTCCGCGTACCGTCGGCGAGGACCCTCGGCACCAGGAAGCAGGTCAGGTTGTCCTTTCCGGAGGGTGATGCCTGCGCCAGCACCAGGAAGCCGTCCGACATCGGCGCGGAGCAGAACCACTTGTGCCCGGTCAGTTCGTACGTGCCGTCCTCCGCGAGCGGCTGCGCCCGGGTGGTGTTGGCGCGGACGTCGGAGCCGCCCTGCTTCTCCGTCATGCCCATCCCGAACAGCGCGCCCGGCTTCGCGCCCGGCGTGACGAGCTGCGGATCGTAGGCCCGCGAACCCAGCCGCGGCTCCCACTCGGCCGCCAACTCCGGGTCGGTGCGCAGCGCGGGAACCGCCGCGTGCGTCATCGAGACCGGACAGCCGTGCCCGGCCTCGACCTGCGACCACACCAGGAAGCCCGCCGCCCGCCGCAGGTGCCCGTCGGGGCGGGACCAGGCGTCGGTCAGGCCCGCGGACACCGCGTGCCCGAGCAGCCGGTGCCAGGACGGATGGAACTCCACCTCGTCGACGCGGTTGCCGTAGCGGTCGTGGGTCCGCAGCACGGGAGAGTACGTGTTCGCCTCCTCCGCCCACTTCTGCGCCTGCGCGGAGCCGGCGGACCGGCCCAGCTCCGTCAACTCCTGCGTGATCTCCGCCAGCCGACCCGGGTCCGCGTGTCGCGCTACGGCCTCGGTGAGAGCCGGGTCGGTGCTGTACACGTCGTGACCGACCAGGGGCGGAACCTGGTTCGTCACCGTGTGAGTGGGAGGTGTCATGCCAGCTAACGTAAGGGGGTGCAAGCAGCGGAAGAAAGAAGCCACCGGCGTCCGGGGCGCTGGCGAAGGGCCCGGGCCCTGTATCGCAATGTGTCGCTGCGCAAGGTCGGCTGGCTTCTGCTGAAGGACACCGTCGACTCCTGCCTGGAGTACCGGGTCACCGGACTGGCCGCCGAGGCGGCCTTCTTCGTGCTGCTCTCGCTGCCGCCGCTGCTGCTCGGCGTGGTCGGCGCGCTCGGCTATGTGGACACCGTCATCGGCCTCGACACCATCGACCACATCCGCACCAACATCCTCAGCGCGTCGGCCACCGTCCTGTCCGACAAGGGCGTCAAGCAGCTCGTCAGACCCCTCGTCGACGACGTCTTCCACGGCCGCCACCCGAACCTGATATCGATCGGCTTCCTGATCGCCCTGTGGTCCGGGTCCCGCGCGGTCAACGTCTTCGTCGACACGATCACCATCATGTACGGCCTGGAGGGCCGCCGCGGCATCGTCAGGACCCGGCTGATGTCGCTGCTGCTGTACGTGGTCGCGCTCGTCATCGGCGCGGCCGTGCTGCCGCTGATCGTGGTCGGCCCGGGCGCGGTGGCCCGCGTGATGCCCGGCGGAGCCGGCACCATCCACGCCCTGTACTGGCCGTTCGTGCTGCTGGCGTCGGTGGCCTTCCTCACCACGCTGTACCACGTGTCCGTGCCGGTGCGCGCGCCCTGGATCGAGGACGTGCCGGGCGCGCTCGTCGCGCTGCTGATGTGGGTGATCGGCAGTTTCGTGCTGCGGTTCTACCTCACGCACACGGTGGAGGGGCCGACCATCTACGGATCGCTGGCCGCGCCGGTTGCCGTACTGCTGTGGATAGGGGTGTCCGCCTTCGCGGTCCTGGTCGGGGCGGCGGTCAACGCGGCCGTGGACCGGGTGTGGCCGTCGCTGGCCACGGCGGCGGCCCGCGAGGAGAACGCCCGGCTGAAGGAGGCCGCCGCCGCGCAGGTGATCGCCCGCGCCGCCGCGCGCCGCGCCCGGCAGGCCGACGACGAGACCGGTACGGACGACCCGCCCGCCGAATACCCCGAACGCTGGGCCGACTTCCTGCCGCACCGCGATGTCCGCGCCCGGCTCCGCCCGCGCCGCCCGGGCGCGTCGGTACCGCGGCAGAACTCTCCGGTGAGGGACGTTCCACCGGCTCGGGAGGCTCCGCCGATGCTGGAGCGGCGGCCCGAATACCAGCCCCGACCGCCCCTGGTCCCGCCGCCCCCGGTCCCGCCCCCGCCCGCCCACCCCCCGGCCGCACGGCCCTGGCGCGGCGACGACCTGGACTGACCGGCTCCGCTGGCCCGGCCGCCGGTGTGCGCGGCACCATGGAGATGTGGACGGCGAGACGGGAACACTCCCGGCCGCAGGCCGGGGGAGCGGCGCCCGGGTGCCGGAGGAGGATCCCGGACGACGCGGGTGGCGACGGGTACCGGGACCGGGCGGCCCCGGGCGCCGGGCGTCACCGCTGGACCCGCGCGGACCGCACCGGCGGCGCGTACCGGGTGCCGCCGTACGGGTGCATGGATCTCATCCGGTGCGAGGGCGCGCGGCTGATCGCGGGCCCGACAGGGTGGCCCATGTCGCCTTCGGCCGGCCCGGCGGCTCGTACGCCGGACTGCGGTTCACGCCGGGCGTCGGGCCCGCGCTGCTCGGAGCGCCCGCCCGCGAACCGCGGAACCCGGGGGTTCCGCCGCGGTGCGGCCGGGCGGCGCGGCACGGCGGTCGGCCACGCCCGCGGAAAGCGCCGCCGCGAAGGCGCACCCCGGCTTCACGGCGGCGCGGTCCCGAACGCGCACCGGACCTCAGCCCGGCAGCGTCCAGCTCTGGTTCGCCGCACCCGTGCAGGACCAGATCTGCAGCCGGGTGCCGTTGGCCGAGCTGTTGCCCGTGGCGTCCAGGCACTTGCCGGACTGCGGGTTCACCAGCGAACCGGCGGCGCCCGGCTGCCAGACCTGCGCGCCCGTCCCGTTGCAGTCGTAGAGCTGGACGGTCGAGCCGTTCGCGGTGCCCGCCGAGGTCACGTCCATGCACTTGCCGAGCGCCCGGAGGGTGTTGTCGGAGCCGACCGTCCAGGTCTGCGCGGCGGTGCCGTTGCAGGTGTAGAGCTGCACCGCCGTGCCGTTGGCGCTGTTCGCGCCCGCGACGTCCACGCACGCGCCGCCGAGTCCGGTGATCGGCCCGGTCCGAGTGGTGGGCGGCGGGGTGGAACCGGGTACCACGTCCGGGTTGTCGGCGTTGGTCAGTGTCTCCCAGGCCGTGAAGAGGTTGTTGGTGCCGGCCGGGCGGCGCGACTCGGTGAGTGTGCGGGTGTTGGTCATCGTGTACCCGTACCGGTTGTGCATGGCGTTGTAGCCCACCTCGGTGATCGGGCCGAGGCCCGGGTGGAGCGAGCCGTTGCACAGCCAGGACGGCACGGCGGCGCCCAGCTCGTACGTGGACTGGAAACCGAGCCCGTACCGCAGCCGCTCGCCGACCTGCGGGTAGAGGTCCTGGCCCTGGATCAGCGCGGTCTCGGCGACGTGCGAGATCGCCGAGATCCCGTACCCGGTGTGCGTGAAGTCCCGGCAGGTCTCCTGGGTGAGCCCGTTGACGAAGGTGTCCTGGCCCTGCCAGTAGGCGATGATCTCCGCGGCGGTGTCCCGGCCGTCACCGGGCACGGTCTTGGGCAGCGAGCCGTCCGAGGCGAGATAGATGTAGGCCGGGACCCGGTTGAGGTAGCGGGTGACGGCCTTGTTGTAACTGGTCGGGTCGTTCAGGAAGACCGAGATGCCGACCGCGGCCTCCGTCATCGACAGTTCCCAGTTGCCGTTGCTGTTGGAGCCGTTGATGACCTCGGGCAGGTAGACGTTGCGCAGCATGGAGCCGAAGCGCGTGACGTCCGAGGAGGACCAGCCGGTGTAGGTGTAGCGGATGATCTCGGCGGCGCGCGGCCACACCGACCCCGCCCACCCGGTCTGCAGCGGCGCGTTGCTGTTCGTGTGGTCGGTGATCGTGGCCGACCAGGCGTTCATCAGAGCGACGGACTTCTGCGCGTACCGGCTGTCACGCGTGATGTACCAGGCCAGCGCGTCGGTGTAAGCGGCGAGCGCGTCCTCGCGCTCGTCGGTGCACCCGTAGTCGGGATTGGAGTACGAGCCGCACTCCACGACGGAACGCGGCGCCGGGGTGCGCGACAGCGAGGCGTACGGGCTGCCCGTCATCTGGTCGAACGCGGACTTCCACGGCTCGGCGCCCGCCTGCACCTTGCCGCGTACGAAGTCGAGTTGGGACCTGCTGACCAGCACTCCGGGGTGGGTGAAGGTGGTGGGCGCGGCGGCGACCGCGGGGGCGGCGGCAGGGGTGACGGCAGCGGTCGCGGCGCCGGTACCGGGGAGGACGGCCAAAGCGGTGCCGATGGCCGCGGCGACGGCGACGAGCACGGACGCCCGCCGCCGGCGTGCGCCGCCGGGCGGTGCGGGGGGTTCGGTGCGGAGAAAGCTGCGCATGTGGGGGCTCCTGGGACGTGGGGCGGAGGGGGACGCACGAGAGCAGCACACAGGAACGCAATGAGACAGGAAAGTTTCCTGTCCGTAGTCAGGGAGGATCGCGGGCCGGGCGCCGGGTAGTCAAGCAGGTGAACGGGAATCAATGCGCCGGGCGATCAAGGAGGTTGGGCCGGCCAGCGGACATGTCCGCAGGTCATCGACGTGACCTGCGGTCTGGGCCGTTCCGCGCACGGTGCCGGCGTTCGTTCCGGGGTGTCAGGGATCACTGGGACAGGAGTGACGCCGGACAGCTCACGCGGGATAGGCGTGCGTCTGGGCGGCCTTCAGTGACGCCCACACCTCGGCGCCGGGGTGCAGGGCGAGTTCGGCGACCGCCACGGTGGTCAGGTCGGCGGCCAGCGGCAGTCCGTCGGCGGCGCCGGCCAGGGCGATCCTGATCTGGTCGCCGTGCGGCTCCATGCCGGTGACACGGGCCCGCCAGGCGTTGCGGGCACTGGAGTCGGGCCGGTCGCGGTGCAGCGTCACCGCGCTCGGCGGGAAGGCGACGAAGACCGGGCCGTCCAGCTTCTCCGTGGTGGTGAGGGCCAGTTCGGGGCCCAGCCGCACGACGTGGCCGGCCGCCTCGCCCTGGTACAGGTTGAGCCCGACCAGCCGGGCGATGTAGTCGGTACGGGGCGTGCGGGCGATCTCCGCCGGGGTGCCCTGCTGGACGACCCGGCCGCGCTCGACGACGACCAGCCGGTCGGCGAGCACCATGGCGTCCAGCGGATCATGGGTGACCAGCACGGCGACCGCCTCGAACGCGGCGAGCCGGCGCCGGAGCTCGGCCCGTACGTCCAGGCGGGCGCGGGCGTCCAGCGCGGCCAGCGGCTCGTCGAGCAGCAGCAGCCGAGGCTCGGTGGCCAGCGCCCTGGCCAGCGCCACGCGTTGCGCCTGGCCGCCGGAGAGCCGCCGCGGCTTCACCCCGGCGTGCTCGGCCAATCCCATCCGCGCCAGCGACTCCGCGGCCAGCGCCCGCGCCTGCCCCTTCGGCACCCCGCGGCAGCGCGGCCCGAACGCCACGTTGTCCAGCGCGCTGAGGTGCGGGAAGAGCAGGTAGTCCTGGAAGACCACCCCCACCGGCCGCGCCTCCGGCGGCGTGCGAACGCGCCCCGCCGGGTCCTCCAGGGTCACCCCGTCCAGCCGCAGGTACCCCTCGTCCAGCGGCACCAGCCCGGCCAGCGCCCGCAGCGCGGTGGTCTTCCCGGCCCCGTTCGGGCCCAGCACCGCCAGCACCTCCCCGGGCGCCACGGAAATCCCCACATCCAGGCTGAACGCCCCCCGCTCGACGACGACGCGGGCGTCCAGCCCGCGTCCGGCCGCGCCGCCCCGCGCTCCCGGGGCGGCGGGTTGTCCGGGTGTGCCGGTCGCGTCGGTGGGCGTGGTTGCGGTTTCGCCGGTGCGCCCGGTGCCGGTGCGCCCGGTGGCGGGTGCGGGGCTGCCGGCCTGCGGGGCTGCGCCGCTCGCCCCGGCCACGCCGGGATTCCGGGGTGCGCCGGGCGCCGCCCGTTTGCGGAATCTCATGCCGTCCCCGTCCAGCGGTCGCGCAGTGCGGCGAGGACCGCGACGGAGACCGCGAGGAGGACCACGCTGAGGGCGATCGCGGCGGCCGGGTCGTCCTGCAGGGCGAGGTAGACGGCGAGCGGCATGGTCTGGGTACGGCCGGGGAAGCTGCCCGCGAAGGTGATGGTCGCCCCGAACTCGCCGAGGGCGCGCGCCCAGGCAAGGACGGCGCCGGCGGCGATGCCGGGGGCGATCATCGGGAGGGTGACCCGGCGGAACGCGGTGAAGCGGGAGGCGCCCAGCGTCGCGGCGGCCTCCTCGTAGCGCGCATCGGAGGCCCGTAGCGTGCCCTCCACGCTGATCACCAGGAAGGGCATCGCCACGAACGCCTCCGCGACGACCACTCCCGCGGTGGTGAACGGCAGGGTGACGCCGAATGCCGAGTCCAGCCAGCGGCCCACGACCCCGTTGCGGCCGAGAGCCAGCAGCAGCGCCACGCCGCCCACCACGGGCGGCAGCACCAGGGGCAGCGTCACCAGGGCCCGTACGATCCGGCGGCCGGGGAAGGCGGTACGCGCCAGCAGCCACGCCAGCGGGACCCCGAGCACCAGCACGACCGCCGTCGCCAGGGTCGCCGTCTGCAACGACAGCCGCAGCGCCTGCCACACCGCCGCGCTGGTCAACTGGCCGGGCAGGCCGCGCCACGGCGCCCGTACCAGCAGGGCGACCAGCGGCAGCAGCAGAAAGGCGAGGCCGACCAGGGCCGGCAGCAGCAGCGGGAGCGGCGCCGTACGGACGCCCGCGGGGCGAGCGCGGACACTCCGCCGCCCCGGTCGGCCCTGCCATCCCTGCCGCGCCTGCTGGCCCGGCCGCCCCGGCGGAGACCCGGCCGCGCGGCTTGCGGTCCGGTCGGTGGGGTTCACGGCGTCAGGAAACCCGCTTCGGTGAGCACCCGGCGGCCCTCGGCGGACTCCACCAGCGCGATGAAAGCCCGTGCCGCCGCCGCGTTCGGCGCGTCCTTGAGGGTCACGATCGGATAGGAGTTGACCGCGCCGGCCGACTCCGGAAAGTCCACGCCGTCGACCTTGCCGCCCGCCGCCTCGACGTCCGTCCGGTAGACCACCGCCGCGTCCACCTCCTTGAGCACCAGCTTCGTCAGCGCCGACTTCACGTCCTGCTCGTACGAGACCGGTGTCAACTCCACCCCGCCCGCCGTCAGCGCCTTCTGCGCCGCGCTGCCGCACGGCACGGTCTTCGCGCACAGCGCGACCTTCAGCCCGTACTTCGTGAGGTCCTTGAGCGAGGCGATGTGGTCCGGGTTGCCGGGCGGCGTCGCTATCTCCAGTCGGTTGCGGACGAAGGTGGTGGCCGGGCCGGCGGCGTCGCCCGCGTCCGTCACCGTCTTCATCGTCTTCGGGCTCGCCGCGGCGAAGACGTCGGCGGGGGCGCCGCCGGTGATGCTCGCCGCCAGCGAGTCGCTGCCGCCGAAGCTGAACACCACCTTCGTCCCCGGGTGCGCGGCCTCGAACTGCCTGCCCAGCGTCGTGAAGCTCTCCTTCAGCGACGCCGCCGCGAAGACGGTGACCGTGCCGGAGACCGTGGGGGACGCGGCGGACGAGGACGGGCCCGCGTCCGAGGAGCCGGAGGAGGACTCCGAGGACGAGCAGGCGGTGAGCGCCAGCAGCGCCGCGGCGCCGCCCGCCGCCAGGGTCAGGGCACGGTGCCGAACGGAAGCGGTGGTCACAGGGTGTCTCCTTGGCTGCCGCGCGAGGCGGGTGCCGTGCGCGGGCGCGGGTCGCACGGAAGGGCGGCTGCTGTCGTACGCGGCGGGCCCGTCGTGCGTGATCCCCGCGCCGTACGCGGCACGCCCGTCGTACGCGAGGCGCACTCCCTCCGCGTCCGGCCGCCTCACGGTGTCTCCACCACGACGTTGGTGGACTTGATCACGGCCACCGCCGGAACCCCGGGTTCCAGCCGCAGCTCCTCCGCCGACTCGCGGCTGATCATCGACACCACGCGGAACGGCCCCGCCTGGATCTCGACCTGAGCCGAGACGTCGCCGAGGATCACCTCGGTGACGATCCCGGCGAAGCGGTTGCGCGCGGAGGAACCCGAGAGGGCCTGCTCCTCGCGCTTCAGCTCCCGCGCGAAGGCGGCGAGCGCCGGGCCGGGCACGATCCGCCGGCCCTGCTCGTCCCGCCCCGCCTCCAGCCGGCCGCTGTCGACCCACCGCCGCAGAGTGTCCGCGCTGACCCCCATCAGGGCCGCGGCCTCGCCGATCCGGTACATGTGCATGCGCCAAGCATAGCGCCGCATCTGCGAGGTCTGAGCGGAGGCTCACATCGCAGAGACCAGAAAAACCGCCGAAGGGCCTTGCTTGTGCGGCTACCGAGCGGGCCGGGGCAGCGGTTCGCCGTCCAGGTACAGGTCGACCCGCTCGTTGTAGAAGGCGACCAGGCCCGCGATGGGCAGCAGATGGCGGGTCGGGAAGTCGTAGGACCAGGCCACGTCCTGGTGCGTGCCGGAGCCGGTGCGCACCGACCAGTAGCCGCTGGTGGTGCCCTTGTACGGGCAGGCGGTGACGGTGTCGCTGGGCAGCAGGCGGGTGAGGTCGAGATGGACGCGGTCGAGGTAGTAGCGGGTCGGCAGACCCGTCTCGAAGACCATCATGCAGGAGGGCGCGTCGGCGAGCCGCACGCCGTCGATCTCCACCCGGACGTGGCTGCCGGAGCGCAGCGCGTCCACCCGGGTGTACGGGCTGCGGGGGTGGACGAAGACCCGCTCGTCCTCCTCGTACCACGCGTCGAACGCGCTCCATTCGAAGCGCACCGTGCCCGCGAGCCCGTCGGCCGCGTCGTCCGCCCAGACCCACGCGGCGCCGGGCCGCACCACGTCGCCGACCCGCAGCGCGTGCCGCCGTACGGTGCCCGGCGCCCGCCGCTCCTCGTGCCCCTCGTCCTCCAGCGTCCCACCGGTCACGTCACTGACCGGGACGCTGTACTGCGGATAGCCCGGCCACTCCCACACGTAGCGCGCCCGCCGGGTGTCCAGCACCGGGCGGCCGCCGAGGTAGGCGCGGATGCGCCGCGGAACCGGTTCGACGTGACCGGCCGGTGTGATCATCGCCGGGTAGGTGCGGTCGGGGTGCGCTTGCGTGGAATCCGCCATGACGCCCTCCTCGGGTCGGGCTCTTCGGGTTCGCCGCACATCGTGCATACCACGCGCGGCCGGAGAGCGCAGACCGCCGGATCAGCGGAGGCTCCCGGCCGACGGATCGGCCGGGGAGCGCCCTTGTGGGGCCGGTGACCGCTGGAAGCCTGCCGGGGGGCGGGTTCGGCGGGGGAGGCGCCCGATCGGGGCGCACTCCGGTGCGATTGCCGGGGCTCGGGGGGCGTCGCATGCTGGAGGCATGGCGGCTGGTGGCGGTGCGGCGAGCAGACGGCTGGAGGGTTGGGCGGTGGCGGAGCCGGGGCCGATCGGGTCGGGACCGCTGGCGGCGGTGCGGCGTGAGATCTCCGGTCCCGGGCCCGGTGAGCTGCTGGTACGAGTGGAGGCGTGCGGCGTGTGCCGCACCGATCTGCATCTGGCTGAAGGGGACCTCCCTCCGCACCGACCCGCCACCATTCCCGGGCACGAGATCGTCGGCCGTGTGATCGCAGCCGGGGACGCGGTGACCCGCTTCGGGCCCGGCGACCGGGTGGGCGGCGCCTGGCTGCGCGGTACCTGCGGGGTGTGCCGTCACTGCCGGCTCGGCCGGGAGAACCTGTGCCCGTCCTCCGTCTACACAGGTTGGGACGCCGACGGCGGATTCGCCGACACCACCCTCCTGCCGGCGGACTACGCCTACCCCCTCCCGGACGGCCCGGACCCCGCGTACCTCGCCCCGCTGCTCTGCGCCGGCATCATCGGCTTCCGCGCCCTGCGCCGCAGCGCCCTGCCACCCGGCGGCAGGCTCGGCGTCTACGGTTTCGGCGCCTCCGCCCACCTGGCCGCGCAGGTGGCCCTGGCCGAAGGCGCGACCGTCCACGTACTGACCCGGTCCGCCCCGGCCCGCGAACTCGCCCTCGCTCTCGGCGCGACCTCCGCGCGCGACGCCGACGACGGGCCGCCCGAGCCCCTTGACGCCGCGATCCTCTTCGCCCCCACCGGCGACCTGGTCCCGGTGGCGCTCGCCGCCCTCGACCGCGGCGGCACCCTCGCCGTCGCCGGTATCCACCTCACCGACATCCCCGCCCTCGGCTACCGGCGCCACCTCTTCCTGGAACGCGACCTCCGCAGCGTCACCTCCAACACCCGCCAGGACGGGCAGGAGTTCCTGGTCCTCGCCGCCCGCATCGGCATCCGCGTCACCGTCACGCCCTACCCCCTGGACCAGGCCCCCCGAGCCCTCGCCGACCTCGCCGCCGGCCGCGTCAACGGCGCCGCGGTCCTGATCCCGCCGCCGCTCCCGGCATGACCCGGGTCCTGTGCGCGCGGCGGGGCCGTGGCACCCGGCGCCGCCGGTGGTACGCGGACCGCCGCGTGGCCACCGGCTACGGCGTACGCGGTCTCGCTCGTGATAGGCGCGGGCGCGGACCCCGGAGGCCAAGTGGAGGAGGCCGTCCTAGGCTGGAACCGAGGGGGAGATCCGTGCCAGGGGAGCTGCCATGGTCACGACGAAGTGGTTCTTCGAGCCCAGCCACACCGGGGCGGAATTCCGTGCCAGACACATGATGGTCGCCCACGTACGCGGCCAGCTCAAGAACGTGCACGGCTCGCTGGAGGTGGATCCCGAGGAGCCGGAGAAGGCCCGGGTCGAGGCGACGATCGACGCGACGCAGGTGTACACCGGCCAGCCCGAGCGCGACGCCCACCTGCGCAGTGCCGATTTCTTCGACGTGGAGCACCACCCGACGTGGACGTTTGTCGGTTCGCGCGTTCGTCAGGCGAGCGGGACCGAGTTCGAGGTGACCGGGAATCTCACGGTGCGTGGCGTAACGCGTTCCGCGACCTTCGACGTCACCTACCTGGGGCAGTGGGACACCCCCTGGTGGGAGGGCGGCCGGGACCTGGGTCCCAAGCGGCGGGCAGGTTTCACCGCCAGGACGCGCATCGACCGCTACGCCTTCGGCGTGAGTTGGAACGACGTGGTCGACCGGGGCGGGGTGGTCGTCAGCTCCATGGTGGACGTCGTGGTCGACGTCGAGGCCGTCCTGGAGGCCGGCGAATCGGCTCCCGCACTGGCCTGAGCGGGCCGCGGGGGCCGAGGCGCCGGATGCCGGCGGGACGCGTCCTGAGGTGCCCGGCCGCGACCCCGGCGGGTGGCCGGGGCGTTCTCGGACGACCTGGCCGCCACGTGCTGGGAGGCGTCGCGGCGGGATACCGGCCAGGATTCGGGCCCACCGGGCGACCCGGACCCCGGCGGCGGTACGGCCGAACGATCACGCTCCGCCGGATCACCCCCACGCAGGTGCCGAGAACAGGCTGGCCGCGTTGTACCCCGAGTGGGGGGCGGCCGGCCAGCCGCCGGCCCCGGGCTGGGTACGGGGGAAGTCCGCGGCCACCAGCGTGGCCAGGTTGAAGTAGGCGTCGCGGGTCCGTGGTTTCATCTGCGCCAGGTCGACCTCCGCGCCGGCGGCGAGGTGCTCGTCGAAGGGCACCACCACCACGGCCCGGCAGCGGGCGCGGAAGTGGGCCAGGACGTCGTTCACCTTGATCATCTTGCTGGCCTTGCGCGCCTCGGACACCACGGTGATGCTGCGCTGGACGAGGTCCGCGTAGTGGTGCGCGTCGAGCCAGTCCAGGGTGGTGCTGGCGCTGCTCGCGCCGTCCACGCTGGGCGTGGCGACGATGATGAGCTGGTCGGCGAGGTCCAGGACGCCGCGCATGGCGCTGTGCAGCAGGCCGGTGCCGGAGTCGGTCAGGATGATCGGGTAGTGCTGCCCGAGGCAGCCGACGACCTGGCGGTAGTCCTCGTCGTTGAAGGCCGTGGAGAGTGCGGGGTCCGCGTCGTTGGCCAGGATCTCCAGACCGCTCGGCGACTGCGAGGTGAACCGGCGTACGGCCATGTAGTTGTTGAGGTTCGGGATCTCGGCCACCAGGTCGCGGATGGTCGCGCCGGTCTCGCGGCGCACGCGGCGGCTGAGGGTGCCGGCGTCCGGGTTGGCGTCGATCGCGACGACCCGGTCCTGGCGCTCGGAGGCGAGCGTCGCGCCCAGGGCGGTCGTGGTCGTCGTCTTGCCGACTCCGCCTTTGAGGCTGATGACAGCGATCTTGTAGCAGTGCATCACCGGGGTGCGCAGCACGGCCAGCTTCTGCTGGCGTGCCCGCTCGGCCGACCTGCCGCCGATGCGCCACCGGCTGAGGCCCTGGCGGTCATTGGGTTGCTTGCGCAACAGGCGGTCGGAGGAAAGCTCGACGGACGAGCCCTGGCCCATCGGACCGCCCCGCCGGGACCGGTCCGGTGCCAGCCACGGCGCCGGCGCCGGCGCGTAGGGCATCTGTGGGCGAGCGTGCATCGGCGCCCCCGGGGCGACGTGCTGCGGCTGCGCCCCCCCGGGGTAGGGACCCGGCACAGGCGCTCCGCCGACCGCGTTACCCGTGGGCAGGTGTGTCATGTTCTGCGGCTGGGGATTGCCCGGCACCGCATCGTTGGCCGGTGACGCGCCCGTCGGGAACTCCCTCGACGCGGCGGCCTGGGGCCCGCTTGCGGCGTACTGGTCCGGTGGCATGCCGCCGGGCGCCTCAGAGCCCTCCCTGCCCCCGTCGGGTGCGGCGTCGCCGACGCGGATGTCGCGATCATTCGTCATGATGTGTGCTCCTTTCCTTGAGCCTGCAGGACCATCAGGCAATGCGTCCGCGTGGCGACGGCGGTACTCGGTGAATTGATTGACAGTCAGCACCTGCTTTTCCCCGCGCAGGGCCTGTACCGGTGGCTGCCAGACCCCGGCCGCCTCATTGCCGCGCCACACCGGTGCCGGGTCCGGGCCGCGGTGGTGCTGGGCGGCCTTTAAGGCTTGCTGGACGTCGGGCGGTACCTCGAACCGGCTGCGCACCCGGTACAGTCCGGCATCCAGGTCCTCCGCGCGCTGCAATTGAACCTTCAGTGGGCCTATGAACGAGTAGCGCTGCACCTCGGCGTACTCACGCAGCTTCTCGACCAATTCCTCGCCGAGCATGACCAGGCATGAGTTGTGCAATTCGTGGTCGTCCGGACTAAGCTCGACGATGAATCCGTTGGGCGCGATGGTGCGGTCCCGGTTCCAGATCCTGGCGTTGACGTCACATTCGCGCTGGAGCGCGCCGACGAACTCCAGGGGCTGCACCGCGGATTTGAACACCTTGGCGAAGGTGCCATTAACCAAAGCCTCGAAGCGCTGCTCAAGCTTGATCAGCGTTCCCACTGGTAGCCTCCGGTCCGATCGCCTGCCACGCAGCCGATTGAGTGAACTTACGTGTTACGGTATTACGTATCTAGCCACTCTCCGTGTCTGATTGTGGTGTGTCTCCATGAATTCACCCGATCGACCGCATGGCCGCCCGCTTCAGGCCGGCGCCGCCGTTCCCCGGCCATTACCGTGCCCTGATGACCCTCGAATGACTGCCGAACACACGCGCGGGTGCCGCTCTCTCGCGGGTATGTGACCTGCCGAAACTCCGGCAATAATCCCCCGAGTGACACCGGTGACACCCCTGCGGGCTTTACTCCGGCTTCCTTGTCTCCTCCTTCCCTCACAAGGCTTTTCCCGGTGTCACCGGTGGTCCCGGTCAGTTCGGAAGCGGCAGTTCAAAGAGCGTTCTGCCCCGGACAACGTGTATGGTCGCCGCGCGCCTTCCGCTTCGCCCCACCGCCACCAGGGGTGAACCGGGTCCGGCCTGGGCATGTACCGACCACGCCCTACCGGGTCGCTGCCCGGGGGGCCGGAGGGCCGGAGGGGGCGCCATGTGGTGGATCGTCGTGCTGGCCGCCGCGTACCTGCTGACCGGTACCTTCGCCGTCCGGTTCCGCCGTGCACACCGGCGCCTTCTGGACGCACCGGTCACACCTCGTCCGCCGGAGGAGGAGCTGACCCTCTACGCAGTCGCCTTCCTCAGCCTCTACCGGCGTCGGGTCGCCGACACGGCGCTGGCGGCAATGCTGCTGGCGGGCCGGCTGGCGGCACGGGACAAGGCGAACTCGCGCAGACGGGCGGTGGGTCAGGGGCGACGTTGATCTCTTCGTCGTGGGCCTTGACGGAATCGATGCCTGCCCTGGGCGGGGCGCTCCGGGCCGTGCGAGGCGGGATTCGGTGCGTGCCGCGTCTCGGGTCGGTGCGCTGTGCACCCGGTACGGCACCGAGGTGAGCACCGGCAGCCGGTGGTCGGGTATGCGCCGGCGCGGGTGCGGGTCGCCCGGGGGGACGGGCCTTGCGCCTGACCGGGGCGCCGTAACCGTGCCGCGGCGGGTCGTCGTAAATCCGGTGGCGGGGTCGGGTGGGAGGCGTTACGGTGCGGGTGTTCGTTCGCGGAGCCCTGCCGGGGGTCCGCGAGGTCGGCCGTTGATGTGATCAGGGAGGTGTGACCCGATGGCTGTCTTTGTGATGGGTGCTGCCCAGAACCGGAAGCTCGTTCAGTTCACCTCTGTGGTCTCCGGCTGACCTTTCTCTTTTGTGCCGTGCCTGCGGGCGCGTTGCCGGAGGCTGCCCGTTTGAAGGGTTCCTCCCTTGTCTTTCTCTTTTCTTTCGGCTTCGTCGCACGCTCTCGTCCCGTACGGGTGGGACGACGTGTGGGAGGCGGAGTTCCGGCCGTACGCGGAGTCCGGGCTGGTGCCCGGGCGGGTGGTGCGAGTGGACCGGAACATGTGCGATGTGTTCACCGCCGAGGGGGTTGTGCGGGCGGACACGGCGTTGGTGATGCCGTCGGACCCGATGCGGATCGTGTGTACGGGGGACTGGGCCGCCGTCGATCCGGAAGGCGGTGACCCGCGGCTGGTGCGGGCGCTCCTGCCGCGGCGGACGCAGTTCGTGCGGTCCACGTCGTCGAAGCGGTCCGAGGGCCAGGTGCTGGCGACGAACCTGGATCACGCGGTGATCTGTGTGTCGCTCGCGGCGGAGTTGGACCTCGGGCGGCTGGAGCGGTTCCTGTCGCTGGCGTGGGAGAGTGGCGCCCAGCCGCTGGTCGTACTGACCAAGGCGGACCTCGTGCCCGACACCACGTACCTGCTGGCCGACGCGGAGGCCGCGGCGCCCGGGGTGCAGGTCGTGGTGGTGAGTGCGGCCACCGGGGAGGGGCTGGACGTGGTGGCCGCGGTGCTCGGCGGGGGAAGCGCGGTGCTGCTCGGGCAGTCGGGCGCGGGCAAGTCCACGCTCACCAACGCACTGTTGGGCAGCGATGTGCAGGAAGTGCAGGCCACCCGGGACGCCGACGGCAAGGGGCGGCACACCACGACGACCCGGGACCTGGTGCCGCTGCCGGGAGGCGGTGTGCTGATCGACACACCCGGGCTGCGCGGGGTCGGGCTGTGGGACGCGCAGTCCGGGCTCACCCAGGTGTTCGCCGAGATCGAACAACTGGCGCAGGACTGCCGCTTCCAGGACTGCTCCCACCAGTCGGAGCCGGAGTGCGCCGTGCTGGCCGCGCTCGAAGACGGCACCCTGACCCACCGCCGCCTGGAGAGCTACCGCAAGCTGCTGCGCGAGAACGTGTGGATCGCCTCACGCACCGATCAGCGGCTCCGCGCGGAACTCCGGCGCGAGTGGAAGCAACGAGCGGCGGCCGGCCGCGAGATGTACGAGCGCAAGCGCGGCGGAGGCGGCGGGCACCGCCACGGACGGGTGCACTGACCGGCTGACCGTGTGCCGGCGGCGGTCGGTGCCGCGGCCCGGCTGACGGACAAGATCCTGTCCGGCGGCCGGTCCGTCGGAACC
>NZ_DATDBG010000102.1:0-8682 GCF_036524955.1 Streptomyces sp.
ACCTGGGGTGCGGCCCGTCCGCATGTGACCGGATTGGACAGCACACGCTTCACACAGGTCTCAACTCGGGAAAGCTTGCTGCCCAAACCAGCAATGGATCTTGCCCTGTCGGAGAGAAGTGGACTATACCTGTCGGCGTCCAAGGAACCCGCTCAGCGCGGGCCGGGTGGGGGAGAACGGCAGGGGTGCTATCCCCCGGCCGTTCGCTATCGTTCCTTGCCTCACCGGATGCACGGCTTCACTCACACCTCAGCTGTTCGCGGGTGTCGGCGGGTTCGCCGCACCCCGCGAGCCCTGTCAGAAGGCGAGGACTTGAGTATGGGATCCGAGATCAACCGGCGCGACGCACTCAAGCGGGCCATGGCCGTCGGCCTGGTGGCGGTTCCGGCCAGCTCCCTGCTGACGGCGTGCGCCTCCTCCGGCGGCGGCACCAAGAGCAAGCCGACCCCGACGGGCTCGAAGTCGGCGGCCAACCCGCTCGGCGTCCAGCAGGGAGCGCCGCTGGAGGCCTTCATCTTCAAGGGCGGTTTCGGTGACGAGTACGTCAAGTCGGCGGAGGCCGTGTACAACACCACCTTCGGCACCACCGTGAAGCACACCGGTACCCAGGGACTCGGCCCCAAGCTCCAGCCGCGCTTCGCCGGCAACACCCCGCCGGACATCATGGACAACTCCGGCGCGGACAGTCTGGACACCGCGTCCCTCGCCAAGCAGGGCAAGCTGCTCGACCTCACCCCGCTGCTGGACGCCCCCACCATCGACGACCCGGCCAGGAAGATCCGTGACGTCCTGATCGCCGGCACCGTCGAGCAGGGCCAGTACGGTTCCCAGGAGCTGTACGCGCTCAACTACGCCTTCACCGTGTACGGCACCTGGTACTCCAACAAGCTCTTCACGGACAAGGGCTGGGAGCACCCCAAGACCTTCGACGAGATGCTGGCGCTGTGCGCCAAGATCAAGGCGGCGGGCGTCGCGCCGTTCACGTACCCGGGCAAGTACCCGTACTACGTGCACTTCGACCTGCTGGCCCAGATCGGCAAGGTCGGCGGCAAGGAGGTGCTGAACGCCATCGACGACCTGGAGGACGGCGCGTTCCAGGTGGACGCGGTCAAGCAGGTCGTCGGCTACTACGAGGAGCTGGCGGCCAAGAAGTACTTCCTGGCCGGTTCCGAGGGCATGACGCACATTCAGATGCAGACCGCCTGGACCAAGGGCAAGGCCGCCATGGTGGCCAACGGCTCCTGGGTGGAGAACGAGGCCGCGCCCACCATGCCCCAGGACTTCGACCTGGCGGTCGGCCCGCTGATCGGCGGAACCGGCGACAAACTGCCCTTCGGCACCCTCTACGCGGCGGCCGGTGAACCGTTCATCGTCGCCAAGGACGGGAAGAACCCGATCGGCGGCATGGAGCTGCTGCGCATCATGCTCAGCAAGAAGCAGACCGACGGCTTCACCAACGCCACCAAGTCGCTCACCTGCGTCACCGGTGCCGCCGACGGCCTCACCCTCACCCCGGGCCTGACCTCCGCGAGCGCGGCGCTGAAGGCGGCCGGCCCCAACGTGCTCAACGCCCGTATCCAGGACTGGTACGCCAAGCTCAACAACGAGACCATCGGCAACCTGACCGCGCAGCTCCTGACCGGCCAGATCTCCGCCGCGAAGTGGATCGAGGGCGCGCAGAAGGCCGCGGACGCCACCAAGCAGGACTCCTCGGTGCCGAAGTTCCAGCACGTCTGACGAGTTTCACCACCCCCAACGGCCGAGACGAGAGCGACCGGCGAATGCGACACGGCAAGTACCGGTTCATCATCGGATTCCTGGCAGTCCCCGTGGCGTTGTACGTGGTCCTCGTGATCTCGCCTTTCGTCCAGGACTTCCAGATCTCGATGACGGACTGGAGCGGGCTGACGCCCGAGAGGAACTGGGTCGGTTTCGACAACTACCAGAAGATCATTCACAACGACCTCTTCTGGAAGGCGCTGTGGCACAACGTCCTGCTGCTGCTCATCGTGCCGGTCGTGACGCTGGCGCTGGGTCTGTTCTTCGCCTTCATGCTGAACGTCGGCGGCCGGCGCAGGGGAAGCGCCTCGGTCGCCGGCGTCCGGGGCGCCGGCTTCTACAAGATCGTCTTCTTCTTCCCCCAGGTCCTGTCGGTCACCGTCATCGCGGTGCTCTGGCAGCAGATCTACAACCCGGACCCGGACGACGGTCTGTTCAACTCCCTGCTGGGGAAGGCCGGTCTCGGCTTGCTCCAGCAGACCTGGCTGGGTGACCCGAACCTCGCCCTGGCCTGCATCATGGCCGTGATGGTCTGGGCGAACGTCGGCTTCTACGTAGTGCTCTTCTCGGCGGGCATGTCCTCCATCCCCGCCGAGATCTACGAGGCGGCGCTGCTGGACGGCGCCGCGCGCGGTACCACGTTCTTCCGGATCACCCTGCCGCTGCTGCGGGACACCGTGGCCACCGGCTGGGTCTACATGGGCATCATCGCGATGGACGGCTTCGCCCTGGTCCAGTTGATGTCGGTCAACAACGGCGGCCCGAACGAGGCGACCGACGTCGTACCGCTGCTGCTGTACAAGACAGCCTTCCGTGACAACAGCCAGTACGGCATGGCGGCGGCCATGGGCGTCGCCATGCTGATCGTGACGCTGGTGTTCGCCGTACTGACCCTGCGGCTGTCGCGCCGCGAGCGGATCGAGTTCTAGGGGTGGCGCGATGACGACAGAGACGATCGACCCGGCACCCGGCCCGGCGCCCGAGAAAGCGGGCCCGCCGGCCGGCGGTGTGGCGGGCCGCAGGTGGCGGCGCAGCGAGGGCGGGGTGCTCAACGCCTTCAGCCACGTCTTCCTTCTCGTCTGGGCGCTGATGGTCGGCGTGCCGTTGCTGTGGGCGCTGTGGAGCTCCTTCAAGACCTCGGGCGACATCCTGAGCCACCCGTGGGCGCTGCCCACCCGCTTCCACCTCGAGAACTGGTCCCACGCCTGGACGGAGGCGAACATGGGCCGGTACTTCGTGAACACCGTGATCGTGGTCGGCTTCTCCACCGCCGGCACGATGCTGCTGGGCTCGATGGCCGCCTACGTGCTGGCGCGGTTCGAGTTCCCGGGGAACCGCCTGATCTACTTCCTGTTCGTGAGCGGCATGGCCTTCCCGGTCGTCATGGTGCTGGTGCCGCTGTTCTTCGTGACCAAGAACCTGGGCATCCTCAACACCCTCCCCGGGCTGGTGCTGGTCTACATCGCCTACTCGCTGCCGTTCACCGTCTTCTTCATGACCGCCTTCTTCCGGACGCTGCCGACCTCGGTGGCCGAGGCGGCGCTGGTCGACGGGGCGAGCCACACCCGTACGTTCTTCCAGATCATGGTGCCGATGGCCAAGCCGGGCATCATCAGCATCGGCATCTTCAACGTGCTCGGACAGTGGAACCAGTACCTGCTGCCGCTGGTGCTCAACCAGGGCGACACCGACAAGTGGGTGCTCACCCAGGGCCTGGCCGACCTGGCGGTCCAGCAGGGGTACAAGGGGGACTGGGCCGGACTCTTCGCCGGCCTGTCGATCGCGATGCTGCCGGTGCTCGCCGTCTACGTCGTCTTCCAGCGGCAGGTGCAGGCCGGGCTCACCGCGGGGGCGCTGAAGTAGCGGCGGCCGGGCCCGCCGGGCACTGAGCGCCGCCGAGCGGCTCCGCGACGAAGCGGATCCGCTGCCCGGCGTTCCCTGCCGATTCGCGTAACGGTGTGGCTCTTCCCCTTGACGGGACATCATTCCAAACACTCAACTTATAGTTCACATGTTGTAGACGACGGGGTCTCGCTGGTGTGGCAGCTCCTGCACCGGGCGCCCCCGTCCCGTGCGGGCGGACGGAGCAGGACTCCGGCCGCCGGGCAGGAGTGATGTCGTGGAGACTCCGGGATCGCAGTCGTCACTGCACAGGGCAAACCTGGAGCGCGTCGTGCGGGCCGTGCGGCTCGCCGGGTCGCTCACCCAGGCGGAGATCGCACGGAGCACCGGGCTGTCCGCCGCGACGGTGTCCAATATCGTCCGCGAGTTGCGGGACAACGGAACGGTGCAGGTCACGCCGACCTCCTCGGGTGGTCGGCGGGCCCGCAGCGTGGCTTTGTCCGGAGACGCCGGCATCGTCGTAGGGGTGGATTTCGGCCACTCCCACCTGCGGGTCGCGGTCGGCAATCTGGCCCATCAGGTGCTGGCCGAGCAGTCCGAGCCGATCGACGTGGACGCCTCCGCCTCGCAGGGCTTCGACCGGGCCGAGCGGCTGGTGGGCCGGCTGGTGCAGTCCACCGGAATAGGGGCCGACAAGGTGCTCGGGGTGGGGCTCGGCGTGCCGGGGCCGATCGACGTGGAGTCGGGGACCCTCGGCTCGATCGCGATCCTGCCCGGCTGGGGCGGGATCAACCCGCGGCAGGAGCTCTCCGACCGGCTGGGCGTGCCCGTACGGGTGGACAACGACGCCAACCTGGGCGCGCTCGGCGAACTGGTCTGGGGCAGCGGTCGCGGGGTGAAGGACCTGGCGTACATCAAGGTGGCCAGCGGCGTCGGCGCCGGCCTGGTGATCGACGGCCGGATCTACCGCGGGCCGGGCGGCACGGCGGGCGAAATCGGCCACATCACGCTGGACGAGTCGGGCCCGGTCTGCCGGTGCGGCAACCGCGGCTGTCTGGAAACCTTCACCGCGGCCCGCTACGTACTGGAACTGCTGCGGGGCAGCCACGGCGACGGGCTGACCGTGCCGAGGATGGTGCAGCTCGCCCGCGAGGGGGATCCGGGCTGCCGCCGGGTGATCGGCGATGTCGGGCGCCACATAGGAATGGGCGTGGCGAGCCTGTGCAACCTGCTCAACCCCAGCCGGGTCGTGCTGGGCGGGGATCTCGCGGAGGCGGGCGAGCTGGTGCTGGGCCCGATCCGGGAGTCGGTCTCGCGGTACGCGATCCCCAGCGCGGCCCAGCGGCTCTCGGTGGTCCCCGGTGCGCTGGGCGCCCGGGCGGAGGTTCTGGGGGCCCTCGCCCTGGTGTTGAGCGAAATGGGAGATTCCACGCTCCTGGACGGAAGTGCCCAGGTTGATACGCCTGCGGTTTCGGCATGACTGAGCCTTCAGACAGCTAACGGAGCGCGCCGTTGCCATCTCGTTAAGTGTTTACTTCTTGACGGTACGGTGTCAGCCGGAGTTGACTCTCGTCCACCTCGGCCGCGGTGTTGCGGCCCTGTCAGGGAGGCAACCTCACATGAACGCAATGACGCGTCGCATCATCATCGGAACGGCCGCTGTTTCGATGGCGCTCACCATGGCCGCGTGCGGCAAGGCGGGCGACAAGGGGTCTGACAACAAGGACAAGTCCATCGGTCTGCTCCTGCCGGAGAACGCCACCACCCGGTACGAGAAGTTCGACCGTCCGCTCATCGAGGCCAAGATCAAGGAGCTGTGCCCCGACTGCGAGATCCACTACGACAACGCAGCCGCTGACCCGGCCAAGCAGGCCCAGCAGGTCAACAGCATGATCACCAAGGGCGTCAAGGTCCTGATCCTGGACGCGCAGGACTCCGTCGGCATCAAGTCCTCGGTCGAGTCCGCCGTTGCCAAGGGAATCAAGGTCGTCGCCTACGACCGCCTCGCACAGGGTCCGATCTCCGCCTACGTCTCCTACGACAACGAGAAGGTCGGCGAACTGCAGGGCCAGGCGCTGCTGGACGCCATGGGCTCCAAGGCCACCCCGCAGTCCAAGATCGTCATGATCAACGGCGACCCGGGCGACCCGAACGCCGCGCAGTTCAAGGCCGGCGCCCACAAGATCCTCGACGGCAAGGTGGACATCGCCTACGAGCAGACGGGTCAGTGGAAGGACACCGTCGCCAACCAGAAGGTCACCGCGGCCATCACGCAGCTCGGCAAGGACAACATCGCCGGCGTCTACTCCGCCAACGACGGCATGGCCGGCGGTATCGCCACCGCTCTGAAGGGCGCGGGCATCAACCCGCCGCTGACCGGTCAGGACGCCGAACTCGCCGGTCTGCAGCGCATACTGGTGGGCACTCAGACCAGCACGATCTACAAGGCGTACAAGCCGGAGGCCGACGCCGCCGCGGAGATCGCCGTCGCCCTGCTGGAGGGCAAGGACTTCAAGTCGATCGCTGACACCACCGCCACCAGCGGCTCCGGCGACTCCGTCCCGGCCAAGCTGCTGGCCGCTGTCTCGGTGACCAAGGCGAACATCAAGGACACCGTGGTCAAGGACGGGCTTTTCGCTCCCGCCCAGCTCTGCGCCGGTGAGTTCGCCCAGGCGTGCAAGGACGCCGGAATCCAGTAGTCCCGCCGTCCCGCCCTCCCCCAGCCTGTCCGGCACCCCGCCCCAACCCCAACCACCCCGCTGCCGGGGCGGGGTGCCGGATGGAAACGCTTACGGGGTCGGCACTCGGAGCAGGGGCCTTACCCCTGCCCCTTCACTTTGTAGTCCTGTGCCTCGTGCACTCCCTCCGCGGCTGATTTCCCAGCGGCGGCATCCCCGCCGGTCAGGCGGCGAAGGAGATGGTTCACGTGTCCGCTACGCCCGTGCTGGCGTTGCGCGGAGTCTCCAAGCGATTCGGTGCGGTCCAGGCCCTCACCGATGTCGAACTGGAGGTCCATGCCGGAGAAGTGGTCGCCCTGGTCGGCGACAACGGTGCCGGTAAATCCACCCTGGTCAAGACGATCGCCGGGGTGCACCCGGTCGATGAGGGCGTCATCGAGTGGGAGGGCGCGCCGGTCAGCATCAACCGGCCGCAGGACGCCCAGCACCTCGGTGTCGCCACCGTCTACCAGGACCTCGCCCTGTGCGACAACCTCGACGTGGTCGGCAACCTCTACCTCGGCCGGGAACTGCTGCGTTTCGGCAGCCTCGACGAGGTCACGATGGAAAAGCGCGCTCGCGAACTGCTCAACACGCTGTCGATCCGCATCCCCAGCGTCCGGATCCCGATCGCCAGCCTCTCCGGCGGCCAGCGCCAGGTGGTCGCCATCGCCCGCGCCCTCATCGGCGAGCCCAAGGTCGTCATCCTCGACGAGCCCACCGCGGCCCTCGGCGTGGAGCAGACCGCCCAGGTGCTCGACCTGGTCGAGCGGCTGCGCGAGCGCGGCCTCGGCGTGATCCTGATCAGCCACAACATGGCCGATGTCACCGCGGTCGCGGACACCGTGCACGTGCTGCGGCTGGGCAGGAACAACGGCTCCTTCCCGGTGAAGGAGACCACGAACGAACAGATCATCGCCGCGATCACCGGTGCCACGGACAACGCCGTGACCCGTCGGCAGGCGCGCAGCAACGCGGAGGCGGCCAAGTGAGCAGCGACAAGAGCACCATCGACACGTCGAAGGCCGGCAGCCCGCCCGCCGACGAGGTACCGCCCCCCGCGGTCGCCCCGATCGACCCGCGCCTGCTGGTCCGTGAGGAAGGCTTCAAGGGCTACCTCACCGAGTTCAAGCGCAAGCTCAAAGGCGGTGAACTGGGCTCGCTGCCCGTGATCGTCGCCCTGATCATCATCTGGACCATCTTCCAGCTCAACAACAGCCTGTTCCTGAGCTCGGCGAACATGGTCAACATCAGCTACTTCCTGGCCGGCACCGGCATGCTCGCGGTGGGTCTGGTCTTCGTGCTGCTGCTCGGTGAGATCGACCTTTCGGTGGCCTCGGTCAGCGGTCTGGCATCCGCGCTCTTCGCGGTCTTCGCCACCACGCACGGGATGAACCCCTGGCTCGCGGTCCTGCTGACCGTGCTCATCGGCGTCGGCGTCGGCTGCGTCCACGGCTTCTTCTTCACCAAGATCGGTGTCCCGGCGTTCGTCGTCACCCTGGCCGGCTTCCTCGGCTGGAACGGCCTGATGCTGTGGGTGCTCGGCGACACCGGCAGCCTCACGCTCGCCGACAAGGGCCCCATGCACATCCTCGGCCAGCGGTCCTTCTTCATGAACCAGGACATCGCCGGCGCGTACATCCTGGCCACCGTGGGCGTCGCGGTCCTGCTGATCGCCTCGCTGGTGGAGCAGGCCCGCCGCCGCAAGGCCGGCGTCCCGTTCCGGCCCACCACCGAGATACTGATCCGGGCGGGCGCGCTGGCCGTGGTCGGCTACGTGGCCGCGTACGTCCTCAACAAGACCGCCGGTGTGCCCAACGCCCTGGTGATCTTTCTTGTCACCCTGGTCGTCTGCGACTTCGTGCTGCGCCGTACCACCTTCGGACGCAAGGTCTTCGCGCTCGGCGGCAGCATCGAGGCCGCCCGGCGGGCCGGTATCAACGTGGACATGGTCCGGATCGCGGTGTTCGGTATCGCCGGCGGCTTCGCGGCCGTCGGCGGGCTGTTCCTGGCCGGCCAGACCTACACCGCGACCCTCCAGGCCGGCAGCGGCAACCTGCTGATGCTGGCCATCGCCGCCGCGGTCATCGGCGGCACCAGCCTCTTCGGCGGTCGCGGAAACGTCTGGTCGGCGCTGCTGGGCATGCTGGTCATCCAGTCGATCCAGACCGGTCTGGACCTGCTCAACATGGACTACTCGATCCAGCTCATGATCACCGCCGCGGTGCTGCTGGCCGCCGTGGTCATCGACTCGGTGTCGCGCCGTACGCAGAAGACGTCCGGCCGCGCGTAGCCCCCGTACACACGGGCCCGCGCAGTCCCGCGGGCACCCGACCAGCGTCAC
>NZ_DATDBG010000103.1:0-7662 GCF_036524955.1 Streptomyces sp.
GCCGTACCCCGCGGGCGGCCGGTGCGCGCTGCGCCCCGGGCCGCCCGCGGGAGTCCGCGGGTCAGCTCGGGGCGTCCGCCTCCTGGTCCCCGTGCAGGCTCATCGGACCGTAGATCTTCGTGTCGCCGTCGAAGAGCACGACCTGGTCCGCGCCGCCGTCCAGGAGGTCCTTCCAGACCTCCCCGACCCAGGACTCCGCGTCCCCCTGGGTGGTGAACTCCTCGGGCTGCACCGAGGGCTGCACCTCGGTGCCGTCGGCCTTCTCGAACCGCCACGTCCACGCCATGTGTTTCTCCTCGGTCCTTGAGGTCATGAGTCCTGCGCTGGCTGCGGACGCAGCGTATCGGGAGGACGCGCGCGAACACGGCGCGCGGTGTGCGCGCCGTGTTACGACCGGCCCCCGCGCGCCGGTCCCCACGCGCCGTGCGGCACCCGGGAGTTGGCCGCGGCGGCCACCGCGTGTCCCCTGCCGGGGCCGAAGGGGCTCGCCCGCCTCTCCCGCCGCGCCGGCGACGACCGCACCCGCACCGCACCCGCACCCGCACCCGCGGCGAGCAGCCCCGGAAGCGCTGACCGGCGGTGCCGGACGCGCCGAGAACCCGTTCGCGGTCGGGGGCGGCGCCACCGGGTTCCGCCGTCTCACGTCCCGCCCCGGCGGC
Source organism: Streptomyces sp. (assembly GCF_036524955.1). GTDB lineage: Bacteria > Actinomycetota > Actinomycetes > Streptomycetales > Streptomycetaceae > Actinacidiphila. The sequence continues at coordinate 660 of NZ_DATDBG010000103.1, forward strand.
GGAAAGGAGGCGGAAAGGAGTGGGAAGGAGCTCGGCGGCGGCGGGAGAAAGGGGCCCCACCCCTTCACGCGCGGGGCCGCGGCACACGTCCGCGGGGGGTCCGCGCGCCTGCGGGGCCGCGGCGCGAGACGATCGAGGGGTGGAATTCACTTTGCTGGGCACCGGGGGCCCCGAGGGTCTGCCGGTGGCCGACTGTCCGTGTGCGGTGTGCTCGGTGTCCGTGGGCGCGGGTGCGCGCGGTGTGACCGCGGTGCTGGTGGACGGGGTGGTGCTGCTCGATCTGACGCCCGGGGCGGCGCTGGCCGCGGCCCGGGCCGGGCGGACCCTCGGCGGGCTGCGGCTGGTCCTGCTGTCACATCCGCACGACGGCCCGCCGGTCGAGATCCCGCCGGGGCTGCCCGCGCCGGCCCGGGTGCCCGACGGACAGCGGCTGCCGCTGATCACCGGCCACCGGGTACGCGCGGTGGCGACGGACGCGCCGGGCACCGGGTACGCGATCGAGTCGCCGGACGGATTGCGCGCGCTCTACCTTCCACCGGGCTGCGCGCCCGCGGGGGCCGCCGCCGAAACGGACGCGGGACCGTACGACCTGGTGCTGCTCGACGTGGCCGGGCGGCCCGAGGCGCTGGCCCGGCTGCGGGCGTCCGGCGCGGTGGCGGGTACGACGGACGTGGTGGCCGTCCACCTCGACCACCGCGCTCCCCCCGGCCCGGAACTCGACCGCCGCCTGGCCGCCCTCGGCGCTCGCGCGGTCCCCGACGGTACGACGCTGGTGGCCGGCGACTACCACGACGTGCCCGACGTGCCCCGCCGCACCCTGGTCCTGGGCGGCGCCCGCTCGGGCAAGTCCGCGGAGGCGGAACGGCGCCTGGCCGCGTTCCCCGGTGTCGTGTACGTGGCCACGGGCGGTACCCGCGAGGGCGACCCGGAGTGGTCCCACCGCGTCGCCCAGCACCGCGACCGGCGCCCCGCGAGCTGGCGCACCGAGGAGACCTGCGATCTGGTCCCTCTCCTTGCCGACCCCGACGGCCCCCCGCTCCTCATCGACTGCCTCGCCCTCTGGCTCACCCACGTCATGGACGAAGCCGGCGCCTGGGACGACCGTGCGGTCGTGGACGCGCCGGGCGGACCGGCCGCCCGCCGCGTCCAGGACCGCACCGCCGAACTCACCGCCGCCTGGCGCGACACCCGCCGTACGGTCGTCGCCGTCACCAACGAGGTCGGCTCCGGCGTCGTCCCCGCGACGCCCTCCGGCCGCCGTTTCCGCGACGAACTCGGCCGCCTCAACGCCGCGATCGCCGCCCAGTCCGAACACGTCCTCCTCGTCATAGCCGGCCACCCCCTCCCCCTCCGCCCCTGACCGGCGCCCCCCGTCGGCCGGCCCCGCGGGCAGGCCACCCACACCGAACGAACGTCCAGAACCGCTGCCGCCGCGACGTCGGGCCCCGAGCCGGCGCACCCCGGCGAGGCCGAACCACGGACCACAAGCCGACAGCCCGGTCGGCTCGACACCGCCGGACTCCGCCATCGTGGTCTCCGCCGCCGCAACGGCACATGGCTCGCTGCCGCGGCACGCGGTCGCCCGCCCCGGCAGCGAGCCGAACACAGGCACGTGCCGCACCCCCACCAACCCCGCCCGCCAACCGACCCGCACAGCCCCGTATCCCCACCAACCCCGGCCCCAGCCGACACGCACAACCCCCCACCGGCCCCGGCGGCCAGCCGATACGCACAGCTCCGTATCCCCACCAGCCCCGGCGGCCAGCCGGGCGGTACTGTTCGGCGGGTGAGTGGGATTGATCTGGATGAGTTCGGGGACCTGGTGGAGCGGCCGGACGCCGGGGTGCGGCGGGAGTCGCGGGAACGGTGGGGGCGGGTGGTGCGCCCGGAGGGGGCGCTGGGGAAGCCGGCCGAGTTGGCGGACTGGTTGTGCGGGGTGCAGGGGCGGGTGCCGGCGCGGCCGATCGAGCGGGCGCGGGTACTGGTGTTCGCCGCCGACCACGGAGTGGCCGCGCTGGGGGTGTCCGCCCGGCAGGCCGGGACCGCGAGCGAGCTGGTGCGCGACGTGATCGAGGGCAGGGCGCCGGTGAGCGTGCTGGCGCGGCAGTACGGCGCCCAGGTCCGCCTGATCGACATGGCGCTGGACTGCGATCCGGCCGAGCTGCCCGCCGACGTCACCGCGCACCGGGTGCGGCGGGGCTCGGGCCGCCTCGACATCGAGGACGCGCTGACCGCGGCAGAGGCCGAGCGGGCGTTCCGTACGGGCATGGCGCTCGCCGACGAGGAGGCCGACTCCGGCACCGACCTCGTCCTGCTCGGGGACCTCAGCGTGGGCGGTACGACGCCGGCCGGCGTGCTGATCGCCGCGCTGTGCGGCACCGACGCCTCCGTCGTCACCGGCCGCGGCTCCGGCGTCGACGACCTCGCCTGGATGCGGAAGTGCGCGGCGATCCGCGACGGGCTGCGCCGGGCCCGCCCGGTCCTCGGCGACCAGCTCGCCCTGCTGGCCGCGGTCGGCGGCGCCGACTTCGCCGCGATGACCGGGTTCCTGCTCCAGGCCGCGGTGCGCAAGCTGCCGGTCGTCCTCGACGGCGTGGTGAGCGCCGCCTGCGCGCTGGTCGCCCAGCGGATCGCCTTCCGGGCGCCGGACTGGTGGCTCGCGGGCCACGCCTCGGGCGAGCCGGGCCAGGCCAAGGCGCTGGACCGGACCTCCCTCGACCCGCTGCTCGACCACGCCGTCCACTCCGGCGGCGGCACCGGCGCGCTCCTCGCCCTCCCCCTCCTCCAGGCCGCCGCCGCCCTCTCCGCCGAGCTCCCCGACCTCGACCCCGAACCCAAGCCGGAGCCCGAGCCGGAGCCGGACTCCGGGGACTCCGCACTCGAACCCGATCCCCACCCCGCCCCGTGACCTCCACGGCCCGGCACACTCCGAAATACGGACATTTCACCTAAAATTCCCCATCATGGGAACGGTCAGCGCGGGCAGCGAACGCGTACGCCAGGCCGCCTCCCGGCACGCCCCCCACCCCACCCCCGATCGCCGGCCGCCCCGCGCCGCGGCCTTCGCCGTCCGGTACCTCCGCCTTGTCGCGTTCGTCAACTTCCTCGGCGCCGTCTGGGTCTCCTTCGGCGCCGACATCCGCCGCCACAACGCAGAGGACTACTTCACGCCGTACCTGCTCACCGCCGGCTTCACCCCGGGCTGCTTCGCCCTCTTCCTCGCCGTCACGATGCGCCGCCGCAAACGCGCCGCGTGGATCCTCAACCTGGTGCTGTGCGGCCTGTTCTTCGCCGCGTTCGCGCTGAGTATGGGGTGGCCGCAGATCCACCGGCACGCCCAGAACTGGGTCTCCCTGGCGCTGACCGCCGTCTTCCTCGCCGCCCTGCTGGTCGGCCGCCGCGAGTTCCGGGCCAAGGGCGACCCGGCGAACCCCTGGCAGGCCGCACTGGTCGCGGTCGTCGGCCTGGCGGTGGCCGCCCTGATCGGCACCGGACTGGTCGCCGTCACCAACTCCCGGCACGGCGCGGCCTTGGGCGACATGTTCGCGTACGCCCTGGTCCGGCTGATCTCACTGGTGCCGAACGACACCGCGTTCACCGTCATCGAGACCCCCGGCTGGGTGGACGTGGTCATCAACGTGATGTCCGCGCTCCTCTTCCCGCTCGTGCTCTTCGTCGCGTTCCGCTCCCCGCGCGGCCGGGAGTCGCTGTGCGGGACGGACGAGGAGCGGCTGCGTGGCCTGCTGGAGAAGTACGGGGAGCGCGACTCGCTCGGCTACTTCGCACTGCGCCGCGACAAGAGCGTCATCTGGTCGCCGACCGCCAAGTCCGCCATCGCCTACCGGGTGCTGGGCGGGGTGACGCTCGCCTCGGGCGACCCGATCGGCGACCCGGAGGCGTGGCCCGGCGCGATCGACGCGTGGCTGGCGGAGGCCAGGCAGCACGCGTGGGTGCCCGCGGTGATGGGCGCCAGCGAGGAGGCGGGCACGGTGTACGCCCGGCATGGCCTGGACGCCCTCGAACTCGGCGACGAGGCCGTCGTCGAGATCGCCGACTTCACCCTGGAGGGCCGCGCGATGCGGACGGTCCGGCAGGCGTACAACCGGGTGCTGCGCTCCGGCTGCACCGTACGCGTCCGGCGCCACGCCGACATCCCGCCCGCCGAGATGGACGTCCTGGTGGAGCGCGCGGAGCACTGGCGGGACGGCGGGACCGAGCGCGGCTTCTCGATGGCGCTGGGGCGGCTCGGCGATCCGGCCGACGGGAGGTGCGTGATGGTGGAGTGCCAGGACGGCGACGGCAGGCCGCGGGCGCTGCTGAGTTTCGTGCCCTGGGGGCCGCACGGGCTCTCCCTGGATCTGATGCGGAGGGACCGCACCGCGGACAACGGGCTGATCGAGTTCATGGTGATCGAGCTGATCCGGCGGGCCGAGGAGGTGGACGTGGCGCAGATCTCGCTCAACTTCGCCATGTTCCGTTCGGTGTTCGAACGCGGCTCACGACTCGGCGCGGGCCCGGTGCTGCGGCTGTGGCACTCGCTGCTGACGTTCTTCTCGCGGTGGTGGCAGATCGAGTCGCTGTACCGCGCCAACGCCAAGTTCCGGCCGATCTGGGAGCCTCGCTATGTGCTGTTCGGCAAGTCCAGCGAACTGCCCAGGATCGGCCTCGCGGGCGCCCGCGCCGAGGGCTTCCTCGGCGTGCCCCGGCTGCCGGCGCCGCTGCGCCGCCGCAGGGGCTGAACGGCTGCGGCGGTTCGCCGCCGCCCAGTGGGGCACGCTCCTCGCCGACGTGTGGCGGCGGCTGCGGACCGGTGGACCGCGGGCGGTGCCGCTGACCCTGGCGTCGTGCCTCGGCATCGGGCTGGTGCAACTCCTCCAGCACCTCGGCGGCGCGAGCGGCTGGGTGGACCGGCTCGGCGGGGTCTACCCGACGCTGCCGTGGTGGCAGGCGCTGCTGCGGACGCCGCTCTCCCTGTTCGTACCCGACCCCTCGCTGCCGGTGTGGGGTCTGCTCCTCCAGGTCGTGGTGGTGTTCGCCATCGCCGAGACCACGCTGGGCGCCCCCCGGACCCTGGGCGTCGCGCTGCTGGCCAGCCTCACCGGCACCTGCTTCGCCCGCTACGCGCTGTGGGCCGGCCCCGGCGCCCTGCTCGGCCTGCCGGTCCGTGACCTCCTCGTCCGCGACACCGGCCCGTCGGCGGCGGTCGTCGCGCTCGGCGTCTACGTCGCCTGCCGTTACCGCGCGTTCTCCACGGCGGCGGCGATCGCGCTGGCGATGGTCGTCGAAGTGGCCTGCCTGCCGAACCTGGCGGGCTGGGAGCACGTGACGGGCGTGGTCGGGGTGCTCGCCCTGGCCGCGGTGGAGGCCGCGGTAGCCTGCCGCGGTGACCGACGCCGCGCCCGACATACCCCCCTCCCCCGCGTCTCCCGCTGACGGGCTGCGGTTCGCCTTCGGGACGCTGAGCGTGCTGCCGGTCGCCGTGCGGCGGTGGGACCGGGAGGCCGCGCGCGCCGGGATGGCGGCGGCACCCGTCGTCGGTGGCGTGCTCGGGCTCGGGGCCGCCGCGGTCGGCGGGGCACTGCTCGCGCTCGGCGCGAGTCCGCTGCTCGCGTCGGTCGGCGCGGTCGCCGCACCGGCCGTCCTCACCCGGGGCCTGCACCTCGACGGGCTCGCCGACACCGCCGACGGCCTCGGCAGCGGAAAGCCGGCCGAGCAGGCGCTCGCCGTCATGAAGCGCTCCGACATCGGACCCTTCGGCGTCTTCACCCTCGTCCTCGTCCTGATCGCCCAGACCGCCGCGCTGGCCGCGTGCTACGGCCACGGGTGGGTGTACGGGGGCACGGCCGCGGTGGTCGCGGCCGTCGTGGGACGCACCGCGATCACGCTCGCCTGCCGCCAGGGGGTGGCCGCGGCCCGCCCGGACGGTCTGGGCGCGGCCGTCGCGGGGACGCTTCCCCCGGGGACGGCCCGGGGCATCGCGGTGGTGGTCGCCGTACTCGTCTGCGCCGCGGGCCTCCCCTTCGGCGGGGGGACCGCGCTGCGCACCGCGATCGCCGCATGTGCCGGCCCGCTGGCCGCCGAGGCCCTGCTGCGTCGCTGCGGCCGGCGCTTCGGCGGAGTCACCGGCGACGTCTTCGGCGCCCTCTGCGAAACGGCGACCACCGCGGCCCTGGTCGTCCTCGCCCTTTCCGGCTGACGCCACACGGGGTACGCCCCCGGCGGGGGCGCAGGGAACGGCGCGGCCGGCCCCCCACTGGCCCGCACCCCGGGAGCCACGAAGCAGAGTTCGGCAGGACCCGGCGCCTTCGCCGGGCGCCACACCGCCGTGGCTGAACGCGCGGTTGCCCGCCCCCCCCGAAAGGCCGCACCGCAACCCCCGGCCGATACCACCTCGACCGGCCCCCACGCACCCCCCAGCCCCCACACCCGAGCACGCCGTCCCCCCGCGCCTCCCACGGAGTACCCCCCGGCCGGGCCGGGGGGATTGCCGGAACGCCTGGTCGGGCCGCAGGCAGGGCGTAGGCTCGGCAGGGCCCGGCTCACGCGTCGTACCACCCCGCTGATGTGGCGCAATCCGCGGAATACGATGCGAAAGGCCGGGCCGCGCCTCCAACGGCCGCGACAGGACCTCGACCGAATAGGACCTCATCCACCGTGACTGCTCTGACACTCAGTACCTCCGCCGCCGCGACGTTGCGTGCGGACGCCGTCGTCGTCGGCGTGACCAAAGGCGCCAAGGGCCCGCGGCTCGCCCCCGGGGCGGAATCGGTGGACTCCGCGTTCGACGGGAAGCTGGCCGCCACCCTGGACACGCTCGGCGCCTCGGGCGGGGAGGGCGAGGTGACCAAGGTGCCCGCGCCGGCCGGGGTGAAGGCCGCGGTGGTGGTCGCGGTGGGGCTCGGGGAGACTCCGGAGGACGGCGCGGACCACGACACGGAGGCGCTGCGCAAGGCGGCGGGTTCCGCCGCCCGCGCCCTGGCCGGCACCAGGAAGGCGGCGTGGG
>NZ_DATDBG010000104.1:0-5137 GCF_036524955.1 Streptomyces sp.
CCACGCCGGCGGTGCCGCCGACCTTGAAGGACTCGGCGGCCCGGTAGTGACCTTGCCCTTCTCCAGGGTGGTGAAGGACCCGCTGGACGGGTCGGCGGGGGCGCCCGCACCTCCAGCCCGGCCGCCTCCCGCAGGCCCGGCCGACGGCGCGGGGCGGCCCCGCCGGGTGTGTCTCCCACGGAGCCCCGGACCAGCGGCTCTGTCCACGATCGGCGCGGTGTCGCGGCCGGGCACGTCCCCGTGCGTCACGCGCACGGTGTACGTGGCGTGCGTGCTCCGGGCGCTGCGCGACCGGCTGCGCTGCAAAGGGGGCCGGGTCGTCGGCGTGCGGCCGGGCGGGGGACGGGGCGGTGCGTTTGCCGGGGCCGATGATCCGGGCAATTCGTAGGGGTCTACGGAGAAGGGGGCACCGTGATCATCTGGGTGAACGGGGCGTTCGGCGCGGGCAAGAGCAGCGCGGCACGCGAACTGCTGGACCTGATACCGGAAAGCACCCTGTACGACCCCGACGCGGTGGGCGACTGCCTGCGTCAGCTGCTGCCCGAGAAGCAGCTCCAGGACGTCACGGAATACCAGGAACTGTCCATCTGGCGCCGACTGGTGGTGGATTCCGCTGCCGCGTTGCTCAACGAGGTCGGCGGGGTGCTGGTGGCGCCGATGACGCTGCTGCGGCAGGAGTACCGCGATGAGATCTTCGGCGGCCTCGCCTCCCGGGGGATCGAGATCCGGCATGTGCTGCTCGAGCCGGGAGAAACCGTCCTGCGCGAACGCATCGCCGCCCGCCGGGACCACCCGGACGACCCCGAGGCCGACGAGACCGCCCGCCGCTGGGCCCTGGACCGGGTCCCGGAGTATCTGGCGGCGCTGCCCTGGCTGGTGCTCGACGCGCATGTCGTGTGCACTGCTGGGCTCAGCCCGCGGCAGACCGCACTGGAGGTGACCGAGGCCGTCGGCCGGGGCGCGGGGGCCTGCGGCATCATCCAGACCCCGGAACCGCGGGCGGAAACGGTGGCCGCCGGGGTACTGCTCTTCGACGACGCCGACCGGGTCCTGCTGGTCGACCCCACCTACAAGCCCGGCTGGGAGTTCCCCGGCGGCGTCGTCGAATCAGGCGAGTCCCCCGCACGCGCCGGCCACCGCGAGGTCGCCGAGGAACTCGGCATCGAACTCACCGGCGGTCTCGAACTCCTCGTCGTGGACTGGGAGCCGCCGCACCCGCCGGGCCACGGCGGCCTCCGGCTGATCTTCGACGGCGGCCGGATGCCCACCGCGGACATCGGCCGGCTGCTGCTGCCCGAGGCCGAACTGCGCGGCTGGCGCTTCGTCACCGAGGACGAGGCCGCAGACCTGCTGCCCCCGGTACGGCTGGACCGGCTCCGTTGGGCGCTGCGCGCGCGCGAACTGGGCCGCCCGCTCAACCTCGAAGCAGGGCACCCCGCGGAATGGCCGGCTGACGGCGCGCCCCGCTGACCGGGTGTCAGAACGGCCTCGCTCGGCCCTGCTCGCAGGACTCCGTGGCCGTAACACGCCAGCGAGCACGGGCCACGTCCACCGGATCGGGCCGCCGCCCGGGTCCGCTCGGGTTCGTCCAGGCCCGTGCGCGGACCCGGCCGGCCCAGTGCGCTCAGACCCCCTGACCCGCCGACTGCGATGCCGCATAACGCAGCAGGAAGAGGGCCTCCGTGAGCGACATTCGCTCGAACTCCTGCGGCGACAGGCTCTCGTTGACCGCGTGGATCTGCGCCCCCGGTTCACTCAACCCGATCAGCAGGATCTCCGCCCGCGGGTACAGCGTGGCCAGTGTGTTGCACAGCGGTATCGAACCGCCCTGCCCGGCGACCGCCATCTCCTCGTCGTACGCCTCCCGCATCGCCTCGGCCATCGCCCTGTACGCCGGACTGAAGGTGTCCGCAGCGAACGGCTGCCCGCTGCCCCGCAGCGTCACCTCGACCCTCGCGCCCCAGGGCGCCGCCGCCCGAAGGTGCTCCGTCAGCGCCCGGGCGGTCTTGCCGACGTCGAACCCCGGCGGCACCCGCAGGCTCACCAGGGCGCCCGCCGCTGCCTGGACGGAGGGTGTGGCGCCGACGACCGGAGGCGCGTCGATGCCGATCACCGTCACCGCGGGGCGGGCCCACAGCCGGTCGGGGATGGTTCCGTTGCCCAGCAACTCCACCCCGTCGAGCACCTTGGCGTCCCGGCGGAAGTCCTCCTCCGCATAGCCGAGCCCGGACCACTCGCCTGTGCCGTCAAGACCGTCGATCGTGGTGGCGCCTGTCTCGTCCCGCAGCGAGGCGAGCATGTGGATCAGCGCGCCCAGAGCGTCGGGCGCGGCGCCGCCGAACTGTCCGGAGTGCAGATTGCCCTCCAGCGTGGCCACCCGCACCTCCATCAGCACCATGCCCCGCAGCGACGAGGTCACCGTGGGAAGGCCGAGCCGGAAGTTGCCCACGTCACCGATGACGACGGTGTCGGCGGCCAGCAGCTCGGGGTGCTCCTCCGCGTAGCGCTCGAGTCCGCCGGTGCCCTGCTCCTCCGAACCCTCGACGATCACCTTGATGTTGAGCGGCACACCGCCGTGCTCCTTGAGCGCCCGCAACGCGGTGAAGTGCATCAGCAGCCCGCCCTTGCAGTCGGCCGCCCCGCGTCCGTACCACCGCCCGTCCCGCTCGGTCAGCTCGAACGGCGGCGACAGCCACGCCGACTCGTCCAGCGGCGGCTGAACGTCGTAGTGCGCGTACAGCAGCACCGTCGGCGCCTCCGCCGGGCCGGGCAGGAAGCCGTACACGGACTGGGTGCCGTCCGGCGTGTCCAGCAGGGCCACGTCCTGGAAGCCCTCGTCCCGCAGAGCCGCGGCCACCCATGCCGCGGCCTTCTCGCACTCGCTCTTCGGGAACTGGCGTGCGTCGGCCACCGACGCGAACGACACCAGCTCCGCCAGCTCGGCGCGGGCGCGAGGAATCAGCGAGGCCACGGTCTCGGAGAGCGGGACGGTCGGCATGAGTTCTCCTAGCGGGGATCTTGCAGTGACAGCGGTCGTTCGGTGGGTGCGACGGCTCGCTGCCGATGGTGCCACAGCGAGGTGTTTCTGTCGGGCGCAATAGGATGCGGCTGAACAGCGACGACAGCCGAACGGGCCGAGCGGGAGCGGAAACAGACGTGAGCGGTGAGCAGGCGGCGCAGGACAGCGGTGCGGGCGACGGCGAGACGGTCGTCTGGGATGTCGTGGTGATCGGCGCGGGTCCCGCGGGAGCCTCGGCCGCCCACGCGGCGGCCGTGACGGGCCGTCGGGTCCTGCTGCTGGAGAAGTCCGAACTGCCGCGGTACAAGACGTGCGGCGGCGGCATCATCGGCCCTTCCCGGGACGCCCTGCCGCCCGGGTTCGAGCTGCCCCTGCGCGACCGGGTGCACGCCGTCACCTTCAGCCTCAACGGCAAGCTCACCCGCACCAAGCGCTCGCGGCAGATGCTCTTCGGCCTCATCAACCGGCCCGAGTTCGACGCGGGTCTGGTCGACGCGGCTCGCGCGGCAGGCGCCGAGGTGCGTACCGGCGTGACCGTCTCGCGGGTGGAGCAGCACGGCCCCGGTGTCCCCGACCGCCGCACCGTCGCCGTGATACTGAACGGCGGCTCGGCCGGCAGGCGCGACGAGGAGGTCGTCTACGCCCGTGCCGTGGTCGGCGCCGACGGCAGCGCGAGCCGCATAGGAGCCCACGTCGGCGTCAAGCTCGACCAGGTCGACCTCGGTCTCGAATCCGAGATCCCGGTACCCACCGCCGTCGCCGAGGACTGGGCCGGCCGTGTGCACATCGACTGGGGTCCGCTGCCCGGCAGCTACGGCTGGGTGTTCCCCAAGGGCGACACCCTCACTGTGGGCGTCATCTCCGCGCGTGGCGAGGGCGGCGCCACCAAGCGTTACCTGGACGACTTCATCGCCCGCCTCGGCCTGTCCGGTTTCGAACCCAGGATTTCCTCCGGACATCTCACCCGCTGCCGTGCCGACGACTCGCCGCTCTCCCGTGGCCGGGTGCTGGTCTGCGGCGACGCGGCGGGACTGCTCGAACCATGGACCCGCGAGGGCATCTCCTACGCTCTGCGCTCCGGCCGGCTCGCGGGGGAGTGGGCGGTCCGCATCGCCGAGTCGCACGACGCGGTGGACGCCCGCCGCCAGGCCCTCAACTACGCCTTCGCCGTGAAAGCCGGACTCGGTGTCGAGATGGGTGTCGGCCGCCGGATGCTGGCCCTCTTCGAACGGCGCCCGGGAGTCCTGCACGCCGTGCTCACCACCTTCCCGCCCGCCTGGCGCGCCTTCGCCGGTATCACTCGCGGCAAGAGCTCGCTTGCCGAACTCGTCCGCACTCATCCCATGGCCCGCCGCGCGCTGGAGGCCGTGGACCGGGCCTGACGCCCCACGAGGGCCTGACGACTCCGGCGGCGGGTCGGTATCCGCCGGCCCGCCGCGGTCAGTCTCCGTCGGTGGCCTGGATGCGGAAGACCGGGTGCTTGGGGGCTATCTCTCGCAGCCTTTCATCCGTGGAGTCCGGGCCGACACCGTCGAAGAAGACTCCGACTTCGGCCTTCCAGCGCTTGAGGTAGGCGCGCAGTACGGGCGGCTTGTCGTCGTCGGCGACCTCGGTGGCGGTGAACTCCTCGACGTGCTTTCCCAGGAGCAGCCGGCCGCCGCCGACCGCCCGCATGTTGTGCGTCCACTGGACGTGGCCGCGGGGCGCCACCAGATAGCGCTCGCCGTCGTGGGTGAGCGGATTGACGGGGGTGCGCCGCCACTCGTGCCGGTCCTGCGCCCCCGGACGGCCAGAATCCGGGACCCCCAGACGCTCACGCCTCGCCGGGCCAGCCATGCGGTGCCGCGGTTGAAGACATTGATGGTGAACCAGCCGGGCTTCCGGACGTGCGCTACCTGCTCGGACATGGTGACTCCTCCGATTTCGTGAGCAGTGCTCTCACTTGTGAACAGTGTGCCAGGGTGCTCCGACGGAAAGCAAGAGCGCTGCTCTCTTTCTTTCGCGCTGCTCTCTGTCGTGGCAGACTGGGCCGATGAGCGTGATCCGAGGGGTCAGGGAACGAGCCCGTGTCGAAGTCACCGCGGCCATCAAGGACGAGGCCAGACGCCAGCTGGCCGC
>NZ_DATDBG010000105.1:0-24653 GCF_036524955.1 Streptomyces sp.
CCTCGGCCAGCATGTCCACCGCGTCGGACGGGCGGCCCCGCGGGTCGCGGGCGGCGGCCCGCGCCACCAGGGCGTCCAGCCCCGGCGCGACGCCGGGCGCGGCGGCTGAGGGGGCGGGCACGTCCTCGTTGAGGTGCTGGAAGATCACCTGCATCGGGGTGCTGCCGGTGTGCGGCTTCCGGCCGGTCAGCATCTCGTACAGCACGACCCCGCACGCGTACACGTCGGTGCGCTGGTCGACGGTGCCGTGCTCGATCTGCTCGGGCGCGAGGTAGGAGACGGTGCCCAGCACCGAGCCGGTGCTCGCGCCGGTCTGTGTGTCCACCGCCCGCACCAGGCCGAAGTCGGCGACCTTCACCCGGCCGTCGTCGCCTATCAGTACGTTCTCCGGCTTCATGTCCCGGTGGATCAGCCCGGCCCGGTGCGCGGCGCCGAGCGCGGCGAGAACCGGTTCCAGGATGTCCAGCGCGGCGCGGGGTGGGAGCGCCCCGCGCTCGCGCAGTACGTCACGCAGTGTGCAGCCGGCCACGTACTCCATCGCCAGATACACGTACGTGCCGTCGGTGCCCTGGTCGTACATCCCGACCACGTTCGGGTGCGCCAGTCGGGCGACGGCCTTCGCCTCCCGGATGAACCGCTCCACGAACCCGCTGTCCGCGGCCAGCCCGGGATGCATCACCTTCAACGCGAGCGTCCGGTCGAGCCTGGTGTCGACAGCCCGGTACACCGTCGCCATCCCACCGACGGCGATCCGCCCCTCGACCCGATAACGCCCGTCCAGCACCTGCCCGACGAGCGGATCCTGCACCGTGATGTCCACGACGCCCGATTCTACGAGCCCGGCGTACCCCATCCGGCGGTACGCGCCCACTGTGTCCCGCCCGTGGCGTTCCGGGACAGTTCCGTGACCCTTCCCGCGGCGGTCGCGGTTCAGAAGGCGGGCCGTTCGGGGTCGAGGGCGGCGGTTCCGGCCGCCGGGCTGGAGGCCAGTGCGTGGTGGCGGCGGGGGATGCGGCCGGCCCGGTGGGCGAGGTGGCCCGCGGCGACGGCGTGGCGCATCGCGTGGGCCATCAGCGTGGGGTGCCGGGCCCGGGTGACGGCGGACGCGAGCATCACCGCGGCGCAGCCGAGTTCCATGGCGAGGGACGCGTCGGAGGCGGTGCCGGCGCCCGCGTCGAGGATGACGGGGACGGTGGCGCGTTCCGTGATGAGCTGGAAGTTGTGCGGGTTGCGGATGCCGAGGCCGGAGCCGATCGGCGAGCCGAGCGGCATGATCGCGGCGCAGCCGGCGTCCTCCAGCCGGCGCGCGAGGACGGGGTCGTCGTTGGTGTACGGCAGGACGGTGAAGCCGTCGTCGACCAGGGTCTCGGCCGCGTCGAGCAGTTCCACCGGGTCCGGCAGCAGCGTGCGCTCGTCCGCGATGACCTCCAGCTTCACCCAGTCCGTCCCCAGCGCCTCGCGGGCCAGCCGCGCGGTGAGCACGGCCTCGCCCGCGGTGAAGCAGCCCGCGGTGTTCGGCAGCACCCGGATGCCGTGCCGGGCCAGCACCGACAGCACCGAACCCTTCGTCGTGGGGTCGAGTCGCCGCATCGCGACCGTGGTCAGCTCCGTTCCGGAGGCGACCAGTGCCTGCTCCAGCACCTCCAGGCTGGGCGCCCCGCCCGTACCCATGATCAGCCGGGACGAGAAGACGGCGTCGCCGATCCGCAGCGGTTCGGCGCGGTCGGTGCTCCCGGCGGTCGTCACGGTCATGTCTCAGCCTCCCTGCACTGCGGTGAGGACCTCGACCCGGTCGCCGTGGCCCAGGACGGTGGCGGACCAGCGGGACCGGGGGACGACGGTCTCGTTGAGCGCGGCGGCCACTCCGGACGGGGCGGTGGTGAGCGTCGCCACGACCGCGTCCAGGGCGACCGGCGGGTCCAGCGCCCGCCGTTCGCCGTTGACCAGCACGGTGATGGTCATACGGTCTGCTCCTGCCGTGCGTGCCCGAACCGCCCGGCCGCGAACGGCCGTGCGTAGTCGGGCAGTTCACCGCTCACCAGCACCTCGGCCAGCGCGTCGCCGGTGATCGGGGTGAGCAGCACGCCGTTGCGGTGGTGCCCGGTGGCGAGCACCAGCCCGTCCAGCGCGGCCGCCCCGAGCAGCGGGGCGTTGTCCGGGGAGCCGGGGCGCAGCCCGGCCAGCGTCTCGGTGAGCGGCAGTTCGGTGATCCCCGGTACCAGCTCGTGTGCGTCCCGCAGCAGTTCGTAGACCCCGCCCGCGGTGACCGTGGTGTCCCAGCCGAACTCCTCGCTCGTCGCGCCGAGTACGAGCTCGCCGTTCTCCCGCGGCACCAGGTAGACGTGGCTGCCGCGGACCACCGCCCGTACCGTACGGGACAGAAACGGCCCGTGCGCGGCCGGCATCCGCAGCCGCAGCACCTGGCCCTTCACCGGGCGGACCGGCGGCAGCACGTGCTGCGGCAGCCCCGCGATCCGGCCGCTCTCGCTGCCCGCGGCCAGCACCGTACGGTCCGCCGCCACGGTGGTTCCGTCGGCGAGCAGCGCGCCCGTCACCCGGTCGCCGGCGCACTCCACGCGGGCCACCGCGGACCGCAGGAACGTCACGCCGGCCAGTTCCGCGGCCCGCAGCAGCGCGGCGGCCAGCCGGCGCGGATCGACCTGGTGGTCGCCGTCCACCCGCAGGCCCCCGCGGACGCCCGGGGCGAGCAGCGGCTCCAGGCGGCGGCAGTCCCGTCCGCTGAGCCACTGCGAGTGCAGGCCGAGTGAGGTCTGGAAGGCGTGCAGGTCGCGCAGGTCCGCGCGGTCGTCGGCGTCCAGCGCGACCGCGAGGGTGCCGCACGGCCGGTAGCCGGTGTCCAGCCCGGTCAGCTCCGTCAGCTCCGCCGCGAAGTCCGGATAACGGTTCGCCGAGGCGAGGTTGAGGTCGAGCAGTGTCTGCTCGCCGTACTGCAGTTCGGTGACCGCGGCGAGCATCCCGGCCGCGACCCGCGCGGCCCCGCCACCGGGTTCGGGGTCGGCGACGGCGGTGCGCAGGCCCCGTTGCGCGGCCCGCCAGGCCGTGACCAGGCCGATGATGCCGCCGCCGATCACCAGGACGTCGTGGCCTCGGGCGGCCCCGGGCGCGGACGGGGGTGCGGCCGTTCGCGTGATCGGTTGTGCGGTTGCCTCCAGGGCTTCCGCAGCTGCTTGCCCGGTCGCCGGCCCGGTCGCCGGCCCGGTCGCCGGCCCGGTCGTCGGCCAAGGTGTCGACCCGGACATCGGCCCGGTCGTCGGATCGGCCGTTCGCTGAGCCGCTGGTACGGACCTCTGCGCGGAGGTTCGCATGGAGTACCCGCCCTCCCTTCGCCGGCATGACCCGGATCAGGTTCGTACGGTCGGCGGCCGCCCAGCCGCCCTCTCAGCCCGGTCCGCCCGGGCTCCCGCGTGTTCTCTGGCCCGACCACCTTAGCCCTGCGACCCGCTGCGGGGCGCGTACGGGGTGCCCGCGCCGGGTGGTGCGGGCCTGTTCCCCGCCCGCGCTTGCTCCCCGCCCGCGCTTGTTCCCCGCCCGCCACGCCGGGCGGATCCGAGGGCGGCTGACGGTCTGCTCCGTGGGCTCGCCCGCCGCCGGCGGCTGCCCGTGACGACCACGGGCAGCTGCCGAGGGCGAGGAACCTTCACCGGGGACCCCCGAACGGGTGCGGGGCCCCCGCCGATAGGCAGGTGAGTGCGGGAAGCACTCCGCACCGCCGGGCGCGGGCGGTCCGCACGCACCCCTCGGCGGGCTACCGTGATCGCGTGAGTGAGCTGAATGCGGTGATCGTCGGGGCAGGAATGGCCGGAGTGCAGACCGCCGTGGAGCTGCGGCAGCAAGGCTGGCGCGGCGGCATCACCCTGCTCGGAGAGGAACCGCACGCGCCGTACGACCGCCCGCCGCTGTCGAAGTCCGTGCTGCTCGGGGCGGCGGGCGGCAAACAAGGAGTGGACGTACGGTTCGAGGTGGACTTCGACGCACTCGGGGTCGAGTTGCGGCTCGGCCTGCGGGCGCAAGCCCTCCGGGCGGACGAACGCGAGGTGGTGACGGACACCGGCGTGATCCCGTACGACCGCCTGGTCGTGGCCACCGGCGCCTACGCGGTCACCCTGCCGGGCACCTCCGGCCTGCCGGACGTCCATCCGCTGCGCACCCTGGACGACGCGTCGGCGCTGCGGCCCGTACTCGACCAGCGGCGGCAGGTCGTGGTGGTCGGAGCTGGCTGGATCGGCGCCGAGTTCGCCACGGCCGCGCGGCAGGCCGGCTGCGCGGTGACCGTCGTGGAGGCCGCGGACCGGCCGCTGGCCCGGGCGCTGCCCGCCGACGTCACCGAGCCGATGCGCGGCTGGTACGAGGAGGCGGGCGTGGAACTGCGCACCGGCACGCCGGTCGCGGCCGTGGAGCCGGGCGAGGTCGTGCTGGTGGACGGCGCGCGGCTGCCGGCCGAGGCCGTCGTCGTCGGCATCGGGGCCCGTCCGGCCACCGGCTGGCTCGGCGGTTCGGGTGTCGCGCTGGACTCCGGGGGCGACGGCGCCGTACTCGCCGACGACCGGCTGCGGACCACCGCGGACGGTGTCTTCGCGGTCGGCGACTGCGCGTCCTTCCCGTCAGCCCGCTACGGGGAGCGGCTGCTCGTCCACCACTGGGACAACGCCGTGCAGGGCCCGCGGACCGCCGCGGCCAACCTGCTGGGCGACGACGAGCGGTACGACCCGGTGCCGTACTTCTGGTCCGAGCAGTTCGGGCGCTTCGTGCAGTACGCGGGGCACCACACCACGGCCGACGCCGTGCTGACCCGCGGCGACCTGTCCGCGCCGTCCTGGTCGGTGCTGTGGCTGCGGGACGGCGTGCTGGTCGCCCTGCTCGCGGTGGACCGGCCGCGCGACCTGACGCAGGGCCGCAAGCTGATCACCCGATCCGCGGTGATCGACCCCGCGGTCGCCGCGGACCCGTCCGTCCAGCTCAAGTCGGCCGTCCGCTGAGCCGGTGCGGGCCGGCCGGCGCCCGGACCAGGGCCCCGGAGGACGTGCCGGGCCTGGCCCACCACCGGGCAGGCGGGGACCGGCCGCCGTCCGCCTCGTCGAACCGCACGGCACCGAGCACCTCGCTCGGCGACCGGGTCGAGGCCGCCGCGCGCGGAACCGTGCTCGGCCACGGCAGCGGCCGTCCGCCGCCGCGCCGCCGCGCACCGGCTCCGTCAGGCCCGGCATCGGCCACCTGGAAGGCGCCGTTCCCGCGCCGCGCCGCCGGTCCGGCCCGGAAACCGTCCGAACGGTGGCGTGCCGCAGCGCTTGTCGGTGCCGGGTGGCACGCTTGTCTCGTGACTGTTTTCTCGTCGGTTGACGCACAGATTGACGCTCTGGTCCCCTCCTGGCTCACCCTGCCCGAGGTCGCCGAGCGTCTTGGTCTCGAAGTGACCCGGATCCGGCCTCTGATCAAGGAAGGGCAGCTCATCGCGGTGCGCCGCGGTGAGAACAAGGCACTGATGGTGCCGAGCGACTTCATCGGGGAGGGCAAGATCATCAAGGGACTGCCCGGTACCCTCACCCTGCTCAAGGACGACGGGTTCACGGACGAGGAGGCGCTGGAGTGGCTCTTCACGCCCGACTCGACCCTGCCCGGCACCCCCGCCCAGGCACTGCGCGAGAATCGCGGGACCGAGGTGAAGCGCCGCGCGCAGGCGCTCGCCGTGTAGCCCGCGCCCGACCCGGCCGCCCGTAGCGGCGACCGCCGGGCGCCGACCTGGGGAGCCCGGATGACCACCGCACGCGAACGGCTCGCCGACGCCCGGCTGTACCTGTGCACCGACACGCGCGGCGCGCGCGGCGGACCGGACGGCCTCGCCGACTTCGCGGACGCCGTGCTCGGCGGCGGCGTGGACGTCATCCAGCTCCGCCAGAAGGGCATCGAGGCCGGCGAGGAGCTGGCGGCGCTCGCCGTGCTCGCCGAGGCGTGCCGCCGCCACGGCAAGCTGCTCGCGGTCAACGACCGGGCCGACGTCGCCCACGCGGCCGGCGCGGACGTCCTGCACCTGGGGCAGGGCGACCTCCCCGTGCCGGCCGCCCGCGCCCTGCTCGGCGACGACGTGCTGATCGGCCGCTCCTGCCACACCGAGGCGGAGGTCGCGGCAGCCGCCGTCCAGCCCGGTGCGGACTACTTCTGCACCGGGCCCGTCTGGCCGACCCCGACCAAGCCCGGCCGTCCGGCCCCCGGCCTGGACCTCGTCCGGTACGCCGCCGCGCTGGGTGCCCAGCGCCCCTGGTTCGCGATCGGCGGCATCGACAGGGACAACGTCCACCAGGTGCTGGACGCGGGCGCCCGGCGGATCGTCGTCGTCCGCGCCCTCACCGAGGCGCCCGACCCGGGCGCGGCGGCGCGCGAGCTGGCGAAGGCGGTACGGTCCCACGAAGGCCGGTGACCGCGCTCCCCGCGAGAGCACGCGCCCCCCGGTCACCCCCGTTTGTCCAATAAGTGGACTGGAAACGGGCGTAACCAGCCATATCGCCCAGTATCGTTACGCACGGTCGTCAGCGGCAGTTAGCCTGCATGCATGGCCCTGGGAACCGCCTCCACACGTACAGACCGAGCGACCACCATCCGTGAGCTGCTCGCGGGCGGGGGGCGCTCGTACTCCTTCGAGTTCGCCGCTCCCAGGACCGAGAAGGGCGAGCGGACGCTGTGGAACGCGATCCGCAGGATCGAGGCGGTCCGGCCCACGTTCGTCTCCGTCACGTACGGGGCCGGCGGGTCCTCACGGGAGGGCACCGTCCGGGCCACCGACCGGATCGTCTCCGACACGACCCTCACACCGTGCGCGCACCTGACCGCCGTGAACCACTCGGTCGCCGAACTGCGCAACATCATCGGGCAGTACGCCGACGCCGGCATCCGCAACATCCTCGCGGTGCGCGGCGACCCGCCCGGCGACCCGCTCGCCGAGTGGATCCGGCACCCGCAGGGCCTGACCTACGCGGCCGAACTGGTGCGGCTGATCAAGGAGTCCGGCGACTTCTGCGTGGGCGTGGCCGCGTTCACCGAGATGCACCCGCGCTCCACCGACCCGGCCGCCGACACCCGGCACTTCATCGACAAGTGCCGGGCGGGCGCGGACTTCGCGATCACCCAGATGTTCTTCGACGCCGAGGACTACCTCCGGCTGCGCGACCGGGTCGACGCGGCCGGCTGCACGGTCCCGATCATCCCCGAGGTCATGCCGGTCACCAACGTGCGGCAGATCGAGCGCTTCGCCCAGCTCGGCAACGCACCGTTCCCGCCCGACCTGGCGCGACGCATTCTCGCGGTGCAGGACGACCCGGACGCGGTCCGCGCGATCGGCATCGAGTTCACCACCGAGATGTGCCGGCGTCTGATGGCCGAGGACATTCCCGGGCTGCACTTCATTACTCTTAACCACTCCACCGCATCGCTGGAGATCTACGAGAACCTCGGTCTGCACCAGCGGGCGTGACGGGCTCCGGACGGGCGCCCATAGGCTCCTAGCTGAGGGAAGTGGGCGGGCACATGGGCTACTCGGTGCTCTACGTCGCATTCGGCATCGTCGCGCTGTGGCTGCTCGGTGAGGTGCTGCTCCAGTACAAGGCGCGGCTGCGCTGGCGGTTGCTGGCCCTCGGCGGGTTCATGGGCGTGGTCGGCGGGGTGGCCCTGCGCGAGGCGGTGGTGATCCTGCTCGGCGCGGTCGCGTTCGGCACCGGACAGACCTTCGTCACGCTCTCCTACAAGCGCGGCTTCTCCACCGGCTGGGCGCTGGGCGGCCGTCCCGGCTCCAGCCGCCGCCGCAGGGGCGCCGTCCCCCGGAACACCGGACCCACCCTCGAAGTCACGCCCGTCGAGGCGGAGTACACGGCGGAGTACACGGGCGCCGCACCCCGCGCCGACGAGGAAGGCCCCGCCGATCAGGACGTGTTCCAGCCGGTCTACCAGCCCCTCCCGATGCCGGAGGACAGCGACGAGTACCCGCTGTACGACGGCCAGTCCTCGTACACCCCCGATCCGTACACCAGCGGGGGCTCCGAGGGGTACGGCGCGCAGGGGTACGCGGGCTGGGACGGCGAGAACCAGCCCGCGGCGGCCACCGCCTCGTACGAGGGCGGTTACGAAGGCGGTTACGACGAGGGGGGCTACTGGCAGCAGTCCGGCGGCGGCTGGGGCGGCCCGGGGTACGGCTACGGGCAGGAGCAGCCGGCGGCGGCCTCGTACGACACCGGGGGCGGCTACGACGGGTACGACGGGTACGGCGCCCAGGTCACCGGCGGCACCGGTGACTGGACGCCGCAGCCGCACCCCAAGCACTCCGAGCCGTACCCGGGTTCCTACCGGGACCCGCAGACGGGGCCCGACCCGTACGCCGGGGGCTACGGCTACGACCCGCAGGCGCAGCCGTACATCCCCCAGCAGCCGCACGAGTCGCCGTACGAGCAGCACCCGGCGCAGCCTCGCCACACCGCCGAGCAGGCGGAGTACGCCGACCCCCACGACCCCTACCGCCACTGACCGCCGGGCCCGGGACCCCGCTCGGACGAGCGTCGCGCTCAGCGCCCGGCCAGCAGCGCCGGCAGCCGCGCTGCCGCCGTCCCCAGCCCCGCCGTCCCCAACCCCGACAGGCCGAGGCCGGACAGCCCCCGCTGCCCGCCCCACACCGGCTCCGCCGAGACCGGCGCCCCCGGAACCGCCGCCGCCACATGGGGGAAGTGCCGCAGCAGCGTCTCCTCCTTGTACCGGTCGCAGCCCTGGTGCCAGTTGAGAATCCCCGCCATCCAGTCCTTCAACTCGTGCGCGTAGCCGAGCAGCACCCGCTGCGCGGCCGCGTCCAGCGCGAACTCCTCGAAGAGCGCGGGTAACTGAGTCTCGGTGATGTGCTGGAACTCCCGCATCCGGGCGGCCATCAGATCCCCGGCCACCCCCATCGCCTCCTGCGGACCGCAGGTGAGGAAGTTCTGCACGACCAGGACGGCGTTGTGGATCTCGCCCTCGAACTCGATCTCCTTGCGGTACGAGAACACGTCGTTGAGCAGGCAGGCGTAGTCCATGGCGGCCCGCTCCATCGCCTGGACCGGGCGCGACCGGTAGATCTCGGCGGGCAGCGCGTCGCTGTGGCCGATCCGCGACAGGCTCATGGTGAGGTCGGAGCCGAAGGTCTTGCGGCGCATCTCGATGTAGTCGACCGGGTCGGGGATGCGGTTCTGCTTCTGGTTGGCCACCTCCCACACCCAGCTCTCGCACATCTCCTCGATCGACGTACGGAACCTGCGCCGCTCCTCGGGCGACATCGGGCCCGCGGTGCGCGGCCACAGATCGGCCAGCCCGCGCTCCAGCGCGGTCAGCGGCGGCGGCACCGGGCCCGCGTCCAGCGGCATGAACAGGCGGAACCGGTCGGTGGCCACCCGCGCCGCGGACAGGTCGGAGCCGCGGCCGAAGACGATCGGGTAGTAGTCGTCGCCGTACGTCCCCCAGGCCAGCCAGTCCGTGGTGAGGTTCAGCCCGTCCGGGTCGGCCTCCGGGTGGATGCCGGCCGAGCACAGCGCGAGGTCGTACGCGGCGAGCTTCTCCTCGTTCCACAGCCCTCCCGGCACCGGGAAGCCGGGATCGGTGTCGAGGATGCCCATCCGCCGGGTCCACTCCAGGCTGTGCCGGCGTGCGGCGTCCAGGTGCGGGCTGAGCCGGAGCTCGAACGGCATCGGGATCTCGGGGAGTTCCACCCAGCCGACCGGCTGGTGCGGCACGTGCGTGAAGGCGCGCACGCGCTGCGGCATGGTCGCGGCCAGCGAGGGGACGATCTGCGCGGCCGAGGTGCCGAGCCCGGTCGGTCCGCCCAGCGTGCCCGCCGGGCGGGCGTCGTCGTGCGCGCCGTTCATGTAGCGGCTGGAGCGCAGGTGCCACTCGTGCCCGCCCGACTGCCAGTCCTGCAGGCCCTTGACGTACGCGAACACGTCCAGCCGTTCCCGCGGGCCGAGCCCGTGCTGCTGGAACAGCGGCTCCACCTCGGTGAGCGCGGTGTGCTCGAACTGCTGGAGCCGGGAGGTCAGCAGATCGTTCACCGAGTCCGCGGCCTCCTGCGTACTCAGTCCCAGGAACCGCTCCAGCACCAGCACCGCGTTGGACAGTTCGCCCTCGTCCTCGATCTCCCGCTGGTACGAGAACAGGTCGTTGCGCAGGTGGACGCCGTCGGCGAAGGTGTCGCGCAGCACCCGCATCGGACGGGCGGCCGCGATCACGTCGGGCACCTCGGCCTGCGCCGCGTGCTCGATCAGGTTGGCCGACCAGGGCGCGCCGCCCACCTTGCGGCGCATCTCGATGTACTCGATGGGGTTGGACACCCGGCCCGCGTTGATGTTGGAGAGCTCCCACAGCGACTCCTCCAGCAGATGCTGGGTGCTCTCCGCGAAGCGCCTGCGCCAGCCCTCCGACATCACCGGCACCGTACGCGCCCACAGGTCGGCCAGGCCCGCCTCCACCGGGTTGGTGGGCTCCGGCACCGGCCGGGTCGGGTCGACGGGCATGAAGGCGGGCAGCCGGTCCAGGTAGGCCTTCGCGCCGGGCATGTCCCGGCTGCGCTTGAACAGTTCGAGGAAGTGGTCGTCGAAGAAGAACACCCACACGTACCAGTCGGTGACCAGGTCGAGTTCCGGGCCGGAGGCGTCGGGGTGGGTGTAGGCGCACAGCAGCGCGTAGTCGTGGGAGTCGAAGTCCGCCTCGTCCCAGATGCCCGAACCCTCGATCATCGTGAACTCGCGGGCCCATGCCTTGGAATGCTCCCTGGCCTGTTCCAGGCGGGGGTTGAGCCGTGCCGGGTACGGCACGTAGAACCGGGGAAGTTCGAAGGGCTGCGGCATGTCGGGTAGGACCTTCCGCTCGGCGATCAGCAGACCGCCCCTCACGCTAGGCGGCTGCTGTCCGCCACCGTGAGGGTACGCCGGGCTTTTCCGCCCGATCAGTTGAATTCGGGCGGATGCCGGCTTAAGGATCTTGAAGGCGGGATCTACCGGCTGCCGCCGGGACCGCCCGCGATCAGGTCGGCGACGATCGCGCCGGACATGCCCGCGTGCGGCAGGCCGCCGCCGGGGTGGGCCCAGCCGCCGACGAAGTACAGGCCCCCCACGGGGGAGCGGTTGGCGGCCCGCAGCAGGGCGCCGCCCGCGCCGGCCAGCACCGGGGACGGTACGGAGCCGCCGGGGGCGCCGGTCTCCCGCTCGGTGTCCGCGGGTGTCCGTACGGTCCGCCACATCTCCCGCTCCCGCAGGCCCGGTACGGCGGCCTCCGCTGCGGCGGCCATCCGCGCGGCGAAGGCGTCGGCCACGCCGGGGGCGTCCCAGTCCACGCCGCCGGGGGTGTGCGGGGG
Organism: Streptomyces sp.; assembly: GCF_036524955.1. Taxonomy (GTDB): domain Bacteria; phylum Actinomycetota; class Actinomycetes; order Streptomycetales; family Streptomycetaceae; genus Actinacidiphila. The sequence continues at coordinate 11,372 of NZ_DATDBG010000105.1, forward strand.
GACGGTCGCGGTCAGGGTGACGGCTTCGTGCCCGTCGTCGGGGCGCGTGGCGGGGTCGTCCGGCCGCAGCACGGTGACGGTGAGGTCCCCGTCGGGGAGTTCGCTGCCGCGCGGGCCGAACACCCAGCCCAGCTCCTGCTCCCGGTCCGGCGCGTGGACGACCGTACGGTGGGCGGTGCCGGCCGGGCGCGCGCCGCGCAGCGCCAGGTGGACGGTGCAGCGGCCGGGCTCGTGCGGCGGGCCCGCGGACGGCCACTCGTCCCGGTACTCCCACGGCACGACCTGGTCGGCCCAGAGGGCGGGAAGGGGCGCGCCCGCGACCACGGCATCGGCCTCCCAGCGGCTGCCGTCGGCCAGTTCGACGCCCACCGCGCGGTGGTCCTTCTCCAGCACCTCCACCACTGCCGCGCCGAAGCGGAATTCCACGTTCCGGGCCAGGCACCGCTCGTACACCGCGTCGGCCAGCGCCCGCATCCCACCGCCGCGCACGTACCAGACCCCGAAGGTCTGCTCCAGATACGGCAGTACGGCCGTGGCGGCCGGCGCCGAGCGCGGGTCGAGGCCGTACCCGAGGGCGTACGCCTCCAGCACCGCGGCGAGCCGCGGGTCGCCCAACTCCCGTGCGCCCACCTCCGCGAGGGTCGGGGTACCGCGCCGGAACAGCCCGCGCCGCACGGTGGCCGGATACGGGTCGCGGGCCGCCGCCCGGGGGTCGTCGAGGACTTCCTCCAGCAGCGGGCGCCGAGTGACCTCCCATGCCTCCCGCGCCCGGACCATGACATCGCTCCAGCGCTCCCCGCTGCCCGCGCCGAACGCGGCGTCCAGCGCCTCGATCACCCCGGACCGGGAGGCGTTCGGCAGGGCGACGTCCGTGCCGTCGGCGAAGAGATGACGGCTCGCCGGATCGGCCCGCGCGAGGTCGACGCAACGCTCCAGGCTCTCCCGCCCGGTCTTCACGAACAGGTCGCGGTAGACGGCGGGCAGCAACAGCAGACCCGGGCCCGTGTCGAAGGCGAAGCCGTCCCGCGCGTACCGCCCGACGCTCCCGCCGTAGGTGTCCGCCCGCTCGTGGACCACCACCCGGTGGCCGCCGGTGGCGAGCCGGGCAGCCGTCGCCAGCGAGCCCATACCCGCGCCGATCACCGCGATGCGTGCCATGGCAGGGACTGTAGCGCCGGGGCCCCGGTCAGGTCGGCGCCGGGGTGCTGGTGCCCGGCCGCCGTCCGGCCGCCCTCTCCCGCCTGCGCCGCCAGAACCGGCGGATGCGGGAGAGGAGGAAGACCACCAGCGTGACGCCGGCCGCCAGCAGCGCCGCCGCGACCAGGGCCGCGGCCAGCGGGTGGAAGAGGGCGACGACGATGATCCCGGCGACCGTCACGTCCTCGGCGAGGCTGAGCAGGATGTTGCTGGCCGGCTCGGGCGAGGTGTTGACCGCCATCCTGGTGCCGGCCTTGACCAGATGGCTGGCGAGCGCGGTGGAACCTCCGACAGCGCCCGCCGCGAGCTGCGGCAGCGAACCGTCCTGCCCGGCGAGCAGCGCGGCCACCACGCCGCCGGAGACCGGCCGGACCAGCGTGTGCACGGCGTCCCACGCCGAGTCCAGGTAAGGGATCTTGTCGGCGACGGCCTCGCAGAGGAACAGCACCCCGGCGATCACCAGCACGTCGGTGCGGTGCAGCGAGGCGGGCACCTCGTCGGTCGCCCCCGTCGCGCCCATGACGCCGAGCAGCAGCACGACGGCGTAGGCGTTGATCCCGCTGGCCCAGCCGCTGGTGAAGACGAGCGGGAGTACGGACATGGGCGGACTCTAGGGCACCGGGTACGTCTGCGTGCGGCGGGGGTGCGAGGGCGGGGTGCGAGGGCCGGCAGGGGGCCCGCGGCCGGGGCGCGGGCGGGTGCGTGCGTGTTGGGGGCGCGGGCGTGCGGTCAGGCGCCAGCCCCGGAACCGTACGGCTGGGCGGGGTCGGCGGTCCCGCCGACCCTCCCCTGGAGCAGGCGCGACAGCGCCGCGTGCACCTCGTCCAGGCTCCGCTCCGGCTGGAACGCCTGCCAGTCGAGCGCCGCCACCAGCACCATGCCGAACAGCGCGGACGCGGTCAGCGGTACGTCGATCTCGTCGCTCAGCTCGTCGGCCGCGACGGCCTCGCCGAGCACCGTCTCGACCACCGCGACCGCCTCCTGGCGGACCATCATCAAGGTGTCCTGCCAGGTGCGGTTGGTACGCCACAACTCGGCGACGTAGAGCTGGGTGAAGGACGGATAGCGGGCGATGAACGCCAGCCCGGCCCGGATCATCTCGTCCAGCGCGTCCACCCTGGTGCCGCCGCGGGCCGTCGCGTGCTCGGCCGCCCTCCGCAGGGAATGGGTGAGCAGTCCCACGCCGTGCCGGAGCAACTCCTCGAAGAGATCGTTCTTGCTGGCGAAGTTGTAGTAGACGGTGCCCTTGGCGACTCCGGCCCGTTCGGCGATCTCGTCGACCGTGGTGGCGGAGAACCCCTGCTCGGCGATGAGGGTGACGGCGGCCTCGTAGAGCTTCTGCCGCGTGGCCCGGCGTCGTGCGGTACTCATGGACCTGATTCTGCCCGCCTGGAGGCAGGCACGTTCACGGCTCCGGGAGCGCTTTCGGCAAACCGGCCGACATGATTCCGGTGCGGTGCCGCACTGGGAGCGTTCGTGCAGGTCAGGGCGATTGTCAGTGGGGGGCCTCAGGATGGGGCGTACGGAGAAAGGAGGCTCGCCATGGAAGCTCCCCTCAGCGACATCCACCCTGTGCCGCGCCGCGCCACCGCCGCGCCCGCCGCACTCGACCTGCTCACCCAGGCGCACATCGGCCTTGAAGAGGCCGCGCTCCTGGAGACTCCGAACGAGCGCTATGCGACCGCCCACCTGGCCGCGCTGCGCACCGCCGCCGCCGTGCTGGCCGTCCGTGGCCGGCCCGATGGCACCCGGCGGGCCGCCGCGCGCCGCCGCAGGATACGCAGCGCCTGGGAGGTGCTGCCCGAGGTCGCCCCCGAACTGGCCGAGTGGAGCGCGCTGTTCGCGGCCGGCGCGACCCGCAGGGCACGGGCCGAGGCCGGCATCGCCGACGCCGCCGGCGCCCGGGACGCGGACGACCTGATACGGGCCGTCGGCATGTTCCTGCGGCTGGTCGAGCGGATGCTGCTGCTCCACCCCGCCCCGCGGCAGCGGGACCCCGCGCCCGGGGCCCGCTGAGCGTCCGGCCGCGGGCCGGTGGGGACGGCGGCGTCCCCGCGCGCCGCCGCGGTGGCGGCACGCGGCACGCCGCTGCCCCGCGGTGCCGGCATCCACCGCATCCACCGCATCCACTGCATCCACCGCATCCACGCCGCATCCACCGCTCAGCGCCCCGCTGGGCACCACGCGGCGGGAGGACCGGCACCCCCCGCCGCGGCGGTCGCGTGCGAGGGCCCGGGCAGGGCGGCAGGCCCTAGAGTTGGTGGCGTCCGATGTGATCGATGTGACCAGCCGCCCGCGAGGAGAGCCGCCCGCCATGTCCCGCCAAGGAGGGGTGGACCCGATGCGCCCCCGTGCCAGCCTCCGTACCGCCGTGGTGTGGGAGGTCCTGCGCGATGCCCTGGAGCGGCGGGCCAAGACCTCGGACACGGCCGCGCTCGACGTGCTGGACACCGGCGGCGGCACCGGCAACTTCGCCGTGCCCGTCGCCCGGCTCGGCCACCGGGTCACCGTCGTCGACCCCAGCCCCGACGCTCTGTTCGCGCTGGAGCGACGGGCCGCCGAGGCCGGGGTGACCGAACGGGTCCAGGGCGTCCAGGGCGACACCCACTGCCTGCTGGAGGTCGTCGAGGCCGCCACGTACGACATGGTCCTGTGCCACGGCGTGCTGGAGTACGTGGAGGACCCCGCGGAAGGCGTGCGCAACGCGGTGGGCGCGCTGCGGCCTGCGGGCGCACTCAGCCTGCTCGCCGCCGGGCGCGGCGGAGCCGTACTGGCCCGCGCCCTGGCCGGGCACTTCGCCGAGGCCCAGCACGCGCTCGGCGACCCGGACGGCCGATGGGGCGGCGGGGACCCCCTGCCGCGCCGCTTCACCGCGGACCAGCTGATCCGGCTGGTCACCGAGGCGGGCCTGCGCACCGCCGCCGTGCACGGGGTGCGGGTCTTCGCCGATCTCGTCTCCGGGGCGCTGGTGGACACCGAGCCGGGCGCGCTGGAAGCGCTGCTCAGACTGGAGCTGGCAGCCGCCGAGGAGCCCGGCTTCCACTCGGTGGCGACCCAGTTGCACGTGCTCGGCGAGCGGGGCTGACCGGTCGCGGACCGGAGCTGACGAGAGGCAGTCCGTCACACGCCGCCCGCAGCGCCTTTGCTGACCGTATGCTGGCATGACGTAACGGCGGACGGGGAATGACAGCCCCGTCGGATTAGCGCAGTGGGGCGGGTTTCACGGGGGCGAATCCCTGCCTATCCTGAAAGGGTCGGAACGGTCGTCTCCCGCGACCGACGAGTAGGAGGTCTCCGTGCCGCTCTCGGAGCATGAGCAGCGCATGCTCGAGCAGATGGAGCGAGCGCTGTACGCCGAGGATCCCAAGTTCGCGTCGGCGCTTGAGGGAAGCGGGCTGCGCACGTACACCCGGCGGCGCGTCTACTTGGCCGTGGCGGGTTTCCTCGTAGGCATCGGGCTGCTCATGGGCGGTCTGATCGCACAGCAGCTCTGGATCAGCGTGGTCGGCTTCCTCGTGATGCTGGCCTGCGCGGTGCTCGCGGTCAACGGCTGGCGCAGGGCCACGAAGCCGGGTGAGCATCCTCCGACCGCTCCGCACGCCCGTCGTCTCGGTGGCCGCCGCCACCAGCCGCGCCGCGGCAAGGTGATGGACCGGATCGAAGAGCGGTGGCAGCGGCGCCGCGACGAGCAGGGTCAGTAACCTCCGCCGTACCGACGCCCGCGCCTGACGGCGCGGGCTTTCTCCTCTCACCCCCTGTCTCCGGCGGGGACCCCACACCCGGGACCCGATGCCGGCTGACTCTCTCGTGGAGGGTTCCTCGCCGTCGGCGGCTGCCCGCAGTCGTCACGGACGGGCAACCGCCGACGGCGAGGAGAACCCGCGGACGGACCTCCGCTACGCCCGGCGGGTCAGTCGCTTGCGCAGGGGCTCCGCGAGGACCGCGGTGCGCTCCGAGAGGCGCTGGGTGAGGGAGAACCAGCGTGCGGAGGCGGACCAGAGGAGGCGGGCGGAGGAGCGCGGGAGGAGGAGGGCACGCAGGCGGATGCGGAGCGGCGCCGCGTCGTGCAGGCCCGCGCGTACGCGGTGGACCTCCGCGGCGAGCCCGGCCGTGGGCCGCGGGTGCGGCGCGTACAGCGTCTGCTCGACCGCTGTGGCCAGTGTGCCGGCCGAGGCGGCCGCCTGCCCGGACAGCCTGCCGTCCTTGATCAGCCGGGCCATCGCCCGCCGCGGCGTCTCGGAGTCGTCCGGCATGATTCCGTAGTCCCACCCGGTGTCGACCACCTCGCGCCACGCCAGCAGGACCCTGCTCTCCGCCCGCCGCGACAGCGGCGAGCCGCCCGGCCCCACCGCTGCCGTGTCGGCGCCCGTGCCCGACCCGACCGCACCGCCGGTCAGTGCCCCGCCGCCGTCGAGCCGCCGGGCCCGCACCCGGGTCCGCCACAGCAGCGGCGTCGTCGGAACCAGCAGCGCCAGCAGCGCCAGCAGCGAGATCAGGAGGATCCGCGGCGGGCCGAAGCCCCCACCGCCCGAACCGTTCCCGGTCGCCGCCGCGGGCTGCCCGCAGTCACCGGGCCGCCGGTTCTCCGGCGCGCAGCTTGCCGACGCCGACGGGCTCGGGGCCGGTGTCGTGGTGGCGCCGTGCGGCGCCGTGTCGTCCCGCTCGTTGTTGCCGCCGGTGGTCGTGGTCTGGGTGTACGCGGGCTCCGTCCCCCGGTACGGCGTCGGCTCGAACCGCGTCCAGCCGGTCCCCTCGAAGTACAGCTCGGGCCACGCGTGCGCGTCCTTGAGCCCCACCGACATCGTCCCGTCGGAGTCCTGCGAGCCGGGCGTGAAGCCGATCGCGACCCGCGCCGGAATGTTCAGGGTGCGGGCCATCGTCGCCATCGTGAAGGCGAAGTGGACGCAGAAACCCTCCCGCGTCTGCAGGAACCGCGCGATCGCGTCGACCCCGGTCCCCGACTTCGCCTGCGTGTTGTAGACGAACTGCCCGGAGGTGAAGTACCGCTGGAGGGCGAGTCCCCGTTCGTAGTCGTTCGTCGCGGTCTGCGTCACCGTCCGCGCGGTCTCCGCGACCACCGGCGGCAGCGAGTCCGGCACCTTCGTGTACTGCTCGGCGATCCGCCCGGTCGCGGACGGCGCCTCGGCGAGCTGGTTCGCGGTCGGCTGGAGCTGCAGGCTCGTGACGGTGTAGCGCACCCCGGCCGCGGTCTGCCCGTGGTCGCCGATGACCATGCGGCCCTCCGGCTGGTACTTCCACTTCCCCGGCGCCCGCACGGCCGTCGCGGGGTACGGCATCGGCAGCAGGCCCTGCACATAGGTGCCGTCCGCCTGGAGCTGCGTGCTGACCGTCGTGTACTTGACACCCGCGCCCAGGCCCTCCGGTACCGGCAGCGTCGCCGGGATCTCCTCGGTGTCGAAGCCCGACGGCGACCACTGCTTGCCGTCGAACCTGTCGAGCGCCGCGATCCGCAGGTACATGCTGCCGGTCTCGGTGGAGTCCGTACGGTACGTCAGCACCTCGTGGTTGTCGGGCTGGTTGAGGTCGTCCTGGAGGGCGGCCACCAGGTTGACCGAGCCGCCGCGCCCGCCGCCGCCCCCGGACCCGGCACCGCCGCGGTTGGTGTCCAGCAGCCCGGTGCCCAGCGACGGCAGCACGGCGGGCGCGACCAGCGCGATCCCCAGCGCCATCGCCCCGATCCGGCGGCCGGTGCGCATCGGCGCCGTCGCCGTACCGCCCGCGGCGGACGCGGCCGGGCGGCCGGGTCGGCCGCCCGCCGGACCGCCGCCGAAGACCCGGCCCCAGCGCGACAGCCGGTCGCGGCCCTCGGCGAGCAGCAGGAGCAGGTAGCCGGAGGCGGCGATCAGGAAGTACAGCCCTTGCGCGCCGCCTTCGGACAGCCCGGCCGCGACCGAGTACAGCGCGAGCAGCGGCAGTCCCGCCGGGGCCGCGCTGTGGTAGGTCACCGCGATCGCGTCCACCGCGAGCGCGATCACCACCACCCCGCCGACCAGCAGAATCCTGATGCCGGGCGTCACGGGTGCGGGGATCGCGAAGTTGCCGACGTCGGTGAGCCCGTCCCGTATCCGCCCGCCGAGTTCGGTCAGGGCGGCCGGCCCCGGCAGTATGCCGCCGAGCGCCTGCTCCGAGGCGAAGATCATGGTGAGCACGATCAGCGACACCAGCGTCTGGGCCAGCACGGTCAGCGGCCGGGCCAGCGGCACCCGGCGGGCCGCCGCGCCGATCCCGGACTGGAGGCAGACGCACAGCAGCGCCTGGAAGAGCCAGCCGTTCGGGGTGGTCAGCGGCAGCAGCGCGCAGGCGGCCATCATCGAGGCCGCCGCCGCGAACACCGTCAGCCGCGCCCGTCCGCTCATGTCCCGGCCCCCGTCATGTCCTGGCCCCCGCTCCGTGCTGCGCGTCCCGGGAGCGGTAACGGTCCGCCCGCTGCCACAGTTCCGGCAGCGCGGCCCCGGGCGGCACCTCCACCACCGTCCAGCCGGCCTCACGCAGCATCCGCACCGCCTGCCCGGACCCGTCCGGCGCGCCGGACGCCCCGGCGGGCGCGGCGGCCTCGGCGGCCCCGTCGTGCCGCCCGGCCGGCTCGCCGGACAGCCAGTCGTCGCTGCCGAGGACGAACGCGATCGCGCCGCCGGTGCGCTGCCGCATCCTGGCGACACCGGCCGCCTGGTTCTCGTCGTCCAGGTCGCCGAGGAACGCCACCAGCAGCCCTTCGCCGCCGGACCGCAGCACCTCGTAGGCGGCCGACAGGTCCCGGCCCTCGGAGTGCTCCACCACCGCGAGGGTGTCCAGCAGGACGCCGGTCATGTCGGTGGGGGTCCCCCCGCCGAAGGTGGAGGGAGAGTCGCCGCCGAATCCGGCGGTACCCTCCGGGCCGGGGACGCTGGTGCCGCTGTCGGTCAGCAGCCGCACCGCGAAGCCGCGCTCCAGCATGTGGGCGGCGACCGAGGCGGCGCCGGAAACCGCCCACTCGAAGGCGGAGTCGGGCCCGGCGCCCACGTACGCCTCGCGCCGGGTGTCCAGCAGCACCGTGCAGCGCGCGCGGTTGGGCTGCTCCTCGCGCCGCACCATCAGCTCGCCGTACTTCGCGGTGGACCGCCAGTGCACGCGGCGCAGGTCGTCGCCGTGCCGGTAGCCGCGCGGGATCACGTCGTCGTCACCGGCCAGCGCCAGCGCGCGGGTCCGGCTCTCGCCGTACCCGGACGCCTCGCCGGCCAGCCGCACCGGGGGCAGCGCTTCGACCCGCGGCACCACGGTCAGGGTGTCGTACGCGCTGAAGGAGCGGGTCAGTTCGCACATGCCGAACGGGTCGGTGAGCCGCAGTTGCAGCGGGCCCAGCGGGTAACGGCCGCGCAGGTCGGAACGGACCCGGTAGGACACCTCGCGGTGGCCGCCGGGCTCCACCCGGTCCAGCACGAACCGGGGACGCGGGCCGAGCACGTACGGCACCCGGTCCTGGAGCATCAGCAGGCCGCTGGGGACGCGGGAGACGTTGTCGACCCGCAGGTGCACCCGCGCCTCGGACATCGCGGGCACCCGGGACGGCGACAGCCGACGGCTGCCCGCGACCCGGTAGCGCGTGCGGTAGAGCACGAGCACGCAGACCAGGGGCAGCGCCGCGAGCAGCAGGCCGACCCGCAGCAGGTCCGCCTGCCCGAGCACGTACGAACAGACCGCGGCGGCGACCCCGGCGGCCACGAAGGACCGGCCGCGGGTGGTGAGTCCGCCGAGCGCCGACCGGAAACCGCCGCCTCCCGGCCGCCCACCCGGCGCGGCGGTCGACGGCGGGGGGACGGGTTCGGCCATCACAGCCCCCGGGTGCCCGGAGCGTCCTGCGGACGGCCGGCGGGCGGCTGCGGCCGGCCTCCGGCGGACTGATCGGGAACCGGCACGCGCTGCACGATCTCGGCCACCACCTGCTCGGGGGTGCGCCGGTTCAACTGTGCCTGGGCGGTGGGCAGCAGACGGTGCGCCAGCACCGCGGACGCCAGCGACTGCACGTCGTCGGGGAGTACGTAGTCCCGCCCGTCGAGCGCCGCGGACGCCCGGGCCGCGCGCACCAGATGCAAGGTGGCCCGGGGCGAGCCGCCGAGCCGCAGGTCGGGGTGGGTGCGGGTGGCGCCGACCAGCGTGACCGCGTACCGCCGGACCGGGTCGGAGACGTGCACCTCCCGTACCGCCTCGATGAGTTTCACGATCTCGTGCGCGTGCGCCACCGGCTGGAGGTCGTCCAGCGGGGAGACCCCGCCGTGCACGTCCAGCATCTTCAACTCGGCGTCCGGGCTCGGGTAGCCGATGGAGACGCGGGCGGTGAACCGGTCCCGCTGCGCCTCCGGCAGCGGGTACGTGCCCTCCATCTCCACCGGGTTCTGGGTGGCGATCACCATGAACGGGCTGGGCAGTTCATAGGTGGTGCCGTCGATGGTGACCTGCCGCTCCTCCATCGACTCCAGCAGCGCGGACTGCGTCTTGGGTGAGGCGCGGTTGATCTCGTCGCCCACCACGATCTGGGCGAAGATCGCGCCCGGCTTGAACTCGAAGTCCCGCTGCTGCTGGTCGAAGACGCTGACCCCGGTGATGTCCGAGGGCAGCAGGTCGGGGGTGAACTGGATCCGCCGCACCGAGCAGTCGATCGAACGTGCCAGGGCCTTGGACAGCATCGTCTTCCCGACCCCTGGCACGTCCTCGATCAGCAGGTGCCCCTCGGCGAGCAGCACCGTCAGGGCGATCCGTACGACCTCGGGCTTGCCCTCGATCACGTTCTCCACGCTGCGGCGCACCCGCTCCGCCGTCGTGGTCAGATCGCTCAGGCTTGCTCGTGCGTCAAAGGTCGTCACCCGGTACTCCTCGGCCTGTTCCTAGGGACGCGGCCATCCCTGGGCCGGCCCTCCCCGACAGCAACGCTCGCAGCTCACGAGTCGTGCCCCACGCTGCATTCTTCCCTTCCGGGGCACCTCACGTCACTCGACTGCCGTTACTTGTTCGTGATTTCCCGCAGCAGGCCGGTGTGGACGTCGAAGACGAAGCCCCGCACGTCGTCGGTGTGGGTGAGAAAGGGTGAGGTGCGGACCCTGGCCATGGACTGCCGGACGTCCTGGTCGACGTCGGTGAACGCCTCCACCGCCCAGGTGGGGCGCTGGCCGACCTCCTGCTCCAGTTCGGTACGGAAGTCCTCGGTGATGGACTGCAGGCCGCAGCCGGTGTGGTGGATCAGCACCACGGACCGGGTGCCCAGCGCGCGCTGGCTGATGGTGAGCGAGCGGATGGTGTCGTCGGTGACCACGCCGCCCGCGTTGCGGATGGTGTGGCAGTCGCCCAGTTCGAGGCCCAGGGCCTCGTGCAGGTCGATGCGGGCGTCCATGCAGGCGACCACGGCCACCTTCAGGACGGGCCGGGCACCCATGCCCGGGTCCTGGAAGGCCGCGGCGTAGCGCTTGTTCGCCTCGACGAGTCGGTCGGTAACGGACGCGGTTGCGGGGGTTGGCGAAGACTCGGACGACCCGGGGAGACCACTGACAGATATCGACATGTCTATGACGGTACGGCTCAGGGCGCCACCGGGCCCGCTGTGAAGTCCGGCGAAACCCTGGAAAACGACCGGTCACCCGCACGATGTGACGGAACCCACAAGGGGTTGCCGGCCGCTCGGGCGGGTGGCGCGCCCGCGCCCGCTCCTTCGTTGACGGTGGGGCATGGTGGAGTAAAGTGGCGCGAAGTGGTGCCGTCTGCGGGAGGTGTGCATGTTCCTCGGGACGTACACCCCGCGGCTGGACGACAAGAACCGCCTGGTGCTGCCCGCCCGATTCCGTGAGCAGCTCGCCGAGGGGCTGGTGATCACCCGCGGGCAGGAACGCTGCCTGTGCGTGTGGCCGGTGGACGGGTTCAAGGCGGCCACCGAACAGTTGTCCGCTGCCCCGCTCACCTCCCGGGCGGCCCGCGACTACCTGCGCATACTCTTCGCGGGGGCGCACGACGAGATCCCCGACAAGCAGGGCCGGGTCACCGTCCCGCAGCCGCTGCGGGACTACGCGGGGCTGGTCCGTGACTGCGCGGTGATCGGCGCGAACAGCAGGGTGGAGATCTGGTCGGCGGACGCCTGGGAACGGTATCTGGCCACCCAGGAGGACACCTTCTCGACCTTGTCCCAGGAGGTTCCGCCCGGATTACTGTGAGCGCGGCCCCCACGCCACGCGCGCCCCCCCCGTGTACCACCTCCGCGCGGACGTACGGCTCGGCCTCCTCCCGCTCCCCCGATCCGCTGGCACCACTTCCCCGGTGCCAGGGGAACTTCTCTCCGAGCGGGCGGGGACCAGGTTCTACGTCCACCCTCCCGCCGACGGCGGCCGGCCCCCGGGCCGGCCCGCCCCCGGCCGCCACCCCCGGCCGCCACACCCGAAAAGGGCCCCATGAGTGATTCGTCCACCTCCGACCCGGCGCGGCACGTCCCGGTGATGCTGCGGCGCTGCCTCGACCTGCTGGCCCCCGCGCTCGCCGAGCCCGGGGGGGTCTCCCATGCCGGAGGCCGGGGGCCGGTCGTGGTGGACGCGACGCTCGGGCTCGGCGGGCACAGTGAGGCGCTGCTCGCCACCTTCCCCAGCGCCCGCCTCATCGCCATCGACCGCGACCCCGCCGCCCTCAAGCTCTCCGCCGAGCGCCTGGCCCCCTTCGGCGACCGGGCCACCCTGGTGCACGCGGTCTACGACGAGCTGCCCGAGGTGCTCCAGCGCCTGGACACCCCCCGCGTCCAGGGCGTCCTGTTCGACCTCGGTGTCTCCTCCATGCAGCTCGACGAGGCCGACCGCGGCTTCGCGTACGCCCAGGACGCGCCGCTGGACATGCGGATGGACCAGTCCGAGGGGATCAGCGCGGCGGAGGTGCTGAACACCTACCCGCCGGGCGAGCTGGTCCGGATCCTGCGCGCGTACGGGGAGGAGAAGTTCGCCCGCAAGATCGTGGACGCGGTGGTGCGGGAACGCGCGCGGGAACCCTTCACCACCAGCGCGCGGCTGGTGGAGCTGATCAGGAACGCGCTGCCGCAGGCCGCCAAGCGCACCGGTGGCAACCCGGCGAAGCGGACCTTCCAGGCGCTGCGGATCGAGGTCAACGGCGAGCTGGCCGTACTGGAGCGGGCCATCCCGGCGGCCGTCGCCTCGCTCGCTGTCGGCGGGCGGATCGCCGTGCTGTCGTACCAATCGCTGGAGGACCGGCTGGTCAAGCAGGTGTTCGCGGCCGGCGCGGCGAACACGGCGCCGCCGGGGCTGCCGGTGGTGCCCGAGCGGTACCAGCCGCGGCTGAAGCTGCTCACCCGGGGTGCCGAGCTGCCCACGGAGGACGAGATCGCCGAGAACCGGCGGGCCGCGCCTGCCCGGCTGCGCGGCGCGCAGCGCATTCGCGAGGACGAACGGTGAGCGGGGCGGGGCGCGGCGGGAGGGGCCCGGGCGGGCCGGGCCGGATCGGGTCCCCCCGGATCGCGCCCGGTCCGGGCCTCAGTCCGGGGCGGCTGGGGCGGCCGTCCGCAACCGCGGCGCGCACCCCGTTCGTCGTACTGATCGTGACGCTGCTGGCCGGTGGCCTGATCTCGCTGCTGCTGCTGAACGCCGCGGTCAACCGGGACTCCTTCGAGCTGAACAAGCTGGAGAAGGAGACCACGGGGTACACGGACGAGCAGCAGGCGCTCCAGCAGGAGGTCGACCGGTTCGGCGCACCCGGCTCGCTGGAGCGCCGGGCCCGCGAACTGGGCATGGTCCCGGGCGGCAACCCTGCCTTCCTCACCCCGAACGGCGCCGTCCGCGGCACTCCGCAGGTGGCGACGGCCCCACCGCCCCCACCCACCGCGACCACCACCCCCAGCAGGTGACCGACGTGAACCCCGCCACCCGGAAGGCCCCCCGGTGACCCACCCGCGCCAGCCCCGCGACGACGACCGCGGCCGCCCGTCGCGCCCGGGCGGGGTCTCCGGCCGCGCCGGGAGCGGAGGCCGGCCGGCTGCGCCACGCGGTGGTGACGGCGGCCGGTCGGCGGGTGGACCCGACGGGGTGGGCCGGTCGGAGGCCCGCGACGGTGC
>NZ_DATDBG010000106.1:0-12656 GCF_036524955.1 Streptomyces sp.
GGAACGGGCGGCCCGGTCGCCGTCACCGGCTGGCGCGGGTCGCGACGGCGCGACGCTCCGGGACGGAAGAGGGACCGGTGAGTCATGTAAGGCTGCCGCCGGTTCCGGACCGCGAGGATTTCCGCCGTGAGGACGACGACATCGGCCCGGACGGTTACTCGGACTGAAGCGCGGGTACGGATCCGTCCCGCCCGCGACGGGTCTCACCGCCGGCCGGGACGACTGCCGTCCGCGGTCACGCCCCCAGACCGCGCGCGGTCAGGTCGAACAGCGCGCACACGAAGAGCGTGATGCCGATCACGCCGTTCACCGTGAAGAACGCGCGGTTGAGCCGGCTCAGGTCGTGCGGCTTGACGATCGAGTGCTCGTAGAGGAACGCGCCCACCACGATCGCCAGGCCCACCCACCACAGGGCGCCGGCGTCGGAGGCGGCCCCGTACCAGACCAGCAGGCCCGTGGTGACGGCGTGGCAGGCGCGGGCCCCGTAGAGCGCGGCCGGAATGCCGAACCGGGCCGGCACCGACTTCACGCCGTGCGCCCGGTCCGCGGCCACGTCCTGGCAGGCGAAGATCAGGTCGAACCCGCCGATCCACACGCCGACCGCGAGCCCCAGGATCACCGCGTCCCACGACCAGGAGCCGGTGACCGCCAGCCACGCGCCGACCGGGCCCATCGCCTGCGCCAGCCCCAGGATGGCGTGCGGGAAGTCGGTGAACCGCTTCCCGTACGGGTAGACCACCATCGGCACCACCGCGATCGGCGCGAGCGCCAGGCACAGCGGGTTGAGCAACGCCGCAGCCCCCAGGAACACCGCGAGGGCGATCAGCGCGCCGGTCCACGCCGACCGTACGGACAGAGCCCCGGTGACCAGTTCACGCCCGGCGGTACGGGGATTGCGGGCGTCGATCTCCCGGTCGATGATCCGGTTGCACGCCATGGCGAACGTGCGCAGGCCCACCATCGCCACGGTGACCAGCAGCAGTTCGCCCCAGTGCACCCGGCCGTCGTCCTGGAACATGGCGGTGAGTGCCGCGATGTACGCGAAGGGCAGCGCGAACACGGAGTGCTCGATCATCACCAGCCGCAGGAAGGCGGGCACGCCGCCACTGACCGGCGGAGTGGGCCGGCCGCCGCCTTCGAGGACCGCCTCGCTGCTCACAGCCCGTACTCCGGGTCGTCCCCGCAGGCGCGGGGCCCGCCGACGGCTCGGCCCGCCTCCATCGTCAGCCATCGCGTCACAGCCCGTACTCCTTCCAGCGCTTCGTCACCCGATCGGAGGTCTCCGGATCGGAGAGCACCATCTCCGGCCAGCCGCCGTCGCGGGTGTAGCCCTCCTCGGGCAGTTTCCGGGTCGCGTCGATGCCCGCCTTGCCGCCCCAGAACTGCTGGTAGGAGGCGTGGTCGAGGTGGTCGACCGGGCCGTCGACGACGGTCAGGTCGCGGGCGTAGTCGGTGTTGCCCAGCGCCCGCCAGGCGACCTCGTGCAGGTCGTGCACATCGCAGTCGGCGTCGACCACGACGATCAGCTTGGTGAGCGACATCATGTGCGCGCCCCAGATCGCGTGCATCGTCTTCTGTGCGTGCTTGGGGTACTTCTTGTCGATCGAGACGATCGCGCAGTTGTGGAAGCCGCCCGCCTCGGGCAGGTGGTAGTCGACGATGTCCGGCACGATGATCTTCAGCAGCGGCAGGAAGAACCGCTCGGTGGCCCGCCCCAGCGGCCCGTCCTCGGTCGGCGGCCGGCCCACCACGATCGACTGGAACAGCGGCCGCTGGCGCATCGTCACGCAGTCGATGGTCAGTGCGGGAAACGGTTCCTGCGGGGTGTAGAAGCCGGTGTGGTCGCCGAACGGCCCCTCCGGCAGCGTCTTCCCGGGCTCCAGCCACCCTTCGAGCACCACCTCGGCGTGCGCCGGGACCTGGAGCGGCACCGTCTTGCAGTCCACCATCTCCACCCGCTTGCCCTGCACGAAGCCCGCGAGGAGGTATTCGTCGATGTCGCCGGGGAGCGGCGCGGTCGCCGCGTACGTCACGGCCGGCGGGCAGCCGAAGGCGATCGCGACCGGCAGCCGCTCACCGCGCCGCTGGGCGACCTGGTAGTGGTTGCGGCTGTCCTTGTGGATCTGCCAGTGCATGCCGATGGTGCGGCGGTCGTGCCGCTGGAGCCGGTACAGGCCCAGGTTGCGGATGCCGGTGTCGGGGTCCTTGGTGTGCGTCAGGCCCAGGTTGAAGAAGGACCCGCCGTCCTGCGGCCAGGTGAACAGGGCCGGCAACCCGTCCAGGTCCACCTGGTCGCCGGTGACCACGCGCTCCTGCACCGGCGCGTCCTTCACCTTCTTGGGCGGCACGTGCATCATCCCGGTGAGCTTGCCGAACGCCTCGCGCACGCCCACGAACCCGTGCGGCAGTTCCGGCTTGAGCAGCCCGGCGATCTTGTCGCTGATCTCGGAGTACGAGGTCAGGCCCAGCGCTTTCAGCAGGCGGCGGTCGGTGCCGTAGACGTTCATGGCCAGCGGCGCGACCGAGCCCCGTACGTTCTCGAAGAGCAGCGCGGGCCCGCCGGCCTTGTTGACCCGGTCGGTGATCTCGCCGACCTCCAGATGCGGGTCCACCTCGGCGGTGATCCGCCTGAGGTCGCCGTCCTTCTCCAGGGCCCGGAGGAACGAGCGGAGATCGTCGTAAGCCATGCGCCCCAGTCTCGCACCTTGTCCACAGGGCACGTGCCCCGGCCACCCGCCGAGCCGTGCACCGTGGTTACCCTGGAGAGGGTCAAGAGATCACGATGTGGGGGGTCTTATGCTGCGGTATCTGCCGTACGTACTGGTGATCGGGTTGTGGATCTACGCCTTCGTCGACTGCCTCGGCACGCCCGAGCGCGAGGTGCGCGGGCTGCCCAAGGTGGCGTGGGTGCTGATCATCCTGCTCTTCGGCGAGGTGCTGGTCGGCCCGCTCGCCTGGCTGATCGCGGGCCGCCGGCGCGGCCGGGGCGTCGCTGCGGCCGGCGCCACGTCCGCCGAGCAGCACCCCGCCCGGCGGTACGGCCGGGGCGGAACCGATCCGAACACCGAGGGACGGCGTGAGTGGATAGCCCCCGACGACAACCCGGACTTCCTGCGCTCGTTGAGCGAGCTCAACAAGCAGAACAGGAAGGACGGGCCGCCGCCGGAGGGCGAGTGAGCCCCGCCGGAACCGGGAGGGCTGACGCCCGAGCTCCCGGAGTGGGTGGCCGAGGAACGAGGCCGGCCGCGGAGGGTGTGAGCAGGAAGACCGACCAGGAGGAGCGGAGGGCTGACGCCCGAGCTCCCGGAGTGGGCGGCCGAGGAACGAGGCCGGCCGCGGAGGGTGGGGGCACCTCCCGCCGAAGGCAGGGGGAGAGCAGGAAGACCGGCCAGGAAGGCGAGTGGGCCTGCTCGGCGAGTGAACCTCAGACCCCGGCGTACGAGTGCTTGCCGGTGACGAAGATGTTCACGCCGTAGTAGTTGAACAGGAAGCACGCGAAGGCGATGAGCGCCAGGTAGGCGGCCTTGCGACCCTTCCACCCGGCGGTCGCGCGGGCGTGCAGGTAGCCGGCGTACGCGACCCAGGTGATGAACGACCAGGTCTCCTTGGGGTCCCAGCCCCAGTAGCGGCCCCACGCGGCCTGCGCCCAGATCGCGCCCGCGATGATGGTGAACGTCCACAGCGGGAAGACCAGCGCGTTCATCCGGTAGGCGAACTTGTCCAGGGTCGCCGCGGCCGGCAGCCGCCGCATGATGTCCGCCCAGCGGCCGTTCCCCGCCCTGCCCGCGGTGAGCGCCACCTCGTACGCGTCCCGCAGCAGGTACAGCAGCGTGCCGACGGCGGCCAGGTAGAACACCGCACCGGAGATGATCGCGCAGGACACGTGGATCCACAGCCAGTACGAGTGCAGGGCCGGCACGAGCTGGTCGCTGGAGGTGTACAGCACCGACAGGGCCAGGCCCAGGTCGAGCAGGACGGAGGTGGTGAGGAACAGGCCGATCCAGCGGACGTTCTTGCCCAGCGCGAGCAGCACGAGGTACGCGCCGACCGCGACCATGCCGAACGTGGTGGAGAACTCGTACATGTTGCCCCAGGGCGCCCGCTGCACGGACGCGCAGCGGAAGGCGACGCCCGCGACGTGCAGCAGCCAGGCCAGCGTGGTGAAGGACACCGCGATCCGGCCGTAGAGGTCGCCCTTCTCCGTGCCGCCGGCCGCACCCGGCCCGTCCTCGATGCCGCGGTCGCTGGCGGAGGCGCGGGTGATGACCGTGGGGCGTTCCAGGGTGGTGGTGCCGCCGCGCTGTGCGACCCGCACGGTGACCGAGGGCGCGGCCGTACCGTCCGCGGCCCCGGCGGCCAGCGCCGCGGACTGGACGGCCACCTTGCTGCGGCTGCCGAAGGCCCACTCGGCGAGGTGCGCGAGGAAGGCGAGCGCGTACACGAACATCGCCGAGCGGATCAGGTAGTTGCTGTAGTTCGCGAAGTTCTCGTTGACCGCGGCAGCGATATTCACGCGCGGGCTCCTTCTTCGTCTGGCAGGGGGGTGGGTTCTGCTGGGGTTTGGGGGTGGTCCGGTGCCGTCGGCCGGGTGGCGTCAGGCTCCGCGGGCTCTTCCGGCTCCGCGGGTGCGTCCGGCTCCGCGGGCTCTTCCGGCTTCGCGGGTGCGTCCGGCTGGAGTTGGAGCGCGATGTCACCGAGTTCGTCGGCGATCCGCGCCGACTCGCTGCGGCCGAGGCCGCCCATCTCGACCAGCGTGACACCGCCGGTGCCGCGTACCGCGCGGACCCACACCCGGCGGCGCTGGATGAACAGCGAACCGGCCAGGCCCAGGATCGCCGCCACCCCGCTGATCAGCGCGGCCCCGCTGCCCGACTGGTGGGAGATGGTGAAGCTGGCCCAGGTCTTGACGCCGTCGAAGGTGAGCGAGCCGCCACCGGGGAGCTTCATCGTCGCGCCCGGGACCAGCACGTCCCGCACCGGCTGTCCGTCGGGGCTCTTGTACTGCTTCAGCTTCCGCGTTTCGAGCTGGTACACGTTCTGCGGCAGACCGGAGCCCAGGCCGAGATCTCCGTGGTAGGCGGTGAGGAACAGCGCCGGGCGGTCCAGCGTCGGGAAGGTCGAGTGCGGCCCCCGGACGTTGTCGATGGCGAAGGTCGGGGCGAACGTGCCCTGGAAGCCGAGCTGGTCGGGCTTGCCGTCCTTGCCGATCGCGTCCGGGACCTTGATCACACCGACGGAGGTGAGGAAGTTGTCCTGCGGCAGGAAGGGGACCGGACCCTCGTAGGCCACATTGCCCTGGCCGTCCCGTACCGTGACCACGGGCGCGTAGCCGTGCGAGATCAGATAGACCTTCTCGCCGCCGATGCTCAGCGGGTGGTTGACCGCGATGGAGCCCTTGACCGGCGTGCCGTCGGCGCCGTTCCAGTAGTGGATGTTCGCCCGGAACATCCGCGCACTGCCCCTCTCCGGGCCGGAGGTGGCGTACTTCGCGGAGAAGCTGTTCAGGTCGAAGCCGAACGGCTGGAGGTCGTCGGCGCCGTAGAGCGTGCCGGGGCTGAAGTCGTCGTACTGCGTGAGGTTGTTGGAGAAGCCGTCGCCCTCGACGATCAGCTTGCCGCCCTCCGCCTTGTACAGCGACGTGACGGCGAACGCGATCAGCAGCCCGAACAGCGCGACGTGGAAGACCAGGTTGCCGAACTCCCGCAGGTAGCCCTTCTCCGCGGCCACCGACGTACCGGTCACGCTGGTACGGAAACGGCGCCCGCGCAGCGCCGTGCGGGCCGCCTCGGCGACCTGTTCGGGCGTGGCGTCGGTGCGCCAGGTCGTGTACGCGGGCAGGCGCGTCAGATTCTGCGGGGCGGCCGGCGGTCTGGCCCGCAGCTGGCCGACGAACTGCCAGCTGCGCGGGATGATACAGCCGGCCAGCGAGATGAACAGCAGGATGTAGATCGCGGCGAACCACGGCGAGCTGTAGACGTGGAACAGCCCGAGCCGGTCGTACAGCGGGCTGACGTCGGGGTGCTGCTGCTTGAACGTCTCGACCTTGAGGTCGTCGGTGTGCTGCGGGATCAGCGAACCGGGGATCGCGGCGAGCGACAGCAGGAAGAGCAGGATCAGGGCGACCCGCATCGAGGTGAGCTGGCGCCACATCCAGCGCAGCCAGCCGAGGAGGCCGAGCCCGGGCACGCTGCTCAGGGTGTCGGCGGGCTGCGTGCTGAGCTGCGCGCCGGCCGCGCCGAGCCCGTCGTCGGCGGACCGCTCCTGGGTCGGCCGCTCCTGGGCGGGCCGGACCTCCTCGGCGCCGCCCGCGCGCTGGTCCCGGTCGCTCTTGTGCGTGGTGCTCATGAGTCAGACCCCTGGGGTGAAGCTGCTTGACCAGATCTGCATCTGGTAGGTGATGTGGTCCCACACGCCCGTCACGAGCAGCACACCGACGGCGACGAGCATCCCGCCGCCGAGCCGCATGACCCAGGCGTAATGGCGTTTGACCCACCCGAACGCGCCGAGCGTACGCCGGAACGCGACGGCCGCCACGATGAACGGCAGACCGAGACCGAGGCAGTAGAAGACCATCAGCAGCGCGCCGCGCCCGGCGTTCGCGTCGCTGAGCGCGAGCGTCTGCACCGCGCCGAGCGTCGGACCGACACAGGGCGCCCAGCCGAGCCCGAACAGCGCCCCGAGCAGCGGCGCCCCCGCGAGCCCCGCGGCGGGCCGGTGGTGGAAGCGGAACTCGCGCTGGGTGAGGCCGCCGACGATCCCCATGAAGGCCAGGCCCAGCACGATGGTAACCGCGCCGAAGATCTTCGTCAGGGTCTGCCGGTGCTCCTGGAGGGTCCAGCCGAAGTTGCCGAACAGGGCGCCGGTGGACACGAACACGGCGCTGAAGCCGAGCACGAACAGGGACGCGCCGACGACCATCCGCCCGCGCCGGGCCTCGGCGAGATCGCTGCCGGTGACCCCGGTCACGTACGACAGGTAACCCGGCACCAGCGGCAGCACGCAGGGGGAGAAGAAGGAGACCAGCCCCGCGAGGACCGCGACGGGTATGGCGGCCACCAGCGCGCCGGTGAAGACGGTCCGGCTGGTGTCGAGCGCGAGGGCGGTGGCGGCGTGGGTGGCGGCGAGCTGCGTGGCGGCGTGGGTCATGGGGTGGCCCGCCCCGTCACTTCTCGGCGGCGATCGGATCGATGATCTTGTTGAGCTCGTCCTCGCTGAGCGCCTTGAGCGCCCGGACCGCGATCCGGCCCTGCCGGTCGATGACCATGGTGGCGGGGATGGACTGCGGGTTGAGACTGCCCTTGGGGAAGCGCAGCATCAGCTTGCCGTAGGGGTCGAACAGGCTCGGATACGGCACCTGGTGGTTCTTCTCGAACCGCGCGGCGTTGGAGATCACCAGGTCCCGGGTGTTGATGCCGAGGAACTGCACGCCCTTGGCCCGGTCGGCGTTGGCGACGTTCACCAGGTTGGCCGCCTCGGCGATGCAGGGCGCGCACCACGAGCCCCAGATGTTGACCACGACGACCTTGCCCTTGTGAGCGGCGAGGCTGTCCTGGCCGCCGCTCACCGTCTTGCCCGACAGCTCGGGCGCGGGCTTGCGGTCGGCGGGCCTGACGACGGCGATCTCGCCGGTGCCGCCGACGAAGTTGGACTCGCCCGTCGCCGAGCTTCCGCTGGACGAACAGGCGGCGACCGCCAACGCCAGCACCGCGGCTCCGGCCAGTGCCGCGGCACTGCGGAACGCACGGCGCCGGAGGGCGCGGGTAGGACTCATGTGAAAAGTTTCGCATGGCCCCCGGGGCGATCTTGGCCGCCCCCGATACCCACACCAAAAGCGGCAATATGCCCCAAGTAAGGATCAGGTCGTGGCGGGGGTCGCCGTCAGGAACGCCCGCCAGCCGCCCGGAGGCTGCTCTCCGACCTCCAGCGTGCGCAGGCGGGCCAGCACCGCCGGGTCCTGCGCGTCCAGCCAGTCCACGAACTGCCGGAAGGAGACCAGCCGGACGTCGCCGTGCCCGGCGGAGGCGATGTGCTTGAACGTTTCCTCCACGGCGTCCATGTAGATGCCGCCGTTCCACTGCTCGAAGTGGTTGCCGATGTAGAAGGGCGCGCGGTTGGTCTCGTACGCCCGCTGGAAGCCCGCGATGTACGAGGCGGCGGCCTGCCGGCGCCAGCCGTCATAGTTGCGCGGGTCGGAACTGGTGGCCTGCTGCGACTGGTTCGCCAGCATGTTGTAGTCCATGGACAGCACTTCGAAGGTGTGCCCGGGGAAGGGGATGAGCTGGAGCGGCAGGTCCCAGACCCCGTCCTTCTTCGACGGCCAGACCTGGTTGTCGCCCGGGGAACTGGCGTCGTACCGCCACCCGAGTTCACGCGCGACCGGCAGCAGGTTCTCCTGGCCGAGCAGGCACGGCGTGCGACCGCCGACCAGTTCCTTCTCGTAGTCGAACGGCAGCGGGTCCTGGTCGTGCCAGCCGGTGTGCGTCTTCCACCGGGTGACAAAACCTTTCGCCTGCTCGATCTCGCTCCGCCAGTCGGCGGGCGTCCACTGGCCCACACTGCCGCTGCCCGCGCAGAAGTGGCCGTTGAAGTGGGTGCCGATCTCGTGGCCGTCCAGCCAGGCCAGGCGGAGGTTGTCCAGGGTCATCCGGATGTGCTCGTCGGTGAGGTAGCCGATGTCGGAAGCGCCGGGTGCGTTGTTCGGCGGCGCGTACACCCGTCTCCTCTCCTCGGGCAGCAGGTAGAGCCCGGACAGGAAGAACGTCATCGAGGCGCCGTGGTCGGCGGCGAGCTTCCGGAACCGGGGGAACAGCCCGTTCCCCACCTCCCCGGCCCCGTCCCAGGAGAAGATCACGAACTGCGGCGGCGTCTGCCCGGGCTCCAGCCGGTCCACCACCGGCTGATGGGGCTGCGGCCCGGTGTGCGCGGTGGAACCGTCCCCGATCAGCGTCACCTTCGCCGGCGCGCTCTGCCCGCTCCCCGTCTTCCCGCCTCCGCGCGGGCCCTTCTCCCCCTTCACGGCCCCTTCGCCGCACCCTGCCACGACCGTGGCGGCGGCCGCCGCCGCGGTCGTCGTCAGCAGAGTCCTCCGGCTCATGACGCTCATTTTCCGAACCCCGTCTCTTCCGCGTCCCACACCCCGAGGTGCGCCTCCAGCCGGAGGCGGTGCGCCTCCAGCCGAAGAGGGACAGAACCCTGGTCATCCACCATGACGTTCACAGGTTCCGTACGGTTACCGCATACAAGACGGTTTACGGCTCATAACCCTCATCCAGCCCACGCCAACCACCCCTCCGGGGGTGCCAGCAGCCGCTCGGGGGGTGCCGAGGGTGGGCGGAGGGTGCGGCTGTCCGCTTCCCGCCTCCGCGCCACCCGCCCGCCGGCGCCGCGCCCGCACCCCTTACGCGCCCGGGGTACGCGCGGGCCGCACCCCGGGTGCCCCGCACCCGTACGCGCGCGCCCGTACGCACCCCCGCGCCCCGGGACGTACACACCCCGCGCCCGCACCGCACCGTATCCCCGGGAGACAACAGCGCGCCGCCCCCCCGTGAGCACGCCGCAGGCGCTACGCGCCGAAGGCCTTCTGGCCGCCCTTCACCGACTTCGCGCCGGCCCGCAGATGGGGCGGGACGAGGTCGATCGCGGGCTCGCTGTAGCCGACGGAGACGATCTCGTCGCCGTCGAACGTGAAGGTGGTGAGGCTGGCGAGCGTGCACTGCCGGTTACGGGGGTCGTGCCACAGCCGCCGCCGCTCGGCGAAGCTGCGCACCACCCAGATCGGCAACTGGTGGCTGACGCACACCGCTTCGCGCCCGCGCGCCGCGTCCCGGGCCGCGTCCAACGCCTGCATCATCCGTACGACCTGCTCGACGTACGGCTCACCCCAGCTCGGCCGGAACGGATTGCGCAGGTACTTCCAGTTGCCCGGCCTGCGCAGCGCACCGTCCCCCACCCCGAAGTTCTTGCCCTCGAAGATGTTCTGCGCCTCGATCAGCCGCGCGTCCGTCGCCAGGTCCAGGCCGTGCGTCTTGGCGATCGGCGTCGCGGTCTCCTGCGCCCGCTCCAGCGGCGAGGCGACGACGTACGCGATGTCCCGCCCCGCCAGGTGCTCCGCGACCCGGTCGGCCATCCGCCGCCCCAGCTCGGACAGGTGGTAGCCGGGCGCCCTGCCGTACAGCACCCCGCCGGGATTGTGCACCTCGCCGTGGCGTACGAGGTGGACGACGGTCAGGCCGCTGCCCGGAGAGCCCGCAGAACCCGCAGAACCGATGCTGCTCATTCCTGCGCCTCCGCTGCGGCACGTGCGGCGGCGGGCAGGGCTGCGGCGATCCGCTCCACGGCCCGCGCGTCGTGCGCGGTCGATACGAACCAGGATTCGAACGCGGACGGCGGCAGGTACACGCCCTGCGCCAGCATCGCGTGGAAGAAGCCGGTGAAGCGGTGGGCCTGCTGACGCTTGGCGCTCTCGTAGTCCCGGACCTCCTCCTCCGTGAAGAACACGGAGAACATGCTGCCCGCGTTCTGCACGCGGTGGGAGACGCCCTCCTTGGTCAGTGCCTCCCCGACCAGCCCCTGGATCTCCCGCGAGACCGCGTCCACGTGTCGGTACGCCGCCTCGTCCAGCAGCCTGAGCTGCGCGAGGCCGGCCGCGGTGGCGATCGGGTTCCCGGACAGGGTGCCGGCCTGGTACACCGGCCCGGCCGGCGCGAGGTGCGCCATGACGTCCGCGCGTCCCCCGAAGGCCGCCGCGGGGAACCCGCCACCCATCACCTTGCCGAAGGTCATCAGATCCGGACGTACTCCATCAAGCCCGTACCAACCGGATCTGCTGACCCGGAAGCCGGTCATGACCTCGTCGGAGATGAACAGCGCGCCGTCCTCCGCGCAGAGCTGCTTGAGCGCGGCGTTGAACCCCTCACGCGGCGGCACGACACCCATGTTCCCGGGCGACGCCTCGGTGATCACACAGGCGATCTGCCCCGGATGGGCGGCGAACGCCCGCTGTGCGGCCTCGATGTCGTTGTACGGCAACACGATCGTGTCACCGGCCTGCGCGCCCGTCACCCCGGGGGTGTCCGGCAACCCGAAAGTGGCCACGCCGGAACCCGCGGCGGCCAGCAGCGCGTCCACATGACCGTGGTAGCACCCTGCGAACTTGACCACCTTCGCCCGCCCGGTGAATCCGCGGGCGAGCCGGATCGCGGACATCGTCGCCTCGGTCCCGGACGACACCAGCCGCACCTGCTCGACCGGTTCGACCCGCGCGACGATCTCCTCGGCGAGGGCCACCTCGCCCTCACCGGGCGTTCCGAAGGACGTACCGCGCGTGACGGCCGCCTGCACGGCCGCGATCACCTCGGGATGGGCGTGCCCGAGGATCATCGGCCCCCATGAGCAGACGAGATCCACGTACTCCCTCCCGTCCGCGTCGGTGAGGTACGGACCGGTGCCGGACACCATGAAGCGGGGCGTACCACCCACGGCACGGAACGCCCGTACCGGAGAGTTCACACCGCCGGGCGTCACGGTCGCCGCACGGTCGAAGAGTTCCTGGGACACTGGTGCTTCGTAGGGATAGCTCACTCGCACATGGTCTCAAACGCCGGGCGTTGCGCCGTAACGTCTCAACCCGGCATCTGAGACGATGATCGGGTTGCAGGGTTGGGTCAGCGGATGGTCGGGTAGTGGAATGCAGCAGCGTGGTGGCTCACCGGGCGAAGGGTCGGGCGATGCCGACCCCGGGCCCGAACCCACCCGCCCCACTGGCAGGCGCCGCCGCGCACCGCACGACGACGCACGACATGGCGCCGAACACGCAGCAGACGCAGCACACGGATCAGACGCAGCAGGCGCAGAGCACGCCGGAGACCGGGAAGTCCGCGAAGACGCGGGCCGATCGACCGCGAAGGGCAGGAGCAGGGGTGGCCGAGTGGGGGTGACCTACAAGTACTTCGGTGCGCCCGACGGTGCCACCGCGGCCCGCGTCCCGATCTCCATGCGCCCCGAGGAACTCGGCGGCGACGAACTCGGCCAGGGCATGTACACCAAGGTCAAGCCGGAGACGATGGCCGCGATGGTCCTCACCGGCATCGAAGGCATACCGCCCTCCAAGGTCCCCCCGCTCGAACTCGTCGTCCTCCACCCCGACTACGCCGTCGTCCGCCTCCCGGCCTCCGTCGTCGAACCCCTCCGCACCGCCAACGAGGAGTCCCTCGGCGCCGCCGCCTTCATCTGGTCCACCGTCCCCGACCGCCGCGGCCCCCGCGACGCCTTCGTCATCTCCCAAATGCTCCACGAATGGCAGGACTTCGCCCGCCGCTGCGAGGAGTCGGGGCACCAGCTCTACTGCCTGGTGTGGCCCTGAGCTGCGGTTTCTCCGTCAAGGGACGGGCGCGCCGCCCCTCCCGATCGGCTGCCCGAACCGGGGCTCTCAGGCCGCCAGGGCACAGTGAGGGCACATGATCTCAGAAGTGCCCTTCACCTTCAGGGCGAACGCCTGGTCGATCGCCCGCCTCGTCCGCGCGGCGCTGGCGGGCATCAGGTGCGTGTAGGTGCGCAGCGTGAAGCCGGGGTCGCTATGCCCGAGGTACTCCGAGACGGCTCGGATCGACTCGCCCGCGTCGAGCAGGACCGAGGCGTACCAGTGACGCAGGGCGTGG
>NZ_DATDBG010000107.1:0-4681 GCF_036524955.1 Streptomyces sp.
CGTCCGCCACGGTTCCGCCGCCGTCCGCGGGGCCGGCGCCGGTCTCCCGCTCGTCGTGCGGGTCCTCCCGCGGGTCCCGGCGCAGGGAGCCCCAGCCGTCTGCCCGGTCCGGCCCGGGCCCGTCAGGCGCGTCCCCGGTCGCGGGCCTTTGCTCGTACCCCGGTGCGTAACCCTGCTGGTATCCGGGCACCGACGGCCACGGGCCCTCCCGGAGCGACACCCGCAGGTGCCCGTCTCCGTCCGGCACCGCGGGCAGCGGAGGCGGCGGCGCCGCCTCCGGCCCGTCCAGGCGGAGCGACGATTCACCGATCCGGAGCAGTGCGCCCGGGGGAAAGGGCAGCGGGCGCGGCCCGACCGGGCGGCCGGCCAGCGTGGTGCCGTTGGTGGACCCGAGATCGGCCACCGTGACCCGGCCGTCCGGATCGACCGCGACCTCGCAGTGCAGCCGCGAGACGTCCGGGTCGTCGAGCGGCACATCCGCGTCGGCGGAGCGCCCGATGCGGGCCTGGCCGCCCTGGAGCAGATGCACCCCGCCCGCGTCCGGGCCGCCCACCACGTGCAGCCTGGCCAGCTCGGCCGGCGGGCGCCCGTACTGCCCGAACCGGCCGTACTGCCCGTGATCGCCGTACTGCCCGGGGTCGCCGTGCTGCTGCGCCGGGGCGTGCAGGGAGACCAGCGCGCCGTCCACCAGCGGCGGCTCCCCGAGGACGGCGGTGGGGGCGAGCCGCTGCGCGCCCGAGTAGAGCACCACGGAGGAGCCGGCCGACCGGCCGCCGGGCTGTCCGGACCCCGCCGCCGAGGCCAGCGCCCCCGCCACCGCGCTGAGCGCCGTGCCCGT
Source organism: Streptomyces sp. (assembly GCF_036524955.1). Lineage (GTDB taxonomy): Bacteria > Actinomycetota > Actinomycetes > Streptomycetales > Streptomycetaceae > Actinacidiphila. The sequence continues at coordinate 839 of NZ_DATDBG010000107.1, forward strand.
CGGCGCGGTGATGAGCACGTCGCAGCCTCGTGTTGTCCGGCCGCTGCGCGGCCCGAGGACGGTCAGCCGGATCTGCATCTCGTCCGCGGTCCCTTCTGCCCGGCCCGGGCACGCGACGGAGAGTCCCCTCCCCGCCGCACGCGGGCGCGTCGACGTACAAGCACTACAAGCACCACAGGCGGCACACGGGCACCACCGGCGGCACACCCAACCAGCACACAACACGTTCACACGACAAGGAGCGGCGGTGGCACCCCCGTTGCCCCGTCCGCACCGTACGGATGCATCCTCCCACCCGCCACCGACAGCCCGTCGCCGGTCCCGCCTCCGGTGATCTTGGCCGACCGGACGATGATCATGCCGCACTCGCCGTGCCTGCGAATGCCATCAAGACCGAGCACGGGTGCGCGACGACCCGGTCTCGGAGGGCTGACGCCCGAACTCCTGGAGTGGGCGGCCGAGGAACGAGGCGGCCCGCGCAGGGAGTGAGCGGGAAGACCGACCAGAAATCAGTGCGCCAAGGACCGCTGCCGGTACGCGGCCGCTGACCGCCGGGGAGTGACCCCGCGGACGACTGCCCGCGCCGCCGCCCCCGCAACCGTTCGGGCCGCCCGTCGCGTCCTACCGGCGAATCCGCGGCCGTGACCCGGCGGCGCCGCCAGGACGCGACCGCGCCGCACGGCACTACGCTTGGCCGGAATCGGGAAATCGCCGGGCAACGGGCCGGGCGCGGAGCACCGAGGTGGCCGCCGTAGTGGCCACCGAGGCGGCCACGGACGTAGCCACTACGGAGCAGGGAGCGCATGACGTGCGGCCGGTAGGCAGCAAGTACCTCCTGGAGGAGCCGCTCGGGCGCGGCGCCACGGGCACCGTCTGGCGCGGCCAGGTGCGCGGCGAAGAGGGCGGCGCCGTCGCGGTGAAGGTGCTCAGGGAAGAGCTGGCGGGCGACCCCGACGTGGTGATGCGCTTCCTGCGCGAGCGCTCGGTCCTGGTGCGGCTGCGCCACCCGCACATCGTCCGGGTCCGCGACCTGGTCGTCGAGGGCGACCTGCTCGCCCTGGTCATGGACCTGATCGACGGCCCCGACCTGCACCGCCACCTGCGGGAGAACGGCCCGTTCACCCCGGTCGCCGCCTCCCTGCTCACCGCCGCCGTCGCCGACGCGCTCGCCGCAAGCCACGCCGACGGCGTCGTCCACCGCGACCTCAAGCCGGCCAACGTGCTGCTCGCCACGGTCGTCGGCGAGGACGGCGCCGACCGCATGCACCCGATGCTCACCGACTTCGGCATCGCCCGCCTGGCCGACTCCCCGGGCGTCACCCGTGCCCACGAGTTCGTCGGCACCCCGGCCTACGTCGCCCCCGAGTCCGCGCAGGGCCGACCGCAGACCTCCGCGGTCGACGTCTACAGCGCCGGGATCATGCTGTACGAGCTGGTCACCGGGCATCCGCCGTTCCGCGGCGAGAGCGCGATCGACGTACTGCGCGCCCATCTCAACGACGCGCCGCGCCGACCCACCACCGTCCCGGAACCGCTGTGGACGGTCATCGAGCGCTGCCTGCGCAAGGAGCCCGCCCAGCGCCCCGGCGCGGAGAACCTGGCCCGCGCGCTGCGGGTGGTCGCGGCCGGCATCGGCGTCCACGCCGGCCCGGCCGCGGCCGAGGCCGCGTTCGGTGTGGGCGCGCTGCTGGCCCCGGACGAGACGCCGACGCTGGTACCCGGCACGGCGCCCGGCGACGGGCAGCGGACCGCCGACTCCGACCCGACGCAGGTACTGCCCTCGGGAGCGTCCTTCGACCCGAACGCCGCGACCAGCGTGCTGCCCGCCGACGCCCGCCCGGCCGCGGACGGGACCCGGGTGCTGCCGCCGACGCCGGAATCCTCGCAGCCGCCGAGCGCACCGCAGGGCCCGCACCCGTGGGAGTCGCAGCTCAGCGCCGCGCGGCACCGCAACGAGCAGACGGAGGTGGGCTACCTTCCGCCCGAGCAGGACCCGTTGCGCCGCCGCCCGCGCCGCCAGCCGCAGCAACCCGAACCGCAGCGGCCGCCCCAGGGGCAGCAGCAGCCGTACTCCCAGCCGCCCCAGGGCCAGGGCCAGGGCTACGGATACCCGCAGGGCCGGCCCCCGCAGCCGCAGCACCACCGGCCGCAGCCCCCGCCGCAGAGCTACCAGCCGCAGCGGTACGAACCGCAGCCGCAGCGGTACGAGCGCCCGCCCGCTCCCACGCCCCCGGCGCCCGCGCCCGCTCCCCGGGGGCGCGAGCCGCGCCGCCGCAGCGCCAACCCGGTCAAGATCCCCGGTCTCGGCTGCCTCAAGGGGTGCCTGACCGTGATCCTGGTGATGGTCGCCGTCTTCGTCGTCGTCTGGTACACCACCCCGCTGCCCGATTGGGTGGACAGCACCCGCAACCTGTGGGACGCGACGACCGGCTGGGTCCAGTCGGTCTACGACCAGGTGTCCGAGCTCACCCAGGGCTCCGGGAGCGGTTCGGGCAACGGCTGACGGAGGCCACCGGCAGCCGGAAGCGGCCGACCGCACCCGCCTGTGTCCCTCAGGTTGGTGATTTGTCGACTTCCAGAGGGTGATTTCTCCCGCAGAACACCCACGCACCGGACGCCCGTACCCCGAACCGCCCCTGATCCGCGTAGCTTTGTCGCCAACGCGACGGACCGCCGGAGGAGTCGGAGAGCAGCCTTGGCCAGGAAGATCGGCAGCCGGTACACCGCCCACCAGGTACTCGGGCGGGGATCCGCGGGCACCGTGTGGCTCGGCGAGGGCCCCGAAGGCCCGGTCGCCATCAAGCTGCTGCGCGAGGACCTCGCCTCCGACCAGGACCTCGTCGGCCGCTTCGTCCAGGAGCGCACCGCGCTGCTCTCCCTCGACGACCCGCACATCGTCGGCATCCGCGATCTCGTGGTCGACGGCACCGACCTCGCCCTGGTGATGGACCTGGTACGCGGCACCGACCTGCGCTCCCGGCTGGAACGCGAGCACCGCCTGGCGCCCGAGGCGGCCGTCGCCGTCGTCGCGGACGTCGCCGACGGGCTGGCCGCCGCGCACGCCGCCGGTGTCGTCCACCGCGACGTCAAACCGGAGAACGTACTCCTGGACTCGGCCGCCCCGCCGGGACCCGGCGGGGCCCCGCCCGCCCTGCTCACCGACTTCGGCATCGCCCGCCTCGTCGACACCCCGCGCCGCACCCGCGCCACCCGCATCATCGGCACGCCCGACTACCTCGCCCCCGAGATCATCGAGGGTCTGCCGCCGCGCGCCTCCGTCGACATCTACGCGCTCGCCACCGTGCTGTACGAGCTCCTGGCCGGCTTCACCCCGTTCGGCGGCGGCCACCCCGGCGCCGTACTGCGCCGCCATGTGACGGAGACCGTCCAGCCGCTGCCTGACCTGCCCGACGACCTCTGGCAGATCCTCGCGCCCTGCCTCGCCAAGGCACCCGCCTCCCGGCTCACCGCCGGAGAACTCGGCGCCCGGCTGCGCGACCTGCTGCCGCACCTCGCCGGGCTGCCCGCGCTGGAGGTGACCGCCCCCGGCGCGCAGGGAGCGGGGGCCGAGCCGTCCTACGCGGACGAACCCGCCGTGGCGTCGGGTGCCGGGCGCGGGTCCGCCCTCACCGAGGCCGAACCCGCGCCCGACCGCCGACGCGGCGCCGTACCGCTGGTGCGGGGCGCCGCGCCCGACTCCAGCCGGGACACCCACACCAGCATCAAGCTGCCCAGTGCCGAGGAACTGGCGAGTTTCGGGCCGGCGGCGCGGGCGGGGAAGGGCGGTACCGCCGGCGGGCCGGCGTCCGGTCCCGGCGCGGGCCCGGGCTACGGGTCCGGTTC